>SXSS01000102.1 GCA_005792145.1 Planctomycetia bacterium | reverse complement strand
GCTCGAAAATACTCGCTTGGCGCTGCTGGATCTGGCTGATCTGCTTCGCTGAGAAAAAGATCATCTCGACTCGCTTCGAGGGGCTTCGACAATCCATCCATCCAAACTGGATCGATTTTCTGATCGCCGAGATAGATTTCGTCAGCGCCATCCATCGGCAGTTGCGCCAAGAGAATAATGTCCTCATCCCCTTTCGCCTCTGTGGTTGCGGTGACTTGCTTCGGAGATGCCCACTCCGATCTCCCAAGCTCGCGCAACTCAATGCGCGCTGTACGCCCATTGATTCGTCGTCCATCACCAAGCCGAAGAGCGATCGAGGCGGGCCATGGCACTTGCGGGTTTCTGCGCGCGATCGGCAGAATCAATACAGAACCACGAACTGCAATAGGCCTCTCAATGGTGGCAGCAATTTCTTGTGTCGCGGGCAGGCCTTTGAACGCAATGGTGGATGGCGACTCCATTGGCGGCGCCTGCGATGCCGACTGACTCTGAGCGAAAACTTTTGTAAGCGGCGTGAGTGCTGCGTACGAGACCAACAGTGCTGCGATGGACTTGACGAGCACCATGCTCACTTCTGTTGTGATGAACTTGCCGCAAGAAGAAAGAGTTTGGATAAACGTTCTTGTCGATAGATAAAGTCCACCGAGATTTTTGGCTGAACATCTGCGCCCGTGCCAACAAGAAACGAACGATCAACTCCATCTGGCAAAGTTCCAGCCCATGCCGCAGCATCGGGTGCTTTTGATTGAAACTCAGTGGGATTGGGGTTCTCAGCCGCATTCGCTCCAGTCGAATCCATTTGCGGAGTTACTCGCGCAAGGCCACTTCCATATCCAACTTCACTTCCAATTACTTGCGGCAATTCCGTGCCGATCCGCGCGCGTACAGCCAGATCGCTTTCGGTCTGCACCGCAAGAGAAGTTTGAGCGACCTCGTCCATACGCTTCCCTGTATTTGAAGCCGTCGCTGACTTTGCATCGCCGCTCGAATTCAGTTGAGCTTTCGCGCGAATTTCCTGCTGAGAACTGATCGCACTCGCGGCGACTTTACTCTTGCGAATAATTCGCGACCAGTCAGGCTTGCCGATATAAAACACCGCTCCGGCAGGAACCATCGCATACTCTTTTCCCTTTTTGTCCTGCTTGTATTCGCCTTGATCGAAAACCAAATACAAACCGCCGTTGGCGCGATAAAACATTCCTGCTTGACCAGGAACGCTGTACACACGATCGAATCCTTGCGGCATCGCGAGCTCGTATGGCATTTGTCGACCGGGCATTGTCAGCACGCCACGATCGGCAACCTTGGGATCGACTGGATGATTCATTGAAGTATCGACATCTCTCGTCGAGTGATCCTGCTGACCAGGCACTTGAGTCTGCGCCGATCCATTTACAGTGATCACGCAGAGAGTGGTGCAAGTGGTGATTATCAAACGGCGAGCGATCATTGAAGGAAACAGAATACGCTGAATTGAACAAGAACCAAAACCAGAACATCGGAAAACGACAGAGGCTTTCTTCGGCATTTACAAACGATCTTCAGGAACAAAAACGCTAGTTGTCGCGGCAGGAAGATGCTGATCCCCACGACTTGTCCTCACGACGATTCCCTGCGAAGGATCAACGCGCAAGACTTGTCCATCAACAATGCCATTTGGGGTGCGAAAAGATGTCCGATTTCCAACAAGACAATCGCGAGCCGCATATTCGCTGGTGATTTTATCTTCGCTTGCGGTGATCCAAAAATCCAAACGCTCCAACAAGAGTTGGGCAAGATCAAGTCGATCGATTGTGAAGCCTTGCAGGGAAAGACTGGTCGCGCGTGGAGAAAGCTCGGCAGGAAATGCGCGCTGAGTGCAATTGATTCCGATGCCGATCGTCGTCGATCGATCATTGCGCTCGACCAAAATTCCGCCAACCTTCTTCTGCGCGATCAAGAGATCGTTCGGCCACTTCAGCCCAACATTCGGCGCGCCACCAGTTGCACGACGGCAAAGATCTTCGATCGCTTGCGCCGCGGCGATTGCTGCCGCGAGAGAAACCCACTGCGGAGAATTCGCGGCGGCATTTGCACTGAGGGCAAGTCCATCTTCTGCGGTATCAATCCATACTCTTCCAAGTCGCCCACGCCCAGCGGTCTGACGCCCTGCGATCACCACATCCCCCACTTGCAAATTTCGTGCGTGATCTTGCGTCGACGCGGTCTCGCGCACAACCGTCACCGATCGCCAACTTGTGCAGTGTGCGATAGTCGCCTCGAGCGCATCGGGCCATTGATCGAGCGGCCGACCAGAGGGCGATGCATGATCGCTCATACTTTGATGTGCTCCCGAATCTTTGCAACCAACATCTTCGCATCGGCTGGCGCGAGTTGTCCCGCTTTCCAATCAACACCCAAGCCACAACCCGCTCCAGATCCTTCGCCATACTTCGGGATGATGTGAAAATGAACGTGCGGCACAGCTTGATGAGCCGCTGCGCCGTTGTTCTGCAGAATGTTGTATGACTTCGCTCCTGTCGCAGCGATCACGGCGCGAGTGATGCGTGGCAATGCGCGGCCGATTGCCGCGGCACTTTCTTCGCTCAATTCATGCAGGAATTCACGCTCTTCCACTGGCACAACAAGCACATGCCCCAAAGAAAGAGGCGAGATATCAAGAAATGCAATGACCTGAGAGTCGCGATAGACCTCGTGACAAGGAATTTCTCGAAGAATGATCCGCGTAAAAATAGAAGGCATGGTGGCTCGTTATGGAAAGACGCCGCGCAATTCGTAGACGCGACCGAGATGCTCGAGCGCCGCCGCGTATGCCGCAGTGCGCCAGTCGCACTCGAATCGCATTCGCGCCAATTTCATCCGGCGCGTTGCCAACACCATCGCTTGCTCGATTTCTTTATCGAACTGAGCTGTTGTCCATGGAATGAATGTGCGATTCTGAGTCCATTCGAGAAACGATCCAACCACTGCGCCTGCATTGCAAAGAACAGACGGCAAGACTTCGATCCCACGTTGAAAGAGAATGTCATCGCTATCTGCTGTCCAAGGAGCGTGAGCGATCTCTGCGACGATTGATGCGCCAACCCATTCAGCGCGTTGATGACTCATAATCTGTTCGCCCGCCGCAAGCAAGAGAAGATCAACAGGCTCGCGGAAGAACATTTCCTCATTCACCGCTTTCGTTCCCGCGAGGCCGCTCAAGTTTCCATTCGATCTCATTCTCTCTGCAACTGCTTCAGGTTCGATACCTGCATCAGTAAGGATTCCACCTTGATTATCCAGCACGCCAACCATCACCGCGCCCTCCGCGGTCAAGATGCGCGCGACTTGACTTCCCATTTTTCCAAAGCCGCAGACTGAAAATCGCAGACCATGGATTTTCTTATTGAAATCCGGCAGGATGTCGCGAAGCATGTGAATAAAACCGGTTCCAGTCGCAATGTCACGCCCATTTGCACCGCCAATTTCGATTGGTTTTCCAGTGACAATCCCCCTCATCCCCTGACGATTTCGGTCGGGGGTGATCTGCGCGGCCGTGTCCGCAAACCACGCCATCACTTGACTGTCCGCGCCAACATCTGGACCAGGAATGTCATAATCAGGTCCGATGTGATGCGCAATCGATGATGCGTATCTGCGCACAACACCCATCAATTCATCACGAGAGAGAACGCGCGGATCGCACACGACTCCTCCAGCAGCGCCTCCGAATGGCAACCGCAACAGCGCGCACTTGAGCATCATCAACATCGCCAAACCACCCAGGTCACTCTGTGACATCAGCGGCGCAAAGCGCATTCCACCCTTGAAAGGCCCAAGCGCGTCGTTGTGTTGAATGCGATAGCCGGTGTACATCCGATGTTCGCCATCATCCATCAGCACGGGAAAGTGAACGATGATCTCGTTCTTCGGTCGTGCGAGAATCATCTGGATGTCGTTTGGCATTCCGATCACATCAGCCGCGCTCAACATGCGCTGGACAATCTGTGGATAGAGACCCGCGCCCGAAGGCGAAATATCGAGCATCTCCATAATCGAACTTTGATGTCGGACTGGATCTTCGGGACCTGCTCGCTTCATTTTGAATTCTCCTTTTTCTGCTCTATGGGGCCGACAAACGTCACGAATCCCCACCACTGCGGAATATGCATATCGATCGTCCACTGAGGTGTCCATGTCCAATTATCCTCTGGCTTCCCCATAACTTTTGCATAGGAATCGCCGCGTTTTTCGAGCGTCCACTGCACACGCGAAAAATTGATGCGCCAAGAATCTCCAATGCCAGGCGGTCGAGATGCTCGCTGAAAAGTTGCTCCGCCATTCGCTGGAGCAACTGGCGCGAATGTCGTCCATGGAATCGCCATTTCAACTTGCCAGCCCTTGTCCGTATCGCGCGAGTCATTCAGCGTTCCATCGAGATGAATCGCCACCCGCATTCCCTCCGCTGTCCAATTGTGATTCGCCTTTGCACCGGCTCGATATGGCACTGGCAGATAGAGATCGAAAATAGTTCCGATTGCGTTCACTTCGATTTCGTAATACTCCCGAGTGTCCCCATCGGGATCGATGAAGACCTCGAAGTCATTGTCTTGGAAAACAATTTCGTCGTGCTTTGTCAATGTTGCCCACAAATCGCTCTCCGCCAAGTCCGCCGCGATATACAAATACTTTTCATCCCAAAGCATCTTGACCCGCGTCCGCTGCGAAGGCGTTTCGCGAGTCGCACCTTCAATGTCCGCGAAATCATCGCTCCATTTCGCGGCAATCCATGCGGGCTCATCGATCATCCCATTGACTTGGATAGAAACATCGCAAAAAGCTGCCGAATATCGCCGCGGCGAAAGAGTGGGAGCGAAAACAGGAACGGGCTCGGGCCGACGATATGTATCGACGCTTGTTCGTTCTGCATTGTCAACCACCGCAGGTTGTTGGCAGCCTGCAATCATCAAGTATGTCATCGATGCTGCGCCAAGAAGTGCGCACTTACATAGGAGACATGCGCGATTCATTTCATCGCCGCCTGAGCCGCCGCGAGTCGCGCAACAGGCACACGGAACGGCGAACATGAAACATAATCAAGTCCACACGTTTGGAAGAAGCGGATCGATGAAGGATCGCCGCCATGCTCACCACACACGCCGAGTTTCAAGTTCGGCTTGACAGATCGACCCTTCTGGCATGCCATCGAAACAAGCGCGCCAACGCCGCTCACATCAATCGACTGGAATGGATCGCTGTCGACGATCGCTTTCTCCAAATACGCCGGCATAAATGATGCGATGTCATCGCGACTGAATCCAAATGTCATCTGGGTCAAGTCGTTCGTTCCAAAAGAGAAAAACTCCGCGACTTCTGCGATTTCGTCGGCAGTCACAGCAGCTCGAGGAATTTCGATCATCGTTCCAATGAGAATTTCGAACTTCTTAAAGCCGCGCTCCTTGAAAACAAGATCGCGTGTTTGTTCAGTCAGCGTGCGCAGAATTGCAAGTTCCTTGCGTGTTCCGACCAACGGAATCATGATCTCTGGGCGAGCATCGATGCGATTCTGCCGGCATTCGATTGCGGCTTCGACAATCGCACGCACTTGCATCACAAGAATCTCGGGATATGTCACAGCCAAGCGACAGCCTCGATGCCCAAGCATCGGATTCGCTTCATGCAATTGCGAGACGCGTCGCTGAACATCAATGAGCGGAACTCCCGCTTCATCGGCGAGAATCTGCTGCGCCGCTTCATCATGCGGAACAAATTCGTGCAGCGGTGGATCGAGCAATCGAACTGTCACAGGCAGACCATCCATCGCGGTGAAAATGCCAATGAAATCGCCGCGCTGATATGGAAGCAATCGCGCCAACGCTGCCTCGCGCTGCGAGACTTCGGTGGAGAGAATCATTTGGCGAACCGCCTTGATTCGATCCGATTCAAAGAACATATGTTCCGTGCGACAAAGGCCGATACCAATCGCGCCATATTCTCGCGCGCGCTTCGCATCCGCTGGCGTATCCGCATTCGCGCGGACTCCCATGGTCGCATGCTTTGTCGACCACTTCATCAACTGCGCGAAATCACCTGAAATCGCTTCAGGAATTGTGCGCGAGACAACGCCTGGCATCACTTCGCCAGTAGAGCCATCGATTGATAGAGTGTCGCCTCTGCCAAAAGTTCGGCCCTTCACCGTCAGCGTTCCCGCTTCGGTGTCGATGGAAAGTTCTCCAGCACCGACAACGCAGCACTTGCCCCAACCCACCGCAACAACAGCGGCGTGACTTGTCTTGCCACCTGTCGAAGTCAAGATTCCGACAGCCTTGTGCATTCCTGCGACATCTTCAGGAGAAGTTTCCTTGCGAATCAGCAGAACATCCTCGCCCGCCGCCGCGCGTGCGACAGCTTCAGCGGCTGTGAATGCAAGTTTTCCAGATGCTGCGCCGGGGCTTGCCGCAATTCCCTTGGTCAAGATTTCAACGCCGCGCTTGTCCTCGGTTCGGTAGTAAGGCAACAGCAACTGCACAAGATCTCCAGCAGGAATTCTCTTCAGCGCGGTTTTTTCATTGATCAACCCTTCACGCACCATTTCGACGGCCGCGCGAACTGCTGCGACACCGTTTCGTTTTCCATTTCGAGTCTGCAACATAAATAGCCGACCACGCTCGATGGTGAACTCGATGTCCTGCATATCGCGATAATGTCGTTCCAACTTCTTGCGAACTTGCAGCAACTGCTTCCACACTTTTGCGTTCCACTTTTCCATATGGCTGATCGGCAGCGGCGTGCGAATGCCAGCGACAACATCTTCGCCTTGCGCATTGATCAGGAATTCGCCATAAAAAACATTCTCGCCAGTCGAAGGATCGCGAGTGAATGCGACGCCCGTGCCGGAATCGTCGCCCATATTTCCGTATGCCATCGCCTGCACATTGACTGCGGTCCCAGCAAGTCCCTTGATTCCATTGATCTGGCGATATGCGATTGCGCGCGCGCCATTCCAACTCTCAAAGACTGCGCCAACGGCGGCTTCGAGTTGCTTCATCGGATCCTGCGGAAACGGCTTGCCAACATGCTCTCTGTATACGGCTTGATAAGCGGCGCAAAGTTCTTTCAAACCTTCAACAGGAACGGCGGTGTCTTCGGTGGTGCCGTACTTCGCCTTGATCTCATTGAATGCGTGTTCGAAGCGATGATGATCAACTCCCATCACAACATCTCCAAACATATTGATCAGTCTGCGATATGCGTCATATGCAAAGCGCGGATTGCCCGTCGCCGCCGCCAATCCAGCGACAACTTCGTCGGTCAGTCCAAGATTCAAAATGGTGTCCATCATACCTGGCATGGAAACCGCGGCGCCAGATCGCACTGAAACCAGAAGTGGATTGCGCGCGCTGCCAAACTTCTTGCCGAGTTCTCGCTCGAGCATTCGAATGTTTTTGGCAACCTCATCCATCATTCCCGCAGGAAGTCGATTGCGCCCTTCGCTATACATCGCACATGTTTCGGTGGTGATGGTGAAGCCCGGAGGAACAGGCAAACCAATCGAGGTCATATCGGCAAGATTCGCCCCCTTTCCACCGAGGAGCAATTTCTGTTCGGCTTTTCCTTCGGTCAAAGTCTGCCCAAAGAAATAGACCATCTTGGTTCGCTTGCCTTGTGTCCGCGACTTCGAAGATGCCTTGCGATTGCCCACCGCCTTCGCCAATTTGGACTTGGTTTTATTGCGTGAAGAGGAAGGTCGTTTGGCGGTTGCGCTTGGCATCGTGGTCTCCAGTTGAAAGAATCTCATCGTACTCGACTCACGCCTATTTGCCCGACGATTTCACAGACTAGGATGATCGAATGTCCCAAAGTGATTTGGTTCGAGAACTTGACTGGACAATCAATCCACAGCAGGCGATGGCATCCTGGCAAGATGATATTCCGCTGCTTGCTCTGGTTTCTGGAGGTCAATCACCCTCGTTCGATCAGTGGACCATTCTTGCGCCGCGCTCCGAAGTTGCATCTGTGAATGCCCAGAACAGCAGCGCGGCCGATTTGATGCGCCTTGTGCGCACATTGGCACCGCCGCACGCGGCAGCGTTCGTCGGTTCGAACAAACTGCGCCTTCCATTTATTGGCGGGTGGATCGGCTTTGTTGGTTATGGTTGCGCTCCACTTTTCGAACCCTTTGCACAAACCAAAGGTGGCGCTCATAATCGACATGATTGCGATGCCGCGTGGCCTGACGCGATGCTCTGCAGAGTGCCACGCGCACTCGTCTATTCGCACGCGCTTGCTCGATGGTTTGATGTTGGCGATCCAAGCGCGCGAAATGTTTGCGAAATGTTGAATTATGAATCGGCACATCTCTCGCAAAATCTCTCGCCAGAAAGTGAACACAACTCGTGGACTGCGCTAGATAACGGACAGGTCAAGCCGCACTCCAACCCCGACAATTTTCAGAACATGGTTGCTCGGACAGTCGAATATGTGCGCGCAGGAGATATTTTTCAGGCGAATATGACGCAACCGTTTCGCGCGCGAATCGCTGGCAGCGTTCGGGCGTTCGCACTTGATGCGCTTGCCAAGACTTCGCCAAGGTACGGCGCATATCTCGAACTCGACGATGATCGAGCGCTTCTTTCATTCAGTCCAGAACTTTTCCTCTCGCTCGATGGTGAAAGTCGACGCGTCATTACTCGACCGATGAAGGGAACGCGCGCAAGTCCAAACGATGCTGCGGAATTATTGGCAAGTTCGAAGGATGCAGCTGAACTGCACATGATTGTCGATCTGATGCGCAACGATCTTGGTCGAGTCTGCGATATCGGATCAATCCATGTCGATGAGGCGCGAATGCTCGAGCATCACCCGACAGTTTTGCAAGCCGTGTCTGAAATCTCTGGCAAACTTTCTTTGCCCCGTGATCTTGCGGATCTTCTCGCCGCATGTTTTCCGCCAGGATCGGTCACTGGTGCGCCGAAGGTTCGCGCGATGCAGATCATTGACGAACTGGAATCCACTGCGCGCGGACCATACTGCGGAGCAATTGGACTCGCTAGCAGTTGCGGTTCGGCACTCTTCAGTGTGGCGATTCGTACGGCGCAATTGACTCGATCTCGGACTCCACACCAATGGACGGTTGAATATCACGCCGGATGCGGAATTGTTGCCGACAGCGATCCTGCCTCCGAATCTCAAGAGTGCATGACGAAAACAAAAATACTTCGTGTGGCTCTAGCGACTCACGAACGCGAACCTCTGACGATTGCTGGACGCGTATGAACTGGTTGGTGGCAAATGAAATTTCCTTTATAAATTTTCTTAAAAGAGAATTAGCACCTTCAACCGAACGGTGGCATTCGACGATTCGAATCTTGGCCGCCTCGGTTTTTTCATTGACCCTCACCCAATTCCTTCATCTCTCGCAGGGATACTGGGCCATGATCACCATCATGATCATCTGCGCACCAAATGTCGACTCGTCATTGCGCAAGATGATGCAGCGCATGTTTGGAACATTCGCTGGAGTTGCGGTTGCTTACATCATCATGACCGTCTTCTTTCAGCAGAATTGGTTCTTTATTGCATCACTCTATGCGCTATTGATAGTCGCTGGATTGGTCATCGCGCGAAGTGATCAACCCTATGTTGGCTGGGTGTTCGCCCTTTCAATACTTGTGATTTCAATGCAGATCAATTCAACATTTACAGAAATTGCTGGAATCAGTTTCGAACGCTTCTGGGTTGTTGCGCTTGGCGTGTTCTCGTCTTGGATTGCTCTCTTGTTGATCTATCCCCCAAGACCCATACGGGTTTTTCGAACTCTCTATGTCCAGACTACTCAGCAGGAAATCGAGCGCGTGCAGTGGGTCAAACGAAACTTGCACGATATTGAAGATCATCAACTCAAAGCTCCGATCGACGCGCTTCCTCCGAAGCGCGTCGATCCGATGATCGAAAAGAAAATGTTTGTTCTGATTGGAAGCGCTGCATATGGAAATCGTGACATGGGTCTCCTTATCGGATCGCTGACCGATCGAATCACTCTCGTCAATGCGATCTCCTCGATCACTAGCAATGCAATCACGCTGATCAAAGAGTCGAATCAACAAGGTGCGGATCCCAACTTGATGTCTGCATCACTTGTTCTCTTCGATCGAATCGAGGGCATCCTTCGACAAATGAAAGCGTGGGGAGAAAGCGATCACGCTATTGCCATATCGCTTCAAATGCATCCCATCGATTTTCAACCCATACTCGAATCGGTCCATTCCTTTGATGAATTGCATGAATCCGCAATCCAACGAGTTGGAATCCGTGAAGGTTTTGGCCACTCCTCAAAAGGAAATCAAGCGTTGATGGCAACAATTGCCATGACTCGAGCGATGCATACAACATATTCAACTCAACACTTCCAAGCGAGTTCGGAGCGCGCGCAGATCGATGTCTTGCGATCGATCACAACGCCACTGCTCTCGCCTGGACTCAGCGATGATGCATCGCGCAGTTTCTGGTTCGCTGTGAAATTGGCATCCGCATGTGTGATTGGGTATATTTTTGTCAGCGTCACCAAGTTTGAAAGCCTCAGCACAATGATGGTCACTCCGCTGATGGTCGTTGGCGCAACTGGCGGATCGAGCGATGCAACCCGTGCACGTGCGATGCTTCGACTCTGGGGGACCATTATTGGAGCACTTGTTTCCATATTCGCCATACTGTTTCTGATTCCAACCGTCGATAGTTTTCCAGGGCTTCTACTTGTGTGGATTGGAAGCTGTGCGCCGCTCATTTGGATCTTGACTGGCGGACCTAAAGTCTCGTATGTGGGAGTTCAAGCCGTCTTCTGTCTCGCAATTGCGATTGGATCGACATTTCATCCCAGCATCGACCTGACTCCTCCTTCGGGACGCATTCTTGGGGTTGCGCTCGGCACGATGGTGACACTTGCGATCTTCAATTTTTTCTCTCCCGATTATGCGCGCAACGAATTGATGCGACTCTTCTCGCTCACGCTTGATCGCATTGGATCGTTGGCAATCACTGGATTCAATTCAAGTCCAGGATCCTTCAACGATATCGCCGCATTGCGATACAAAGTCATCTCGCTCATCTTGCGCAGTCGAGATCTTTGCGAAAATCTCCATACAGAGATTCACGCATCCGAGCCCTCAATCACTCGAGAGGATGTTCTGCAGATCACGGAAAACATGACCTTGACTCTTTACAGCGCGAATGCGCTTGCGCTCAATCGCATCTCCAGCGGAATCCACCCGCAGATCATTACCAACGATTTGGAAGAACTCTATGCCTGTGCTCATTCCATCAAGCAAGCATGCGACGTTGGTGCCGCGGCAATGAAAACTCGAGACTATAAAAGTTTTTCAGATGCCACCAAAAGACTTGATAAGCAAGCGCAAGAACTCGAGGATTTGATTCCAGAGATTCGACTGCGACCGGATGTTCGCATGCTCAAGGCGAAGCCTGTGCAATTCATCATTGGACAAATTGGGATGTATAGAGTCACAGCGATGAGACTTCGCAGCCTCTCGGAAGTACTCGACCGCATTGCTGAAAAGAACGACTTTAGAGCATCTCTGCCGCAAGGCTCGCCAGTTCGCTTCGCTCCGTCTTCGACAGCGTGACGTGACCCGCAAGTCGGTGTCCCTTCATGCGCTCGATCAAATGCGAAAGACCGTTGCTTGCCGCATCGAGATATGGATTGTCGATCTGCCCAACATCGCCACAAAGCACGATCTTGGTTCCATCACCAACGCGCGAAACAATTGTCTTGACTTCGTGCGGCGAAAGATTCTGTGCTTCATCGACAATGATGAATTGGTGGGGAATGCTTCGCCCGCGGATATATGTGATCGGCTCCAAGACCAATTTGCGCGAGGCAATCAATTGATCGATGCGCTGTTCGGTTGTCTTGCTGTCGGGCTCGGATCCGCCGTGACCACCGCGCGTCGACAAAAGATATGCGACATTGTCGAAGATCGGCTGCATCCACATCGCCAACTTCTCATCCTTATCTCCAGGCAAATATCCAATATCACGACCAAGCGGCATGATCGGTCGAGCGACGAGCAACTTATCAAAGCGTTCTTCTTTGAAAACCTTGTGCATTCCAGCGGCGATTGCCAAGAGTGTCTTGCCCGTACCAGCGGGACCGATCAGCGTGACGAGTTTGATTTCGTCATCGAGCAACAAATCAAGCGCCATCGTTTGCTGGACATTGCGCGCGATCACGCCATAGATCGGTTTGCGCGGTCCCGTGATTGGAATGATGTGCGCAGTATCCGCAAGTCGTCGCGCAAGGCCCGTATGCGAAGGATCGTTTTCATCCACAAGCGAAATAAAATGATTGGGAAGGAGCGTGACTTTCTCCTCGTCGCCATCATCGCTGCGCTGAGGAATCGCGCCAGGCACTGCTTCGATTCGAGCGATCGGCAACTGACGCTCTGAATAAAGATCATCGATCAATTCGCGTGGCACGCGGCTGGTGATAAATCCAGTGTTCAACCAATCCGCATCCACACGATCTGCCTCGAAATCTTCGGCGGTGATGCCAATCGCGTCACACTTCACGCGCGCATTGATGTCCTTGGAAACAAAGATCGCGCGCAACCCAGCATCTTGCAATGCGTGCGCAACTCCGATGATTCGATTGTCTGTGATACTGAGATCCAAGTCATAGTTCGCAGATGGCTTGAATCGCATCACCCGCACGGATCCACCTTGTTCGTTCCAGACAACGCCTTCAAAGAGGTGGCCGACGCCACGCAGTCGATCAAGTGAGCGAATCACTTGTCGTGCATTACGCCCCTTCTCGTCGTTGTTCTTCTTGAAGGTGTCAAGTTCTTCCAGCACAGTCAACGGAATGACCACCTCGTGCTCTTCGAACTTGAAGATCGATTGGGGGTTGTGAAGAAGCACATTTGTATCGAGGACAAAGTGCTTTCGTACCTGCTCCGCACTCGTTGGCGCTTTCGCCTCTGACTTGTGGGAGCCCGTTCCCGAGTTTGGTCGGCTCATCATGGATATGGATATTGTACGATTTGAATTGTGTGCGTGCGGTGTATTTCCTGAATTTGTCTCAGCGGGTAGCGTGATCCCCAATGACAAAGCGAGCGACAAAGCGACCGACCAATTCATCAGCAAGTCGATCATCAGGGCGATCAAGAAAGGTCGGCGATTTGGTGAAAGCGCTTACACGGGTTGCTCCACCAGCGCTTGCTGCGGAGTGGGACAATGTCGGGCTCTTGCTGGGCGATGCGCAATCTTTTTGCGAACGCGTCCTGTTGACAATCGACCTGACTGAAGAGGTGATGACCGAAGCGTGTGAACTTCACGTTCAGGCGATCATTGCCTATCACCCGCCGCTCTTTGATCCGATTCGCAAACTCGTTTCACACGATCCATCTACGGCGGTTCTCGCTCGAGCGGCGCGTGCTGGAATTGCCCTGCTTTCTCCGCACACAGCGCTCGATGCCGTCGCGGGCGGCATCAACGATTGGCTTGCCGAAGGGATTGGCGACGGTGAATGCCGACCACTCGACTCCGCATCGTCGCTTGCCGCACGCGAGACATTCAAGATCGTCACTCTGGCTCCATCCGATGTTGTCGACCGCATTTGCGCGGCGATGTCGATCGCTGGCGCAGGTCGCATCGGTGACTATTCGCAGTGTTCACATTCTTTTCCTGTGCAGGGAACTTTTTATGGCGGCCCCACAACCGCACCGCGCACTGGACGCAAGGGAAAACTGGAACGCGTGATGGAGCAGCGCATCGAAATGGTCTGCGGGCCCAAGGCGCTCTCGGCCGCGCTCGCCGCACTGCGAGCCGCGCATCCATACGAAGCGCCAGCGATTGAAGTGCACGCGCTCGCCGCGCAACCAAGTGTTCGCGAAGGGCAAGGTCGGTTGTTGAGGCTTTCAGAACCCGCAACCACTCAAGAGATTGCGCGCCGACTTAAGAAACATCTTGGCATCAAGCGCATCGAGTGCGCGGAATCTTCCACGCCAAACACTTCGCATCACGAAATGATCGGCATTTGCGCGGGCTCTGGTATGTCGCTCTTTGCTGCGGCGACCGAAGCTGGCGCGACGCTCTTCTTTACAGGCGAAGCAAAGCATCACGACCAACTCGCAGTTGTTCGCGCAGGGCACACATTGTTGCTTGCAGGACACACCAACAGCGAACGCGGATATTTGCCAAGGCTTGCCGAGCGAATCGCGCCGCTTGTTCCGGGTATGGCATTCACGCTTTCAAAGCGCGATCGACATCCGTTGGTTGATTTCTAAATTGATATAGGCACACACTTCCGTTTTTCGACAGTGGACGACCATTTCAGGGACGCGACCAAACTGAAATCAAAAACTCTCCAACCAAAGAAGTCGATTTATCTTTTAGGCTCAGCCCGCGCAAGCAGTGCCGCACCGAGCACCCCCGCGGTATCGCCAAGTTGCCCAACCACAAGATGGCATTTCTTCAGCGTGCTTGGGAAAACATTCCACTCAAAGGACTCGCGCACACGATCTACATATCGCTTGCCCAGCGCTTCGGTCACTCCGCCACCAAGCACAACTGCGCGCACGGACAAAAGTGTGACCGCATTTGCGATCGCCATTCCAAGAAGTTCTGCCGCATCATCAATGACTCGCACGGTCAATTCATCGCCGCTTGCATAGCACTCTGCGATCGCCGAACTCCCAACCATTCCATCTTCACCGCGCGCCGCGAAAGCCGTGCGAATCTTGCTCTGCGGATAGAAGCCAACAATTGTCTCCATCGCACGCACCATTGAAAGACGACTGCAATGTTCCTCCAATGTTCTGCGCCCAACTCCACCGCGCGGAAAAAGAATCATCTGCCCAATTTCGCCAGCGGTATGAAATGACCCGCGGTGAATTTCGCCACCAAGCACCAGTCCACCGCCGATTCCTGTGCCGACCCAAACCGCCAAGACATCCGTCCAAGACTTCGCCGCGCCAAGTTTCGCTTCTCCCCAGATTGCGGCGTTGACATCGTTCTCGACGACGACTGGTATTCCAAGTCGTTTCTCGAGAATCGCGCGAAGCGGCACTTGCTTCCATCCAAGATTTCCGGCGTTGATCACCATTCCCTCTTCGAAGTCGATTGCGCTCGGCGCACCGATGCCGATACCGTCCACCGAATCCACCTTCACTCCAGCTTCTTCGCAGGCGCGTTCAATCGATCCGACAATTCGATCAATGACCGCATCACGCCCCATGGATGCCTTTGTTTTTCGTTTGACCGAGGCGATGATCTTGTGATGTTGGTCGACAATCCCGACCATCATATTCGTTCCACCAAGATCGACTCCAACCACTAACCCACTTCGCTTTCGTTTCTTTGCCATAGCTAGTCAGGTTATCTCGGCGATACAGGATCGGTACTGTCCATCGGCTGCGGTCCATTCCAAATTCTCCCCGCAAGTTTCTTCGCGTCGTCAATGATGTAAATGAACGAAGGAAGAAGAATCAATGTCAGCGCAGTCGCACTCAAAAGACCGCCGCTGATTGTGATCGCCATCGGCGCCAGAAATTTCGCCTGAAAAGATGGCTCAAAAACGAGCGGCGAAAGACCGAGAATGGTCGTGACGCTGGTCAACAAGATTGCTCGAATACGTTTCTCGCCCGCAAGCACCAAGCCCTCACGCAGCGGCCTGCCCGCCGCAACTTCGATATTGATGAACTCCACCAAGACAAGTGCGTTGTTCACAACCACTCCCGCCAGAGCGACTAAACCAATCACACTGAGGAAGGTCAAATCCGAACCCAAAAGCAAATGTCCTCCGACCATCCCGATGACTCCAAATGGAATCGAAATCATCACTGCCAAAGGTTGCGTGTAATTGCCAAAGAGCCACGCAAGAATTGCGTAGATCATAATGAGCGCGGCGGCAATCGCATACGGAAGCGTTGCAAATGCTTCGGTGAGATCCTTCTGACGACCGCCTTCGCGCAACTGAACCGAAGGATGCGCCGCCATCACCTTTGCGACATCTCCACTGATTTGTTCGACCACCGATTCGGGATATGTATCCACTTGCGTATCTCCCGTGACAGTGATCGTTCGCTTTCGATCAAGTCGAGTGATCGTGCTTGCACTTGTTCTTTCACGGATCTCCGCGATTTCTCGCAGAGGAACGGCAATCCCAGAGGGAGGAACAACCCAGAGATGATCTGCGAAATCGCCCCGTGAACGGAGCCGATCATCCAATCGCACTCGCACATCGACATCTTCTCGGTTCTCACTGAAAACATGCGCGTCAAGTCCATAGAGTGCGCCACGCACTTGGCGCGCAATATCTGCGGGAGTGAATCCAAGTGCTGCCGCACCAGGGCGAGGAATGATCTGCACTTCTGGCTGTGCGTTGAAATCGTCATCCGCAACGCTCAACACGCCGTTTACTCGCGAAATGAGTTCCTTGACTTCCACGCTCACCAAACGAACCTCGTCGATGTCATCACCCGAAAACTGATAAGTAATGTCAGCTCCAGCAGGACCGCCAGAAATTTCTTGCACGGAGACCGACTCTGCGTCATCCAGAGGACCGGAGGCTTTGAGAATCGCATCCAAGATTTCCGCGGAACGACGCGAGCGTTCTTCCACAGGCGAAAGCTCTATGAAAATCTGCGCCAAGTTGCTGGAAGAACCGTCGGCGACTGCTGTCTCATAATTGACACGAAGACCATAGATCGAAGTGATCGCGCGGACATCCGGCTGCGCACGAGCCGCTTTTTCAACATTGGCTCCAACCGACTTCGTCAGTTCGAGGCTTGATCCAAGCGGCAAACGAATCTCAACGATCGCAGTTTCAGCGTCGTTGTTGGGCAGGAATGTGAACGGCAATCGACCACCAACGATCAATGCCGCAGAAACGATGAATGTCGCAACCCCAGCAGAAACTGTCATATATCGCCGGTCGATACACCACAAAGCTGCGCGGCGATACCACCTTTCGATCGAAGGCCACAGAGAATGTTCGCGCCAGCGATCGATCGGTCGCATCAAGCGATCGATCATTCCAGTCTGTCCACTTCTCTCGCGACGAATACCTACCGCCATATGGCCTGGCAGCAGGAAGATTGCTTCCAACAAACTGATAATCAGCGCAAGCGATACGACAATGGGAAGTTCGCCCAAGATGTCACCGATTCTTCCTTGAACAAGTACAAGAGGAATAAATGCAACGATGGTTGTTACAGAACTGGCCACGACTGGCCATTGAACTCTCTCTACACCAACCAACACCGTCTCTTCGACATCGCCTCCACCCGCCGCTTCAATCTCGATACTTTCCGACAACACGATCGCGTCATCGGCAAGCATTCCAAGCGTCATCAATAATGCGAACATCGTCAGCAAGTTCAAAGAGATGCCTGTGATATCCATCACCAAAAGTGTTCCAAAAATCGACACGATAATTCCCAGCGTCACGAAACATGCCGCGCGCCAGTGAACGCCAAGCAGGAGAGTCACAAACACAAGCAAACCACCTTGCAAAGCATTGCGCGTAAGCAAGTCAAGTCGATCTTCGATCAACTTTGCCAAATCATTGTGTTTCTGAATCGAAACCTGCAATGGACCGCGTTTCGCACCAAGCATCCATCCATCCATTCTCTTTGAACCAAAAAAGCGCTCCAAAAACGTTGGATTCAGTGGTTCGCTTGTGCGCCCGGCGACATATCCGCGGGTGAATTGCGCCATATCCACGGCGTCTTGTTCGCCCTTTCGAAAAACCGTGCAATTCGCGGATGGTTCCCCATTGAATTGACGAACAACTTCTGCGTCGATGAATCCCTCTTCGACCTTGGCGATATCGCCGACATGCACAAGTCCTCCATCTGGATATGACTTGACGACAATCCCCCGAATTCTGTCCGCGCGCTCCTCCACTCCAAGCGTGCGAACCTTGACTTCCCCATCCGCATTGCGCACGCTTCCACCGGGTGTCTCCCGCATCCACGCAGAAACTGCATCTGCAACTTTGGTGATTGGAATCGCATGACGCAACAAATCTTCGTGATTCACTTCGATTCGCATTTCATCATCACGCGTTCCGCTGATGACAACTTGGCCCATGCCAGCGAATGTCTTCAAATCATCCGCAACTTGGCGGATGGAACTTTTGAGAGTCTGATTGTCTGTTTTGCCATGCACAGTCACTTGAATAACTGGCATGTTTGGTTCGAACTCTGTCACGCGAATGCGCTCTGCCTCGGCAGGCAAATCCGTCAATGAATCCATTCGATCGCGCAGATCTTCAACGCGCCGCCGCACATTCGTACCACCTTCAAACTTGACGACAATTCCTCCAGTGCCTTCGGAGACAATTGTTTCGATGCGATCGACTCCGTCCACTTCGACGGCGATATCTTCCACGCGGCGGACAATCGACTCTTCGATTTCTTGAGCGGACGCTCCCGGATACAGAAGAAGAATGCGTGCAGAATCAGGGGCGATATCAGGAAAAAATTCGCGGCGAATATGAAATGCCGCAAAGATTCCGCCGGCGATGATTCCGATTGTCAACAGATTCGAAGGAACATGATGCCGAACGAAAAAGCGAACGAAACCTTTCATCGGGACGCCGCTCCAACCTCCGCAGGTGATCCAACAGGTGCTGTCGACACATCGGCTGTTGGCGAAGACTGCTTGGGTTGAACACGCACGCCAGGCGCAACCGTTCGTCCGCCATCGACTGCGAGGACCATTCCTTCTGCAAGTGCTTCTTTCAACACAATCCACTCGACATCGGAAATTCCAGAGGAATCAATCGCACCGGTGTACGAATGCGAAACAACAATCGGACGAGAGCGCAGCGTTCCATCCACAAATTCCAACACACGATCTGCGCGCATTGCACGACGAGGAATAACAGTTCGCATAGTCGCATCTGGCGACTCGACCAATGCTTCGACAAACTCTCCAGGCGAGAGTCGATCGACCGAATCTGCGGCTTGTCGCATTTCGACATAGAGCGTCATCGTTCGCTCGATGGGATCATCCTCTGGTTCGATTCGCACAACCGACGATCTCACGATGCGCGGAATCTGACCCACCACTTCGATCACAACTGGATCTCCAATGCGAATAGATCCACGCGCCGAAGCAGGCATCCGAATTGGAATCTCGACGCTACCAACATCGACCACGCGTGCGACGACTTGTCCCGAGACCACGTTTTCTCCAAGTTCAAGATCGAAGCGCTGCAAGATTCCGCCGATTGGACTGGTGATTCTGCACCGATCAACATTCTTCTGTGCGTTCTCGCGAATCGTTTTCTGAATTTCATTCTGCGCATAGAGCGCGGCGCGTTTTGGAACAACTTGATTGAGCGCTTCCCGAAGCAGTAATTCCGCACGATCCGCGACAAGCGTCATCTGACGCGCACGATCAATTTCGCGCTGAACCGCTGCGCCAGACTGGACCGCATCACGAACACGCTGTTCATCGGCGCGGACCAGAGCGACATCTTCCTTTGCCAACTTTGCCCGCGCCTCCAGACCATCTTCTTCCACTTGCAGCGATGACAACTGCGCGTCAATCGCGGCAATTTGCTGATTCGACAAATCCAAGACTCGCCGAAAATCTTGATCATCCAATTGCACTAAAAATTGTCCTGCCGTGACTGTTGTTCCCACTTTGCTTGTCGGCGCAACTTCGACCACGACTGCACCAACACGCGCAGGCACATCGGCTGAATTCAGAGCGCGGACACTTCCATACCCAGCCCACTGCCGAGGCAATTGAATCATCTGTGGTTGAAAGACCGCGATGGACTGCGCCTCTGCTCGACTGTCATTCAGTCCGGGCAAAGGCCGCGTCAAGGCCAGAATGACCAAGAGCGCCAGCGAGCCGCCAATCATCCCCACGGACAAAAGCGCCCTGATCACTCGAGTTCTGTTCGATATGTGTGGAGCAATCATGGCGAGTTCCCCATTGTATTCCAAACTCGCCTGCAAGACTGATGACCTATAAAAGTCATTATCGCCCAACGCATTCTCACCAAGAGTTTTTTTTCGGCGTTAGACTTTCACTTCGATGAGCACTTCGAGCAACCAACCCGCACCACTGACCATCGACGATGTGCGCCATGTGGCAAAGTTGGCTCGCTTGGCGGTTCCGCAGGAACGGCTCGCGGTGCTTCAACACGATTTGCAAGCCATTCTTGGGCATATCGCACAGCTCCAATCTGTGAACACCGAAGGCCTCGAACCGATGGCGCATCCATTGACACTGACCAATCGACTTGGCGACGATGTTCCCCAGTCAAGTATGCCCATCGCGGATCTTTTGCGAAACGCGCCAGCAGTTGAAGGTGATTTTCTGGCAGTGCCAAAAGTTCTCGGCGGCGAATCATCATGAATATTGACCTCGTCCAAATCCGCGACGACATTCGCACTCGCAAGACAACCGCTCGCGCGACCGTTGATCAAACTCTTGCGCGAATCGCTCACAGCAATTCGCAACTCAACGCATTTCACGAAGTCTTCGATGACCAAGCGCGCGCCGATGCGGATCGCGTCGATCGTGAAATCGCGGCGGGCAAATCCGTCGGCGTGCTTGCTGGCGTGCCCATTGCCATCAAAGACAATATTGTCACGCGCATCGGACACACAACCTGCTCGTCACGCATCTTGGAAAATTATCAATCGCCATTCGATGCGACGGTGATTGATCGACTCACGCAAGCCGGCGCGATCATTGTTGGCAAAACGAATCTGGACGAATTTGCGATGGGATCGTCCTGCGAAAAATGCGCGTGGGGCGTGGTACGAAATCCGTGGGATATCAATCGCGTTCCTGGTGGCAGTTCTGGCGGCAGCGCCGTGGCGGTCGCCGCCAATCTCTGCGCCGCCGCGCTTGGCTCCGATACAGGCGGATCTATTCGTCAGCCTGCTTCGCTCTGCGGAGTTGTCGGTTTCAAGCCAACATATGGACGAATTTCACGGTATGGACTGGTCGCATTCGGCAGCAGTCTGGACCAAATCGGACCCATCACCCACAGCGTTCGCGATGCGGCACTTCTCTATCAATGTATGGCCGGCGACGATCCACACGACTCGACTTGCGCGCCGCGCGCTGTCGAGGATGTCGTCACCACGCTTGAGGAAACACCGCGCACCTTTCGCGTTGGCTTGCCTGTTCAATATCGCAAAGGAAATTCTCCATCAGTCGACGCCGCCGTTGCACGCGCTGTTGAATTTTTCAAAGCGATGGGAGCAACGATTGTCGATGTCGATCTTCCGCTGACCGATGTTGGCATCTCGACCTATTATGTCATCGCTCCAGCCGAAGCATCCAGCAATCTCGCGCGCTTCGATGGCATTCGATATGGACATCGCACCAAGTCCAAGGCGGCGAAGGACCTCTTCGATCTCTATGCGCAAAGTCGTGCGGAGGGATTCGGTCCAGAAGTGCAACGACGCATTATGCTTGGGACTTATGTTCTCAGTGCGGGTTATTACGACGCGTACTATCGACGCGCACTGCAGATTCGCAGGCTCATCAAGCAAGAGTTTGACGCGGCATTCGCCAAGTGCGATGTCATACTCGGTCCCACTTCTCCAACTGCGGCATTTTCCATTGGCGGCATGACCGATCCGCTTGCGATGTATATGTGCGATGTCTATACAGTCAATACAAATATCGCTGGAATATGCGGCATTTCATTGCCTGCGGGATTCGATGACACTTCTGAAAAGCCGCTGCCCGTTGGAATTCAATTGCAAGCCCAAGCATTTGCAGAACCAATGCTTTTGAAGGTCGCTCGTGCTTACGAACGCGCGCAAGGCGGCCGCGCATATCCATCAAAATAAAAGTCCGAATCTATGAAGGTCGCTTGAGCGCACCATATCGGCGCATCGCCAATCGAAACTCGCGCACGATGCGTTCGGCTTCCGTGTGTCGCTCACCGAATGATCCCACCGTCGCGGTTGCGTAATACATATCAGGCGGTGGGCGACGAACAACAGTCAACTTCGCCGGCTCGCCACCCTGCGTATCGATATCGAATGTCCATGTCTCGCCATCGAGTTTCGAACGCGCAACGCCCATCTGCGCCAAACTGACAGCCTCGTTCGCCGCGGCCGGAACATCAGACCAACGGACTCCATTGCGTGCCGAAGTCAGCGGCTCGGTCATCGCGCCATCAACAGTCGAATGAAGAATCGCAACGACATCGCTGCTTTGATTTTCATCAAGCAGTACGTTGGATGGATACTTCTCTCCAGGAAATTGCTGATTCGAAAGAACAGGATTTTCTTTTGGTTGACATCCGCCGATCAATACAAATGCCACAGCGAGTACCAATGAAGATGTCGGCTTTCGATTCATAACAACACAGAGGTTACTCATTTCCCGCCACTCTTTCTCGCTCT
>SXSS01000101.1 GCA_005792145.1 Planctomycetia bacterium | reverse complement strand
CATTGACATCCACCACGCTCCAGAACCATTACCGGTGGGTTTCGTTCGAACGCCCTCTTCACGAATTTCGTTGACCAAGTGGTTTATCCACTTCAATTGAAGTGCTTTGTCTGCGAATTCGTCCCAATCACCACTTTTCTTAGCCGCATACATTTTTTCCTTGAATTGAGCGACGGTGATTCCCATTTTTTTCGCGATCGGCTCCGCGAGGCGTCGCTCCCACTCCTGCATGGTCGCGATCTCCTGCTCCATATTTGTCATGTTTCCACTTGCACCGCCGGACATCTGGTGATGCAGAATGATCGCATTTGGATACGCATAGCTATGCGGCGCAAGTGTTGCAATGGTTGCCGCCATCGAAGCTGCGAAACTCTTCACAACTACATGCACTGGAGCATCGCTTGTCTCGATCGACTTGAGAATGCGATATCCCGCCATGACACTTCCTCCTGGTGAATTATTGATAACAATAAAAATTGGAAGCTTTCGATCTTGGTTGTTGAAATAATCAATTCGATCACAGACGGCATCGGCGGTTCCAGACACGATCGCTCCGTTCAATTCAATCTTGCGATCGCTGATCGTCAGAACACCATCCTTGAATGGCTCCATCGTGTATGTCACTGGTGTGTTGACTTCGTCGCGCCATTTGTCTTCCAAGTCGCGATTCTGAATCTGTGCGCCCAGCGTTTGCATTGAAGCAGTCGCGCGTAATTGTTCGTCAGCCAACTTTGCCTGATCAGCTTTACGCTTTTCCGCAGCGAGTGCGTTTTCCACGGACAATTGTTCAATTTGACGCCTCAATGCGCCAACAACAATTTTTGTCTTCATATCGAGCACAGATTCTGCCACGGCAGATCGCTCAAGCTCGATCTTGCTATTGGAAAGTTCCATCTGCAACTTGGTCGAGCTGACATCAAGCGCCTGCTTCATCCGAACTTGTTCCGTGGTTTGGCTGGAGAGTTCATCACTCAGTTGCGCATCACGCAACTTCTGCGCGCGTTGCAGAGCTTCAATTTTGGATCGATCTGGTGCAGATGCACTTGTCTCCTTGGCATTCAACAGCGCAAGTTCTGCCTCCAACTTTCCCTTTTCAAGCACGACTTGTTGCAATGCTTGCGCTTGTTTCTGCTGCGCGAGATCACCTTCAACGCGAAGTCGATCAATTTCTGCCTTCAGCGATGCGAGTTCTGCAGCCAATTTCTCGTTTCGGATTTCAGCCTCTGTGCGCAGATCCTTTAATTCAGTTTTTTCATCGTTCGCTTTCACCACGGAACCATTTTGGGTTGCTGGTACTTGAGCAGTCGCACAGTTTGTCGAGACAAATGCGCCAACCAAACAAAATGTGGAGAGAAATGAGATTTTTTTGAATTGCATGGCTTTAAAATTCTTTCGTGTTTGAGATTGATAAAGAGAGTTCACATTATATCCATAAGAAATTCTTAGCGGATCAAAGAAGTTTTACAGGCAAAAAAGCGCACTTTTTTATTCGAATACAGGGCCGTACTACTGCTGGACACATTCTGAACTAAACACAACGATTAAAATGACTGGCGCAGAGTTCTACATTCTGCGACTCCAAATGCGAACCAACTCACGACTGAGAATTTTCGCGTCGCTTGTTCTCTTGCAACTGTGCGCTAACTATTGCTCCAGAGACCTGCGTTTCCATTCTTGTCGTAAATTTTTGCCGAAGATCCATTGCTATTTTGGATAAACCTTCCTTCCGAAGGAGTTGCATAAGAGTTGGAATCAATAGACCAAATTATGGAAAAAGCGGTTCCACCTGAGCCTCCGCCAGTGTCGCAAGTGCCCCACTGACTCAACTCGGTCGTCTCTCCTCGGGCATGCGAACAAGCCCGCCGCCCTGTTTTTTTGCGCGATACATTGCTTTGTCTGCGGATTTTACAATCTCGTCTGGTTCAAGCTGATTTCCTTGAAAAATGGAGACCCCAATACTCGCCGTGCAAGCGAGTTGAATGATTTCATTTTGCCCTCCATCATGCTTGATTGTGAGCGAATATTTTTCGCCCAACACAGCGAGCAATTTTTCGGCAACTTGGGATGCCTGTTCGCGAGATGTTGAATTCACTGCGCTCAGCTGATTCAACATCACAACAAATTCATCTCCACCAAATCGTACCACCGTATCACTGGCGCGAACACAATGCTTCAAACGCGTTGCGGCCTCGACCAACAATGCGTCACCAACTGCATGACCGTATTCGTCATTGACTGGCTTGAACTGATCAAGATCAATGAAGATTATCGCGCCAAAGTATCCACTTCTACTGTTGACAATCATTGCTTGATTGAAGCGATCATAGAACAGGGTTCTGTTGGCTAATCCAGTCAGCTTGTCATAAAAAGCAAGTTGTTGGATTTCATTTTGAAGGCTCTTACGCTCTGTGATGTCAATTACATATCCATTCCACAAAGTCGAACCGTCAGATTCACACTCTGGTTGCGAATGCATATGCACCCAACGGGCTGTTTGGTCGGGAAGAATAACTCGATAGTCCTGATTCCAAGCAGTAAGTTTCTCTTGTGATTCCCGAAGAGAGTCCCGAAGTCGTTGCTTATCTTCGGAATGAACGTTGTCAAACATTAGAGATGGATTTGCCTTTAATTCGTTGGGACTTAAACCATAGATCACTTGCGAAGCCTCACCAATTATTGGAAAAGAAGAACTTCCGTCGGGTCGAATACGAAATTGATATGTCATTCCGGGGAGCCCAAGCGAATGTTTCTTGAGAATTGAAAGTTCGTCGGCGCAATCGCTTTCAGTTTTTTTGCGCTCAGTGATATCCCGCGAGATTCCGACAAAGCCAGTAATTTCACCTGTGAGATTTCGAATAGGTTGGATCGTCAACTCATTCCAAAATTGTTCCCCATTCTTTTTATAATTGCGAATCTCTCCATTGAACATTCTTCCACGTTTGCAAGCCAAATCAATCGCATTTCGGGTCTCGTCGTCGGTGCCTTCGCTCTGGACGAATGAATATGAACGCCCGAGGATTTCACTTTGCGAAAATCCCGTCATCAAACAAAACGCTTCATTCACAGAGGTAATCAACATCTGGGCATCAGCAATGAAAATCCCATAAGGGATAAAATCAATGTTCAACAACTGCGGAAACTTTGTATCTACCAATAAATCGATAATGGCTGGTGCTGATTGGGAATTATTTGCCATATTCCTTTTTTTCAAAATGCCCGTTTAAATTGTAGCAATAAATAAAATTTTATCAATCATTTTCCGGCATTTTTTGCAAAACATCATGGCCTTATCGGCATCTGTTATCCTTACACGAGAAGTGCCTTCACTCCTTAAAAATTCACGTTTGCAATTGTCAAATCAAAATAGATTGGCCAGATTTCGCAGTCTGCTTGTCATCGTGTGTGTGATTGGCATCGGGTGGATCGGATGGTCCATACTTGATCGAATACTCATTGATCGCAATCCAATTATCGTTGGGATTTTACACTCGCAGACTGGACCGATGGCGGTGAGTGAAAAGTCGATGATCGAGGGCGAGATTCTTGCGCTTGAGGAGATCAATGAAGCGGGCGGATTGCTCGGGCGACAAGTTGAATGGGTGATTGCCGATGGCGCATCAGACTGGCCGAAGTTTGCGCGTCAGGCGGAAATTTTGATTCAAGGAAAAAAAGTTTGCGTGGTCTTTGGTTGCTGGACGAGCGCAAGTCGAAAGAGCGTTCTTCCAATATTCGAAGCAAACGACCATCTGCTGGTCTATCCAATGGCATATGAAGGTTTGGAGCAATCGCCCAACATTATTTATACGGGCGCCTCGCCAAATCAACAGATCACACCCGCCGTGCAGTGGTGTCACGAAAAACTTTCGGCTCGACGCTTTTTCCTAGTTGGTTCGGATTACATTTGGCCACACTGTGTCAATGCGATCATCAGCGATCAACTTGCTGGACTTGGCGACGAGCGTCTTGCAGAAATGTATGTTCCATTTGGAAGTACGAATGTCGATGATGTTGTCAAGCAGATTGTTGCGACGCAACCTGATGTCGTACTCTCTTCAGTTGTCGGAGATTCTGCAATCGCGTTGGCAAAGAAACTTCGCGAAGCTGGCGTTCGCCCAGACAAGACCCCAGTTCTGACTTTCGCAATCGGCGAGAGTGAGCTGCGCACGATGTCGAGCGATGACATTGCGGGGAATTATGCGTCGTGGACTTATTTCCAAAGCATTGACCGACCTGAAAATCAGATATTCGCGAAAGCGTTCAAAGCGCGGTTTGGGAGCGAGCAATCACTCTCGGCAATAGCGGAATCTGGTTACAACAGCGTGAAACTTTGGGCACAAGCTGTGCAAGAATCTGGCACAGATGATGTTCGCCTAGTGCGGCAATCACTGCGCCACCAAAGTTTCAACGCACCAGGAGGAATCGTCGCCATAGATCCCGAAACACAGCATGCATGGCTTTCTGTTTATATCGGGCGGATCCGTTCTGACGGTCAGTTCGACATTGTTTGGACCAGTAAGACACCCGTGCGACCTGTCCCATTCCCAATCTCGCGTACACCGATTGCGTGGAAAAAGTTCGTGGAGGACCTGCATACGGGTTGGGGCGGAAAGTGGGCGGCACCTGTTGGCGTGGCGAATGTGACCGTTATTGAAAGTTCAAAGGCAAAGTCACAATGAGTAAAATGACATCTGCCAATTTGGCGCCAATCAAATTTGCGCTGCATCGTTCGATTGCAGGTCGTCTGTTGATTTGGTTCTTGCTGATTTCTCTCATCCCCTGTGCAATCATCACCACGCTGACTGTGCGCAGTGCGAATTCCGCGCTCCAAGATTCTGTTCATGACAACTTGACTCAAATCGCTGCATCCAAAGCGGTCGAACTCGAAACCTACTGTCGTGAGCGACTGGCGGATGTCACGACGCTCGCGCATGATCCTGCCTTTCTCAAGGCAGCGAGCGAACTCAACTCCAATCAATCACAATTGAGCGTTTCAGAAGAGGGTGCAATCTTGGGGGAAGCTGCAAATGCGGCAGGCTTCTTGCAAATGCTTTTGATCGACCCAAAGGGAAAAATTCTCTTTTCGACAAACCCAAATTTTACAAATGAAGAATCAATTCTTACTGGCACACTTGCATCAACTGAACTCGCGGCAGGATTCGAGAGATCACGCACACTTCTGCAATCTGAACTTACTGGATTTCAGGTTTATGCATCCAGCCCAAAGCCGCTTGCATTCTTGACATGCCCGATATTGAAAAATGGTCGAGTGATCGCCGTTCTTGCCGGAGGCATCGGACCAGAGCGCATTTGGCGGATTCTTTCAGATCTGAGCGGGCTTGGCAATACTGGAGAAATTGTCGTCGGCGAGCACATTGGAAGTGAAGTGATTGTGACCGCTCCGCTTCGCAGCGATCCTAATGCCGCATTCCGTCGCAAGATCTCACTTGGAGATAAAAAAGGGTCTGCCACACAGATGGCTGCGAGCGGAAATCGAGGTTATGGAATTGTCAGTGACTATCGAGGAGTCGAAGTCGCGGCGGCATGGTGCTATTTACCAAGTTTTCGATGGGGAATGAATGTAAAACAGGATGCAAGTGAAGCCTTTGCGCTGATGGGTTTTCAAAGGAATGCGATCATCGGACTTTCAGTTGCAATCATTCTTGGGGTGACGATTACAGCGATCCTTGTGGCACGAAGTATCTCCAATCCCATTCGGACTGCATCCAAAGTTGCAAGACACGTGGCATCTGGTGACTTACGAGCAGATGTTGGGTTGACAAAGAACGATGAAACTGGCGCATTACTGGTTGCGATTCAAACAATGACAAACGATCTGCGTGGACTGATCGGAAGGATTCAAGTCTCGTCGGTCACTTTGAATGCGACCGCGACGGCGATTCAAACCACCAGCAATGATCAACAGCAAATTGTTGCAGACTATGGTTCGGCAACCAGCGAAGCGGTTGCAGCAGTGAAAGAGATCACTGGGACAAGCCACGAACTTTCAAGGACGATGACCGAAGTCAACGCATTGGCTTCGAGCACTGGCATCAAGGCAACTGAGGGACGCAACGATCTTCAGGGCATGGAATCCACGATGCACTCACTCGAGATAAGCACAACTTCAATCGGCACAAAGTTGGCGACGATCAGCGAGCGCGCATCGAATATCAACATGGTCATCACGACGATGGTGAAGGTCGCAGATCAAACAAATATTCTGTCCATAAATGCCGCAATTGAAGCGGAAAAAGCAGGTGACTACGGCCTTGGTTTCTTGGTTGTTGCCCGCGAGATTTCGCGATTGGCAGAACAAACTGCGCACGCATCGCTGGACATCGAACGTATGGTCACGGAAATGCAAAGCAGTGTCACGTCGGGCGTCAAAGAAATGCATATTTTTACAAACCAAGTGCAAGGAGCAGTTCGAGAGATTGGAACACTCTCCGCAAAGCTTGGAGAGATCATTTCGGCCGTGGAAGGAATCTCTGGGCGCTTTGGAATGGTGACCGAAGGAATGTATGCACAATCTCAAGGTGCGGAACAAATTCGAGATGCGATGGTGCGCTTGACGGATGGCGCCGCTCGAACGGCTGAGTCGCTGAATGTTTCCAACCGTGCAACTTGTGAATTGCGTGGGGCCGTCGCGGAATTGAAGGAAGAAGTTTCACGCTTTACAACTTGAAGTTCCTGCGTCCCCGACCTACTTGATTGGACCAAGAGTTTCCTGAGTGATAGATCCCACAATGAGCGCATCTGAGAATTTGCAGGACAACAAGTTTTCACCAGAGAGTCTGCCGGCGAACACAAGCAGACATCTATTTCTTGGATTCCTTCGCGATCCCCTTTGGCTTGCAGCGTTGCTTATTGTCATCATTGCCGCAATCAGTGTGCGCGGATCGATCCTCTTTCGTAGTGCATTCCCTGCTGGAGTGGATGCGGGCTACTACCCCGTGCAAGCCCGCGCTCTATTGGAACATGGACAATTGGAATGGAGCGATGTTCCTCTGATTTTCGCCATTGATGCCGTACTTGCAAAGTGTGCGATGTTGATCGCTGGCTGGGACATAGATAGCGCAACTCTGTGGGCATCGCGTGTTGTGGATGCTGCTGCAGAACCCTTTGCGGCGATTGTGATTTTCTTTGCCGCGTGGATTTTCAGTCGCGGTGCGCGCAGAGCGATTCTTGGCGCGATCGCTGCGACGTCAATCGCAATTTGCAGTCCACCACTAGTCCGCATGATTGGTGACTTCGAAAAGCAATCGCTTGCAATGGTCTTTATGTCTGCAACATTTGTTGCTATATGGTGCGCGCTGCGAAACTGCGGCGCATCAAGAGGACAGACTTGGCGTTGGATTATCAGTGTTGCATTCTTGGCTTTGACCGCACTTACGCATGCGGGAACATTTGCTGCGACAGCGCTTGGAGTGGCAATCTTGTTTGCAATATGGGCTATGCGTGGAGGCATTGCACGCGGTCACGGACTCCGCGTTCTGGGATGTTTTTTACTTGCGTCTCTTGTGACATTCGCCACTGTATGGTGGCTTGCACCAAGAAAAGCGGTTGCGATTATGGATGCTCCGGCAAAACTCTTTGCGGGTGGAGATCGTGGACCAGATGGAGATCGTGGACCAGGTGGAGATCGTGGACCAGGTGGAGATCGTGGACCAGGTGGAGATCGTGGACCAGGTGGAGATCGTGGACCAGGTGGGGATCGTGGACCAGGTGGGGATCGTGGACCAGATGGAGATCGTGGACCAGGTGGGGATCGTGGACCAGGTGGGCCGGATGGGGCAAGGAGATTTGCAGGAATTCCAGGCGAAATCGTGCTGAATAAAGAATCTTGGATAATCGCACTTGCAGTTGGATGCGCGGCGTTGTTCTTTGCGACAAGATCGCTTCGGCGAGTCGGCGAAAATCTGCGGACAGAAGCACGCGCTGACGAAGCATTCGCGTTGGGAATGTTCTTTACTGCTCTGGCACTTTGTTGCCCTTGGTTGAGCGGTGAATATCTCATGCGACTTGTGTTGATGGTTCCAATTCCATTGGCGCTGGTTGTCGCATTCGTACTGACTTACAAGTCACAAGAAGTATCAAAGCCTCGCATCGCATTCATCGAAATGATCGCCACAGCGGTGCTTTCCGTTGCACTATGTATTGCAGTTGTGACTCCAGTCATTCGCGATATCGATGCACCTGGGATGGTGCAGATCGACGAAGCGGATATCAAACAATTGCGTCAGTGGCGGTTGGAACTGGGCAGTGACCAGCGAACGCTTATCGTCGCTCGGCATGGCTTGGAATTCTGGGCTGGCTTTGCAATGGGAACGAAATCGCGGCAAAACACTTTGCGTGAATCAGATTTCGATACTTACGAGCATATTTATCTGTTGATAGAACAAGGCGGGCCGGGCGGGCGAGGCGGCGGGCCGGGTGCGCGAGGCGGCGGGTCGGGCGGGCGAGGCGGCGGACCAAGTGAGATGCGAGATGATCAAAGACCGCCAGCACAAATGGGTGGAAGTACAGGCCGCCCCGACAGTCGGAGGCAACGAGAATTTGCAGAGCAAATCCAAATCGATAATCAACGCGCAGGCGCGATCGGACCGATGAACGGACCGATGCGTGGCATGCGTCTTCCAGTAGGTGCGAAGGTCATCCGAAAGTCCGATCGATTTACGCTGTGGGAAGTTCCCAAGTCCGCTCGAGAGTCATACATCGATCGAGAGTGATTACACTTTATTGCAAGTGGCACTCATTTCACAGACTGAACATTCGAAGATTCATCAAACACCGACTCATCACAATTCAGGAAGCAGAGCGTTGAAGAGTGCTTGGGCAATCGCTGCCCTGCTCTTTGCTTTTCTCGTCATCTATCCGATCTTTGGAGGCATCGTTGCCACAAACGATGATCTCAAATTTATTCGTGGAGAAGATGCGACCAAGCCTCTTTATGAAAATTTTCGACTGGCGTGGCTTTATGCAACAAGCTTTCGTCCACTCGAACTGATCGTTGCTTCATTCTGTGATCCAGTGACGCTTGAGTGTTGGATTGTTGTGCCGATCCAACTCTTGGGAGTGATGACCGTCGTTGCTGGCATTGTCGCGATGTGCAAGCGCGTGCTGCCGCATTCGCCAATTGCCGCGCCACTCATTGTGATTTGGGTGCTCCTCTCGCCGAGCACGATGTCATCCCTGTGGCAAATGGATACTTGTTCGCAAACTTGGAGCAGTGCGCTTGGACTATGGTGCGCGATATTGACGTGGGATGCCTTTGTTGCAGTACAGCGCGGCGAAAAAATTTGGAAAGAGATGCTGGTTCTCTTTGCGCTTGCTGTGCTGGGTATGAATATCAAAGAAACTTTTTATGGTTGGATCGGTGGTATTGCAATCGGGTGGACAATCGCATCGGTTGTTTGTTGGCGTAAAGATTTTCGCCCTTCACTTCGATCCGCATTGCCGCTGATTCCAATTCTGATCATTCCTCTGATTGCCGTCGCCCTTCGATACAAATTTGGCGGATTAGGGGCGCAAACCAATCTCGATAGCGACATCACTGGGCGGTATCAATTCTCTCTGGGCGAGAATCTTTTGATCAATGCGAGCGTGTCGATGTTTGGAATTTTTATAAATGGACCTCTCCATCTTTTCACCGACGAAGCCGCTTCACTGCTCTTGCGTGCGCTTTGCCCACTCAGTGGACTAGCTGCAGGGATTCTGCTGCTGTCCGCAATTGCCCTTCGTATATTGCACCGAGATTCCAAGCAAGAAATTTCGCTCGGCCCCATCTTTCTTGCTGCTGGAGTTTGCATTTGCAGTCTGGTTGCGACCCTGGCTCTTGGCACAGTTTCCGACATGTACGGATTCGGCGCCAACATCGGCTCCGGCATTTTGCTCATTACAAGCATCTTGATACTGTGGGAGCCTATCGACGGGAGCGATCAAAAGATGTTCCGAGCATTGGTCTATTGCTCTGCCGCGACACTTTGCTTGACTGGTGTCTATGGCATAGCAAGCCGAACATATCAATTCTCCATGACGTGGCAATACACTCGAATACTGAATGAAATGGTCCTGACGCATATTGCTTCTCTGCCCCCCGTTGCGCCCGATGCACAGCCCGTGATTTTCTTTTTCACAGACTCCTGCTGTACTGGCCACACCTTTAGCCAAATCATGATCCCTCTGAATCAATCCTTGGGCAATGATTCGGTGGAAGCGTGGCTGAACCGACAATATCCAAAACAGAAAATCATCTTCTTGATTGGAAAGCCTGTTGTCATTCGTAATGGAATTGACCTTCTTGTGGACTGCGACAAACTTCCCAAGCGTGAAGATTGGTGATGCGCCAGCGATGAACACTCAACCACAAATCATCAATTCGCCCACTCGTAAAATCCGTCCAAATGTGGTCGTGATTTATCACTTCTATCCGCACTATCGATCCGCGGTCGTCGAAGCACTCGCCCGAAGTGAAGTCGCCGATTTCACTTTCGTTGGAGATGATCATGAATATCTCCACTCAATCGAGCCAGCGATATTGTCCGACAATGTCAAGTTTCGCCTTGCTCCAACCCATCTGATCTTCAAGCCATTTATGTGGCAATGGGGAGCAATCAAGTGGGCAATCAAACCGGAATTCGACACGGTCATCATGCATGCGGTGCCACATTGGCCATGCACTTGGATTGGCGGGATTCTCGCGCGGATGATGGGGAAACGAGTGTTTTTTTGGGGGCACGGATATCTCTATGAGCCCAAGGGTTTCAAAGGGTTGATCCGCAGAGCCTTTTACGCGATTCCAAATGCCCACATGTTCTATGGTCGAATCGCCAAGGTGATCGCAATAAAGCACGGTTGGGCTCCAAATAAATTGCATGTGATTTATAACTCGCTCAACACGGCGCAGCAACGCAAAATCCGCGACGAGTCAACCAAAGATCAAGCGCTTGAAGTTCGGCGACAAATCTTCGGCAATGATAATCCCGTCGCGATTTGCACCACTCGGTTGATCGCAATTCGGCGATTGGACTTGCTGATCGATTCCATCCACACACTGAAGCAGAGCGGTCATTCAGTCAACTTGATACTTGTCGGCGATGGACCAGAATCAGAACGATTGAAAAAACAAGCTCAACAACTTGGGGTGAACGTTCACTTTGAAGGCGCCTGTTATGACGAGCGACGAATCGCACAACTTGTGATGGCATCGAGTGTCACCGTTGCTCCGGGAAAAGTCGGACTGACTGCGATGCACAGCATGGTGTACGGAGTTCCTGTCGTCACGCACGGCGACGCATCCGACCAAATGCCTGAATGGGAAGCGATCATTCCTGACAAGACCGGAAGTCTTTTTCAAAGTGGCAATGTTCAGTCTCTGTCCGATGCGATTCTCAAATGGACACAGTCGCAATTTCCGGACAGCAATACTCAAAAAGAGTGTCATAAAATTATTGATCGTTTTTGGAATCCTGATTTTCAGCGTCAAGCAATCGAGAACGCAGTGCTCGCGATGGATGCGGACGACTTGCGCGAGAATCGCGGACACATATAGAAAACTGTTAGCATCTTGCCATGATCATTCGCACAACAACCGTTGTCATTTGTTCTTTTTTTGCCTCATCCTCTGCTCTGGCGCTTCAAGCCGGGACTGCTGTCAAAGCGACGGCCGCAGTGCCGCAGGTTGCAGACGTTGCAACGGCTCCAACTCAGCCCGCTCCAGACGGACTTCTTGATCAAGACGATGTGCTCGAAGACGCGGCAGAAATCACCGCCGCGAAATATCCAGATGCTGAGAGTGTTCTTGTTGGCGAATATGTGCGCACGGAATATAAAGCCGATGGAAGCTATGTCACCTTCGACGATGAATATGTCAAAGTGTTGACCGAAGAGGGGCGGCAAGGGGCGCGAGAAAAGCAGTTTTCATACAACGCTTTTTATGGTGGGATGAAAATCTTAGCGGTCGAAGTGATCAAGCCAAATGGGCAAGTCGCATCTTTCGATCCTGCGACGATCAGCAAGGAACAGGTTGATCGATCACAAATGTCATCCAACATATACGACCCAAATGACAAGATCATGGTGTCAGCCGCAAAGAATGTGGAGATTGGAGATGTGGTTCGATTCTTTGTGCAGCGGTGGGAATCGAAGCCACGAATGAAAGATAGTTTTTCTGACTTCTGCGTTCTCGAACAACCAGCTCCGATCAAAAGTGTCGTCTATGAATTCATCGCGCCAAAAGACAAGCCACTGCGAACGAAGATTGTCTTAAGCGAAATCAAGGGGACCGTCACATTCACTGAGAAAACTGAAGGCGACAAGATCACATACACGTGGACCGGCAAAGACATTCCGCAGATGTTCTTGGAATCAAGCATGCCTGCTTGGTACACGGTGGGACAGCGATTGATTGTCAGCACGCTTGCGAATTGGCGGGAAATCAGCCAGTGGTACTCGAAAATCAGCCAATCCCATTTGGAAAAGGTCACTCCAGAAATGAAGGCGAAAGTCGCTGAAATCATTGCGGGAATGACCACTGATGATCAGCGCATCAAGGCGATCTTCAAATTCGTCAGCCAAGAGATTCGCTATATGGGTATCACCACAGAAACAGATGCGCCTGGATACGAACCTCACGATGTCAATACGACATTTGAAAATCGATACGGCGTCTGCCGCGACAAGGCCGCGCTCTTGGTTTCAATGTTGTCCGAGGCGGGTATTGCGTCCTTCCCAGTTCTTATCAACAATGGAGAAAAGCTGGATATCGAAGCGCCACGAGTTGGTTTCAATCACGCAATCACCGCGGCGCGCGGCAAGGATGGAACGTACATCTTGATGGACAGCACGGACGAAAACACTTCTGACTTGCTTCCTCAATATTTGCAGAACAAAAGTTTCTTGGTCGCAACTCCAGAGGGCGAAACTCTGATGACTTCTCCGATTGCATCAGCCAGCGAAAATATGATGTTTGTCAACACCAGCGTCACGCTTGCAGATGATGGAAGCGCTGTCGGCACAACAACCGTGGATTTTCAAGGAATCAACGACAACGCGTATCGCGGAATGTTTGTGCAAATGAAACCATCGGATGTTCGGCGAGCCTTTGAATCCGCGATCAAGGGCATTTTGCCTGGATCAACATTGACGAGCTTGAAACTGACTCCGGAAAATATGCAAGACAGCACTCAGAAAATCCAATTGGTGATGAGTTGGACGGTGCCAAATTTGCTGGTCGCTGGTGGAGGTGCGGCACAACTCGACCTGCCTTTCACGGGGTACGGATTCAGCGTTGCGCTGAGAACGATCGGCCAGGGATTGCAATTGGACAAGCGCAAATATCCATTGGAATTGAATGTGCCTTGTGGAGTGCACGAAGATGTGCAGATCAAGATGCCGCCAAGTTTGGAAAATGTGATTGCCCTGCCGCAATATGAGAATACGGATCACAAGGACTTTTCTATCACGCAAACTATCACCGCGAAAGCTCGGGAATTGAATGCGTCAATTGACATCCAAGTCAAATCCCCAGAGATTTCACCTGACGCATATTTGATGATCAAGAAAGCAATGGCGAATATGGAAATCAACGGGCGCCAGCAACCAGTCTTTTCCCGCAAATCGAGCGTGACTCCCCCGCCTCCTCCAACTGCAGATGTTGAATTGATCAGCAGTAAGTATGCCCTTCGCATGGACTCGCCAACAAGTTGGACAACGCGTCAAGAAGTCAAGCAAAAAATACTCACCGTTGCTGGCAAGAAGTCCGCGAGTGAATTGAAATTCGACTTCAATCCACTTTGGCAGAGTGTTGAAATCGAATCTGCGCAAGTGACTCAGAACGATGGAACAATTCGCAAGATCCAGCCTCAAGAAATGAATACGCTCGATGCGCAATGGGTGGCAAGTGCGCCAAGGTACGCAGCCCAAAAGACACTTGTTGTCTCGCTGCCAGGAGTCGAAGTGGGATCGATCATCGAATACGCTGTCAAGTTGACATCAAAGGATCAACCCATCTTCAGCAAGGGATACACATTCGCGAGCAGTGAAAGCGTGAAGAATGTCGAGCTTTCGTACGATCTGCCCGCTGAGATCAAGCCACGGATCGAAATGGATTTCCCAACCGATGGCCATATGACTGACGTGACAAAAGATGGCCGACGAAAGATCACATTTGTGTGGAAAGATATTTCACCCCGAACTCGTGAAGCTTCTGCACCACCATCTTGGATGGATGCGCCGGACTTTGTCATGACCACCAGCACGTGGCCCGAGTATGCCAAAGCCGTTGGAAAACAGATTGCGCCACTATGTATGAATCAAACAGCAAGCATTGCCAAGGCGAATGAATTGATCGCTGGCAAGACGACGCCAATTGAGAAGATCACCGCAATCCGCGATTTCGTCGCACTGCAAATCAGAATGGAAGGACCAGGATTTGCTGAACTTCCACTTGCTGCTGCCTTTTCTCCAGCTGATGTCACGCTAAAGGATGGATATGGACATTGGTCCGATGGATCGATACTGCTCTATGCGATGCTGAAGGGTGTGGGCTTCGAACCAGAACTTGATCTCGCATCGTGGAGTTCGAAAGAACCAACAATACAGAAGCGTTCGTTCGATTTTCCAAGCAGCGGATATTTCTCCGGCGTTGTCTGCCGCGTGAAGCAACCGCAAACGGGAGAGTGGTTGCCGCTTGACTATCTCAGTCAATACGCGCCGCTTGGTGCGACATCGCTCGATGGCGAGCCCGGATACACAATGGAAGGAACGCCGTTTGTCTGGAAGGAACCGACTGGTCTTGAAAACTTTGAAGAGACAGTTCTTGCAATGGACCTCGATGCCGAAGGAACTGCGTTGATCACCGTGACTTCCATTTATCACGGAACTGACCATGCTGGATTTGTGCAGCAATACACAGAAATGACACCCGAAGAGAGAAGGCGAAACTTTCAATCTCTTGTCAGCGGTATCGCGCAAAATGCGAAACCTGAGGGCGAACTGGTCACGAACTTCACATATCCAGGGACCTTAAAATTCACCGTCAAAGTGCCGCGTTTCGGCGTGAAAAATGCTGGCGGACTCTACTTTGATCTGCCTTATGTTCCCCAGTCGATCATGCCGACTGATTCTGATCGTCGCGAGCGCGCGTTGCTTTATAACGGCGAATCAAAATCGAAAATGGTCTGGGAAATTTCTGCACCTGCAGGGCTTGTGCCGGTGATTTCTCCGGAGAATCTTGATTGGCGCGGGCCGGGGAATTTAGGCACGGTCAAATTTGTTGCTGAACCGAACGCTGCAACCGATGCGACTCGGCTGACTTATTCACTCGAAATGGATTTGGCCCCCGCCGTCATCCCAGTTGGTAATTACAGTTCACTCCTCGACCTGAATCGCAGATTCAGTCACCCATCCGCACGCAGAGTGCTCTTGCAACCAGTCATCGCAGCGGAAAAACCTGCTCCAAAGATTGCGGCGCCCGAACCGAAGGCCGGAGTTTGAAGCCAGCGGATTTGAACGAGGCTTCGTTTTTGGAAAATCTGTGGATCGGCGCGTGAATGCACTGTCATTCCATCTCAAATTGGCGCAAGTGAAGCAGGTGGGGCAGGAAATGAGCTGTCAAAACCCATTCTAAAAGCAAATCGGCTTTCGCTCAAAGTCGTCCATCCGCACAATCACCGGCGTCCGACGAGTATCTCTACGAATGGCGCGAAGCCATCGTCATAATCGCTTGGTTCGATGGTGACTGCGAACCCAAGCGATTCGAGATGCTTTGTCGACGCATCTAAGTATGAATGTCGCTGTGGAGGAGCCTGCATCGAGTGCGTCGGAGTCATTCGAAGTTCGCTTCGCGTCACGCGCGCGAGTTCCGTGATGCCTTTCAAGTGGAAATCTAAGTCAAACATATTGCCTTGCATCATGCCGCCATTTTCGACCGAGGCATAACAAAAGAGAAAGTGACTTGAAAGAACAAGGTCGAAACTGCGATCCGCAAAAGGTAAGTCGGGCAGAGAAGCGTCGATGTATCGCACCCCCTTGCCACGGAGAAAGTCCTTGGAAAAACTTGCAAGCGCGTCATATTTATCTTTGCGAAACTTTTCCATATCGCGAATATCAAAGTTGCCAGGGGTTTGTTCGATCTGGGCGAAACATTCGTCAATATGTTCCTTGCCACTCTTGAGAAGTTGCTCGATTGACATTGCATACATCGGATCGCAACCGATCACATTCAATTCGCGCTCTGTTCCATCTGCAATGAATGAATCTGGGCCGCTTGGACAATCAAGAATTGATCGGCCACGCAGCGAGGATTCGTCCAGCGAAAACATCGCCAAATACTCTTGATAATTGCGGCCAAAGAAAGCGACAAATGGAATTGAAAATGCTTTTCCCATAAAGCCAGTCCCAACGGCCTTCGTCGTCAGTCCTTGGCCTTCAACTGGGCATCGTTGGCTTTCAAGAAAACCTTGATTTCTTCAGCCATTCCAAGCAGCTTGACCCACTGCTCCTTATAGAGCGTCACGGGGAAACGCCCGAGTCCATAGACCGAAAGCGCGCCTTTCTCGCTGACTTTCAACGAAAGTCCTTTTGCCGAGACATGCTTGAGCGCAGCATTTTCACTGCGCAGTCGTTCGATTTCCATTCTCATTTCTTCGTCAGCCATTGGTTGCTCCTTGGTGTTGTGAGGGGGCAGAATATCGCACACTTCGCCTTCACGCTCAAAGATCCCTTTTTTTCTTTCCGCCATTTTTGCAGCGAAATGTGAAATTCAATACACTTGCAGATATGAAGAAATCAACCAAATATATTGTCACTATTGCTTCTGCGGGTCTGCTTATCTCAATCGGCGCTGGATTTGCTGGGCGAATGAACTCCCCAGCAACTTCGCAATCGAAAGAGGAGTCACTGAAAGCCGCCAATGCAAAGTTTTATTCAAGTATCAACACAATGCTGAGCACTGGAAATGCGGATTCGTTTTCAGATGTTTGGTCTCATCGGGACAATGCGTCAAACTTCGGCCCATCTGGTAATCGACAAGTTGGATGGAAGGCGATCGACGCGGAGTTCAAGCGTGAAGGCGCTATGAAGATGGGCGGAAGTGTCACCTGCGAAGACATGGTTGTTATTGTCGACACTGATGGTGATACGGGATATATCACTTGCGTTGAAATAGGGAACAATATGACCATCGACGGCAAGACCAGCCAAGTGAAATTCCGCTCGACCAACATCTATCGCATGGAAGGTGCGCAGTGGAAAATGGTTCACCACCACACTGATGTTGCGCAAGTAATGCAGGACAGCGCATCGAGCAAAGCGAAGTAACTTCTCAGACGCTGACGAATTCAATCATTCTTGTAAACGGCGCTAGTGATACGGTCTTTCACCAGTAATTGTTGGCGGTGGAGATAGTTTCAAAGTTGATGGCGACGATTTGCGAAGCCGCAGTCAAACTGTCTGCGTTGTTGGCTTATTGCTTCCGCAACTTGTGGCGGATTGCGTCCCAAGAGTGAGTCTGTTTCACGCCCATTCGACTTCGTTTCAACGCGATTTTGAAGCATCTTTTAAGGCGTGCTTGTCGTGAGTGAGCTGAGCCAGACATCGGCCGTTTTTTTCTTTTTTGTGTATTGGGTCAGAAAATCAATTCAAGAAGGTTTACCTCTCCTACGCTTGTTGGGAATGCCTCGAAGTTCCGCCAGCCAATCTAAAAAAACCCCGCAAGCGCCAAGTGGCGCAAGGCTGGCGATTATTTTTGGTGACCAACTTGATGCGCAGTCGTCGCTTATTCGATCTTTGCGGTCGCAAGACACCGTGCTGATGATGGAGGTGGTCGCAGAATCGCGGCATGTGCCAAGTCACATTCAGCGAACTGCGCTGTTTTTTTCTGCGATGCGTCACTTTGCGGATGAGTTGACCAAGAAAAAGTTGCGCGTTACTTACATCAACATTGACGACCCCAAGAACACTGGCTCCTTCGAAACAGAAATTGCGCGCGCCATCGCCTCAGTGAAGCCATCTGGAATAGTGTGCGTGCAACCTGGCGAGTGGCGCGTACTGAAAATGTTGCAACGCATCGAAAGTTCGACCGGCATTGCGCTGAATGTATTACCCGACGAGCACTTTCTGACAACGACCACGGATTTTGCGGCATGGGCAAAGGATCGCAGCGCATTGACGATGGAATTCTTCTACCGCGAGCAGCGCCGTAAGACGGGATATCTGATGGAAGGCAGCGGCAAGAGCGCCAAGCCTGTTGGCGGTGAATGGAATTTTGACAAGGAGAATCGCTTGCCATTTGGCAAGAGCGGTCCCGACCCGCGGCCCCGTGCGCCGCTCACATTCAAGCCCGACAAAACCACGCTTGCAGTATTCGCCGCGATGAAGCGCGCGCTTCCAGATTTGCCAGGAAACGCGGAATCTTTCGCTTGGCCCGTGACGCGCGATCAAGCACTCGCCGCGCTTGAAGACTTCATCAAGCATCGTCTTGCAAAGTTTGGACCATTCGAAGATGCGATGTGGTCAAGCGAGCCAATTCTGTATCACTCCGCGCTTTCCAGTTCGCTGAACTTGAAACTGATAAATCCCAAGGAATGTTGCGAGCGAGCCATCATTGCATACAACGCAGGCAAGGCGCCGCTGCAATCGGTTGAGGCTTTCATTCGGCAAATCATTGGATGGCGCGAGTTCATGCGCGGCGTGTACTGGCTTGAGGGTCCCACTTACGCGGATCGCAACGGGCTTGATCAACGCGGAAAACTGCCGCACTTTTACTGGAGCGCCGAAACGGACATGGCGTGCATGAAGGCTTGCGTTGGGGAAGTGCTGAAGACTGGATATGGTCATCACATTCAGCGGTTGATGGTCACTGGCAACTTCGCGCTGATCAGCGGTGTGCATCCGCGCGCGGTCAGCGATTGGTATTTAGGAATGTTTGTGGATGGCATTGATTGGGTCACGCTGCCCAACGCGCTTGGCATGGTCATGCATGCTGATCGGCGGCCGAACGCGGCGAAGGGCGTGAGTGGTCTTGTTGGCACGAAGCCATATGCGGCAAGTGGCAAGTACATCCAGCGTATGAGCAATTATTGCAGTGGTTGTCGCTACGACCCTGCCGAGCGCAGTGGCGAAAAGGCGTGTCCTGTGACTGTTTTTTACTGGGACTTTTTGATTCGCACCCGCAAACAGTTGGCGGGGAATCAACGAATGGCGATGATCTATAAAAATGTGGATCGTATGACGCCGGCTGCGATCACGCAGATCACAATT
>SXSS01000100.1 GCA_005792145.1 Planctomycetia bacterium | reverse complement strand
GCTGTTGGTTGCGATATCAGAACCTGAAAGCCCCATGGCAACGCCAACATCTGCGCTGGCGAGAATTGGTCCGTCGTTGATGCCGTCGCCGACGACAAGAACCTTATGTCCGCGTTGCAGCAGATACTTCAATTCTTCGTGCTTTTCTTCTGGAAGGCATTCAGCTTCGATGGTGTCGACACCAACAGCTTCGCCTACTTGGCGAGCGACCGCCAACCGATCACCTGTGAATATGCAGATGCGCCGAACGCCCAATTGTCGCAGGCGAGTGACGGTTTCCACTGCATTTTGGCGCACTTTGTCTTCAAGTCCAACTGCACCCAAGTATCTGTTGTCGACCATGACGTGAACGCTTGACATGCCCTCTATGCGCTCTTCAACCTTGGTGACTTGTTCTGCGACGCTTGGATTGAGTTCTCGAAGCCACTGCGATCTTCCAGCGTGAATGGTGGAACCGCTTGCGGTCTTTGCCAGCACTCCGCGCCCGTGAACTTCCTCATATGCGGTGAGAGCGGTAGGTTGGATTCGTGCGCGCGTTGCAGTTTCAAGAATGCTGCGTGCAAGTGGATGGTTGGAAGATTGTTCGCAGTCAGCGGCAGCTTGCAGCAGCGCGGCGCCTTCGCATCCATCCGCGGGAGCAAGTCTGCTGACGCTGAATTTTCCAGTGGTGAGAGTTCCAGTCTTATCCAAGACTACGGTGTCGATTCGTCCTGCGGCTTCCAATGTTCGCGTCTGCTTGATCATGATTCCCAATCGAGCCGCTGCGGCAAATGCAGCAACCATTGCGGTGGGGTATGCAATCAAAAGCGCGCCAGGGCAAGTGACGACCAAGACGGTAATCGCACGCACGGCTGCTTGATCGCGAATTTCTGCAAACACGCTCTTGCTAGTGAAGAACCAAACTAATCCAGCGACCATCAACACGACTGGAACGTAATACGCGGCCAATCGTTCGATGAGTTCTTGGCGATCACTGCGGGAATTTTCAGCTTCGCGGATGAGCGTTTCGACTTTGCCGATCGTGGTCTCTCCTGCGACAGCGGTCACAGAAATATCCAATTGTCCAGTCAAATTCGTGGTTCCCGCATACACATCAAGTCCAGCCTGCGCTTCGACTGGCACAGCTTCTCCAGTCAATGAAGCCTGATTGATGCTGCTTGTGCCGCGCACAACGCGACCGTCGGCGGGAAGATTTTCTCCAGGCCGCACACGAAGAACATCACCAACCTTCACGACATTGCGACTGACTTCACGCTCACTGCCAGAAGCGTCGACGATGCGCGCCATGTCTGGAGTCAATTCGAGCAGATCGCGAATTGCGCGCTGAGCGCCCCAAGCAGTTCGTGAGAGAATCAGTTCTGAGAGCCAGAGAAAGAAAGCAAGAAATCCTGCGGCGAGATAGAGATGATTCGCCATTGCCGCAAGCACCGCCAAAGTCGCAAGCGCATCGCTCGATGCACGACCCATTTTCAATTCTTTTATTGCGCCGACGGCCATCGGCACAGTCAGAATGATCGCGCCAATCACAGCTGGAATTTGCGCAACGGAGGGTTCAATTCCGAAAAGCGCGGAACCCAACCACGCAACCAAGAGCATCATGCCTCCGCAGAGCGCAATAAAAAGTCTCCGCTCAAGTCGGATACCGCCTTGTGCGGATTCGTTCTCGCTGTCGTTGCGAGCTGTTGCTGTGGATGCATCAATGGTGGTCATAAACGGGGGTTCTCCAATTGTCTTGAAGGTTAGCACGCTTGCGAACTCGAGTCGTGGTAGGGTGTTTGGATGGCACAACGGATCGCTGTCATTGGATGTGGGCAATTTGGAACCGTTCTTGCGTGCCACTGCGCGAAAGCGGGGCACGAGGTTTCGCTTTGGGGACGCGATACACAAGAGATTGCGCCCCTCTTGGCGAATCGCGAAAGTCCAAGAATCAAAGGGCTGCGCATTGCGGAATCAATCGCCATCACTATCGATGGTCGACATGCAATGTCGGGAGCTGATTTGGTGATCACCGCCATACCGGCTCAATACGCTCGTTCTATTTGGAAAGTTCTTGGCAAGGATTGCCCAAAGAGTGCATGCGTAGTGACGGTCGCGAAAGGTTTCGAAGTCGAATCAAGAATGAGACCGAGCGAGGTGCTCGCAACTCTGAACATTGGCGGAGAAATCGTCACACTTTCCGGCCCAACGATTGCAACCGAAGCGGCTCGTGGATTGCCGACAGCGCTTGTTGCCGCGGGTTCTGAATCTGCGACGATGTTCGTACAGAAAGCGCTTGCGACGGACTCTTGGCGCATCTATTGCACGACCGATCAGGTGGGAGTCGAAGCTGCGGGAGCAATAAAAAATGTGATCGCTCTTGCCGCGGGAATGGTTGATGGAATGGAACTTGGAATGAATGCCAAGGCGACATTGCTCGCGCGCGGACTGGCAGAGATTTCTCGTTTGGGAATTGCTCTTGGAGGTCGCAGAGAAACATTTTTTGGCGTCGCGGGCGTGGGCGATCTTGCAACCACTTGCTTCAGCATGGATGGACGAAATCGAACGCTTGGCGAAAGAATCGGTCGTGGAGAATCATGCGATTCCGCTGTGAAATCAATGGAATCCGTTGTGGAAGGGGTTGAGACTTGCAGAGTCGTGGTGCAGCTTGCGCAGCAGCATGGAGTGGAGATGCCCATTGCAAACGCAGTTCACGCAGTCTTGTTCTCTGGACTTTCCCCCCGAAGCGCACTGCAAGAATTGATGCGGCGAAATTCCGGCGAAGAGCGAATCTGATTTTTATTGCAAAGCGAAATCTTTGCGGTCACTCCAACAGTTACGGCACAGTGACAAGTGTTCCAACTGCATCGATTCGCTTTTGAAATCGATGCGTGCGGAGTAATTCGATTGCTCGTTGCAAGTCGCTCCAAAGTGGCGCTTGAAATGTCATGGGCTCGTTGGAGATTGGATGCTTGAATCCAAGCAGAGCCGCGTGCAGAGCTTGTCGTGCGAGAAGTGGGGCGTCGGTGCTGCCGCCAAAGTCTCGTTCAGTCACATGTTTGCCGCCGTACATGTCATCGCCCACGAGCGGATATCCAAGATGCGCCAAATGCACGCGAATCTGGTGAGTGCGGCCAGTGAGAAGTTCGAGTTCGAGTAATGAACATCCTTCATATTCTTCCAACACGCGGTAGACAGTCTGCGATGGTTTGCCCGTGTCATCATGCCGCACCGCATATTTTTCGCGGATCGTCGGATGTTTTCCAAGTGGAAGGTCGATCAGATCGACATGCGGTTCGGGGTGGCCTTGAACCAAAGCGATATATCTCTTGCGTGTTTGACGAAGTTCGAACTGCTTGCCGAGTCGCCAATGTGCGGTGTCTGTTTTCGCCGCGACCATCACGCCGCTGGTGTGCTTGTCCAGTCTGTGCACCACTCCTGGTCGTGCAAAGTCTTTACCGACTGTCGAAAGTTGCCCGCTTGATCGATGCTGAAAATGCCACGCAAGTCCGTTGATCAATGTTCCAGATTTATGACTTCGCGCGGGATGAACGATCAGCCCAGGCCGCTTGTTGATGACGATCAATTCGTCATCCTCGAAGAGAATATCAAGCGGCATTTCTTCCGCAGGAATTTCGCTGCTCGGCGGTGGGGGAAGAGTTGCGATCACCACATCTCCCTTGCGTAACTTTGTGCTTGCTTTGGCAATGCGGCCATTGACAAGCACTGCATCTTCTTCAATCAATCTCTGGAGCGCAGTGCGACTGAGAAATGGAACGCGATCAACGAGATAGCGATCAAGTCGCTTTTCAAGATCGTGACTGAGAGTGAAAGTGACTTGGACGGGATGATCATCGTCCGCAGCGGCAGATTCTTCATAGAGTGCAAAGAGCGCTTCACGATTGACAGTTCCCGCAGATGTCAGCAGATTCTGCGGATCATCCGCAGAAATATCGCTGGAGATATCGCTGGGAACTTTGCTCGCGTCGTCGCTGGAACTGGTGGAGAGCAATTCAATTCTTCACAGTCTTATGGCGCAGGCGCAGGAACTGGCGCAGGCGCAGGCGCAGGAACTGGCGCAGGCGCTGGAACTGGCGCTGGCTCTTGAGCGGGTGCATTGGCTGGTTGAGCAGCACTCTTGGCAACATCACTCATGAGAAGTTTCATGGCATCTGCCTCCGCATTCGAACTAGCACCGGAAAGATCCAATGGCGTTCCATCAGGGAGGACCGCAATGGGTGGTGCGGGTGGAATCGGATACGGCGAAGAAATCACTCCAAGAGTTTCGATGCGAGCCTTTGCTTGACCCGCAACCCATGGATATTCAGTTCCTGCAAGAGCCTGCGCAGCTTCGAGCGAGACCTTCGCGGCAGCAACATCGCCCTTTGATTCAGCGACCGCAGCGCGTCCGAAGAGTGCGCTCACTTCAAATCCTCGACTTGCGGCATTCTTCGGGTTTGACTGTGCATTCTTGATGACTTCTGTATAGAGACCGTCGGCTTCATTGAGCCATTCCAATCTCATAGCTGGTGTCAACTGCGCATCGGTCGCTGTTGCTTCACGATCAAATCGTTGCCCTGTGACGATACTCTGCAGATATCGATCTCCTGCGTTGAGCAATGCGAATGATGCGACTGCATCAATATCAGCATGCTTGACTGCGACATCTTTCAGCGACGATGGAAGATCCGCAGCGTCGAGTTCTGCCCATGCGAGATCGCGCGCTTGCGCCGAGCGATTCTTCCACCAATTCCATCCCATGACCAAGCATGCAACGACCAATACGGCGAGAAGCCAATTCGGTCCGCTGGTCTTGAGCCAGAAAAGAAAGTCGTCGTTGATTCGACTTTCGGTCAAATCGGTTTGTTGCACGTTGCCAAGTCGTTTGCGGTCCATAAGGGGTCGAAGTGTACCATTACGCAAGAATTCAATGCGCTGCAAGATTCTTGTGACTGATCTCGACGGAACACTGCTTGATCGCAGTGGTTCAGTTTCATTGGCGAACCGACAGGCGATTGAGTTGGCGAAAGATGCTGGAATCGAAGTCGTTTTCGCAACGGGTCGTTCTTGGCTTGAATGTCAAAGTATTGCACAAGATGTGCTGGGATCAGGAGTGGTTATTTCGGCTGGTGGCGCCGCTCTCCACGACATCGCGAGCGGGCGCTGCGAAGACCGAATCGTGATTTCGCACGATCTCGTCAGCCACTGCACAGAGAGTCTCATTCGTCATGGACATCTCGCTCATCTCTTGAAAGATTCGACTCAAGCAGGATATGACTATTTATTGGTGGGCGACGCACAACTTGACGCAGCGAGTCGCTGGTGGTTCGGAGTGCATCCAGTAACGACTCGCTCTGTGCCACAGTTGCACGATGATGCAAGCGAGCGCTCTGCGCAGTTGGAACATGTTCTGCGTGTTGGAACAGTAGCGATCGCAAGCGATTTGGCTCTCGTCGCAGATGCAATTCGCAAAGAAGTTCCAGAGCGACTTGCGATCAAGCATTGGCCTGCATTGGTCGCACTTGGCACAGCTGGCATCGATACGCACTTGCTCGAAATTTTCGATGCGAATGTTGATAAATGGTTAATGATTCAAAGGCTCTGCAAGTTGCGCGGGATTGATGAGTCGCAAGTAGTCACTGTCGGCGATGGCCTGAATGATGTTGGAATGCTCAGCGGTGCGCGGCAATCCTTCGCAGTTGCGAATGCGGATTCTGCCGTCGCCGCTCTTGCAAAGCACCGTGCTCCAGATCACGACGAAAATGCCTTGGCATTCGTTGTTGCGGAAGTATTACGCACAAGATGACATTCCGTCTGTTGGGACTACGATCTCCACAATGAACTCGTCGGCGGAAACAAATGCATTGACACAATGGTCTCCACCGCTGGCGCGAGTGGATGGATCAGCACTCTGCACTGCGGCCGAGGCAATGTTGAAAGGTTTTCTTGAAACCGAACTTGATGTCCATGTGATTTTCGGTGTCAGGCGCGCTCCATTCGACACCGTTTTCCGCGCGGCGGAGTTGGAAGCAAATGAATTGATTCTCCAACGCAATGGGGTCAGAGTTATTGAAGTGCAGGATGCCTCACGCGCAATCGAACTTGCCGCACAAGAAGCCGCGCGTGGTCGGCGCGTCGCGATCCTGATTCCAAATGATGAATTGGACAGTGTGGTCTTGTCACTCGCGCAATTGTCTCAGACGCCCCTTGGCGAATCGGCAGGTATTTGCGTGGTGATGGAGGACAACCCATTCGCCGTTGAGGCGACCTGCCCTCGTCGAATAAGCCGCCGCGCTGGATTCACAGCAGTCGAACCTTGCGATATCGCAGGAGTACGCAGTGGATGCGATGAAGTTCTTCGATTGTCTCGCGCTACTCGTCGTCCGTCGGCGCTCATTATTCATGTGTCGATCTTGCGCTCGGGGTCCACACTTCTTGTGGCTCCCAATCGTCAAGTTTCTCGGGTCGATCACGATGCCTGGTTGCGCCGCAAGCAAGCGCCGCGACTGGGAGACTCCGCCGATCCGCTGCGAATCATTCGCGGACTCGAATTGAATCGGCTCGAGCATCTTCCGAATCCCGGAGAACGAGAGCAGTATGGTTTTCTTGCTATTGGTGCAAGCGCTGTCGCAGTGCGTCACTTGCTCGATGAAATGAGTATGACGGGGCGAGTGCCAGTGCTTCGATTGACGGTCATCGAACCAATCGATCATGCCGCTGTCATTCGAATCTTGGAGCGTTGCCATCACGTCATTCTTGTCGAGGCTCGACCAGGATCGGTTGCGACTCGAATTGTCGCAATTGCCGAATCGATGCGTGGAAGTGGTGGGGTGCCTGCGCAAGTCTGGTGGAATTCGATGCCGCCCGCTGCAGGCGATGTCGAACCGCTTGGCATCAACGATGGATTGAGGACAAGTTTGCTTACTCGTCGTGTCGTGCGTTTGTTGCATGAAATTCGCCCAGGATTGCAGTTGAATGAACGACTTGCGCGGGTGCCAGCGTGGGTGGCAACAATAGACTTGCCTCGCAGAAGTGCGGGAATTGGTATTGGATCAGCGTTCGATGTGATCGCAAGTGCAATCGAAGAAGCCGCTGCGATTGTTGCAGCACGGGTCTATCCAGATCAACTGCGTCGAGTGATTGTGAATGATCGTCAATCGCCGCCGAGTGCGGATGTGATCTGCACCGTCGAAACATGGGATGGTCGCCGCTTCGGGCGCGAAGGTATTGGCGCAGTGAAACAAGCGGAGTTCGAATCAAATCCAAGAATTATTGTTGTCTGTGATTTTGGTGATGATGCAAATCTTGACATCGAGCGCATCGCTCGAGCTGCTTCGGGAACAGTGGGAGAGACAAGTTTGACTTTTTTGCGTTTCGATATCAACGACAGCGAGGCGCTTCGCGATGGGATTGTGATGGCGGCGGAGTCCACAGCGTTGACGATTGTGATTGCGCGTGATGGTCCGCCGCCACGGCGCAACATCACAGCACTCGATCGCACTGCGCGAGAAATTGATCGCGATGGATTTCTTCGATTCCAGCGATTTGTTCTTCCTGCGGATAACGCGTGCGAACTTCGTGACCCTGGACTTGCGACTCAAGTTGCGCGGGGACTTTTGCGTGGATCCGATCCGCTTCGATCCGAACCACTTGTCGAGCGTTCAATTGTGGCTGGGGCAAAAGGAGTGTTTTTCAAGCTCGAATCGCTGCTCGAACAGGTTGAAATCGTTCGCACTCGTCCTCCCGCTGGAATTGATGAGTTGCGAACTTCAGTTCGGATGACTCCGCCGCGTCCGCTGCACGCAGAGCAAGGAATGTGGCGCATACATCTTGCAGGATTTCGCGGCGACGCACCTGGAGTGGCGGGACAATTATTGGCGGAGGCTGGTCGCAAGATGGGTTTCCGAGTTGATTGGACGCATCTTGGTGTTCCCATTGGGCCTGGCCGTCGTGCTTGGACGCAGTTGGTCTTTACACGGATGGACGAAGAATCGCCCAGTGTTGTTGATGATGGAGGGAGAGTGCATCTCGCCGAGCTTGCAAGTTTCACCACTCAGATTCCATATGGTGAAGCAGATGTTGTGATTGGAATTGATCCTGTCGAGACAATTCGCGCCATTGCCACCGATGCACAACTTCGAGTTGCTGATCCGCTGCGTACAGCGATCATCGCAAACATTTGTCCACTCGAAGATCAAATTGATGCGGAGATTCAGCAGGCGGCGAACCGACTTCCGTCGGTTGCGGAAGTCACGACACATCCAGATCGACGTGTGCTCATCGATATCGTCACCGAGGCGCGAGCAATCTTCTTGACGGATCGGCTCTGCGATTTGGTCGCACTTGGAATTGCATTTCAGCGAGGATTCATTCCTGTGTCGATCGAAGCGTTGGAAGAGGCGGCTCGCCGTATGGAATTACGAGGATTTGCGCGAAGTTTCGAGGCAATTCAGCTTGGGCGAATCTTGGCGGCAAAAACAGATCAATCCCCAGGCGCGACAGCGAAGATGACTGCGCAATCAAAGGCGACTGAAGACACGCTTCGACTTGCCAGACGCGTGAGCGCCGATCGTCAACTTGGTGGAAGACGAGATCGCAGTCGAGGTCGAAGACTTCGCAAGGCGGTCGCGGCAATGTTGGCACAGTTGACACCACTTTCGAATACTCGACATGGCCGCGAAGCAATGCGTGATTTCGCGATGGCGATGCGGCGTTGCGAGATGTGGGGAGGATTCGAATACGCAACTCAGTTTGCCGCATGCATCAGCGATCTGCGCCGCAATGATGATCCAGCGGACTCTGGAGAACTCGCGCGACTGGCGATTCTGCCGTTGGCGGAGTGCTTTCTGATTCGTGATCTTTGGTATGTCGGTGCGCTTACGACAAGCCTCGATCAAAGTCACCGCATACGCGAAACGCTCGGTGTGCATCTTGCGCGCGGTGACGAAATACGGCGGCGTTATTTGCACCGGTTGGAAATTCGGTTGGCAAGCAATCGATGGGTCGTCGAGTTTCGGTCAAGCGACTGGCCCGATCAGATTTTGCGAACGACATTGCCGTTCATACCAATGGGACTGCGTGGAAATTTTCAGTCACGCGCGGTTCGCGAGATGATGCAGAATCTTTTTGCTCGCGCAGCGGTCGATGTCGCACGACGAAGTGCGTGGATCGAGTTCGCGCGCCGTGTTCACGATGCCGCAATCGACGGAAGTATCCGCAAGATGACCGCCGCGGAAATTGAACAATTCGCCTTGAATTGTGGGGCGTTACCTGCGCCGGAAGTTGCTCAACTTTAATCTGAAGCGAATTCCAAAAGGGACAATTCAGACAGGCCGCACATTACTGGCGTGTTCGTGTCGCAATTGTCCGCAAGCTGCGGCGATATCACGGCCGCGACTTGCTCGAATGTGCACATTGACCTCGCGCTGGCGAAGAATGTTTTGGAAGCGCAAGACATCTTCGGTCGAAGGGCGCTGATATGGCATGCCTCGGACTTCGTTGTATCGAATCAGATTCACATTGGCATGGATGCGCTTCGCATGAAATGCAAGTTCTTCAGCATGTTCTGGTCGATCGTTGACTCCACCAAGCAAGATGTATTCCAACGTGATCTCGCGTCCAGTTCTCGTGAACCATTCGTCGCACGCATCAAGCAATTCTTCGACTGTGCTGAATTCTGCCCACGGAATGATCTCTCTGCGAAGCGCATCGTTTGGTGCATGCAAACTCAGCGCAAGTGTCACAGGAATCTCGAAGTCGCAGAACTTGCGAATCGCCATCGGCAATCCAACAGTTGAAAGTGTGATGCGTCTGGCGCTAATTCCAAATCCCCATGGTGCATTGAGCGTTCGAATCGCATCGGTGACTGCAGCATAATTTGCGAGAGGTTCGCCCATTCCCATGAAGACCACATGCGAGATTCGATCAACACCTTTCAATTGTCCAAGTTGAAAGACCTGTTCGATGATTTGTCCAGCCGATAGATTTCCTTCAAGCCCGCCAATGCCTGATGCACAGAATTTGCATCCCACTGGGCAGCCAAGTTGACTGGAAATGCATGCAGTTCGCCGAGATTCCGCTGGAATCAGCACGCATTCTGTTTCTTGGCCGCGCGCAACATTTGATTGACCAACAATAGGGAGTGTCCCAGTTGTTTCCGTTGGTTCAGCAGTTTGCGCCCATGACACAAGCAACTTCTGCGTGCCATCGCTTGCGGATTGATGCGCGACTGTGCGGCCACGGGTGAACGCAATGTGATCTGCCAAGTATGCCCGCTGACCTCGCGAAAGATTGGTCATCTGCGCGGGATCGCAAACGCCTTTGCGATAAACCCAATCAAGAATCTGATCGGTTGTATGACGCGGCATACGGTGTTCAATCACCCATGCGGCAAGCTTCTCCTGATTCAAGTCGAAGAAGTGGGCCATATTGGACTTCTCATGACTGCGAGAATTGGACTGATCTGCCGATGATTCTATTGGCTGATCGGTCGGCGGATTCGTCGGCAGGATGGAATCGTCTGGAGCGGTCAATTTTGAATTGCTGATCCCTGTACCGTCAAGTCGACTGTACGGAAAGGAATGTTGTGCTTGGCAAACCACTCGTGCAAGCGAGAACCTTCATCGCCGCGCACGATCCGACGGCCAGCGGGATCAACTCCACGCGCACGCATCATTGTCTTGAGTGTTCCAGGCAGACCGAACTCGACTTCTTCGTGGCAGACATCGTGTTGCTCGACTTCGGCTCCGTGAGTACGCACGAGATCTTCGATCAAATCGTGCACAAGATCTTCTGGCGCGCTCGCTCCGGCAGTGACAAGAAGTGTTTCAACACCAAGAAACCATTCGGCTTTCATTTCGCTTCGGTCATCGATCAATCGCGCCGGAGTGCCTAGATTCATAGATATTTCAGTCAGTCGAACTGAATTGGAAGAATTCGCGCTCCCGACAACGAGGACGAGATCGCACTTGGGTGCGATGGCTCGCACGGCCATTTGGCGATTCGTTGTGGCATAACAAATATCGCTGACTGGCGGATCTTTGATATTAGGGAATGCAACCTTGAGTGCGGAAATGATTGTGTTTGCATCATCAAGGGAAAGCGTTGTTTGAGTGAGATAGACCAACTTGTCTGGATCGGAGATGGTCAAACTGGCGATGTCAGAAGGTTTCTCCACGACCTGCATTACTTCAGGAGCTTCGCCGAGAGTTCCAACAACTTCCTGATGATGTCGGTGTCCAACGAGCAGAATTTGAAATCCCTTGCGTGCGTATCGGATTGCTTCTGCGTGCACCTTGGTGACGAGTGGGCATGTCGCATCAATCGCAGCAAGTTTCTTTGCTTTCGCTTCGTGGCGAATTGCTGGACTGACTCCATGCGCGCTGAAGACCACAATTGCGCCGTCTGGAACTTCAGCGATGGATTCGACGAACTCGACTCCGCGTCTTTGAAATCGTTCAACAACATGTCGATTATGCACGATTTCATGAAAGACATAGATCGTCTCGTCGGGACAAAGATCGAGCAGTTGGTCGACCACATCGATTGCCATATAGACGCCGGCGCAGAAACCACGGGGATTGGCGAGAAGGATCTTCACGAGCATCACATCATAGCCGTTCATCCCTCTTTTGTCGGTGTAGCCTATGGAATCATATGAATGCGACGAAGGCAGATCGAACGGTTGCGCTCGCGGAGTTCGGACCGACGAGTTCGCGAACAGCGTCGCTGGCAGAGGCTCAGCGATGGTGTAAGGATTTAACGCAAAATCACGGTGAGAACTTCAGCGTGCTCAGTCGCTTCGTCGCAGCTTCTTTGGTCGATGATTTTTCTGCTGTCTATGCATTCTGCAGAGCCGCCGATGATCTTGGTGATGAAACTGATAGTCGCGAGCGCTCCACGGAGTTGTTGGCTTGGTGGCGTGATCAATTGCATCAATGTTTCGCAGGTCACGCAAGTCACCCGATCTTTGTTGCGTTGATGCCAGTCATCTCACGCCATTCACTTCCGCAAGAACCGTTCGATGACTTGATCAGCGCCTTCGAGATGGATCAGATAAAGACGCGATACGAAACATGGGACGAAGTCATCGGATATTGCAAATTGAGCGCAGATCCAGTGGGGCGGCTGGTTCTGATGTTGCTTGGCGAACGGCGCGACGAAGAATGCTTGCGATGCAGCGATGCGATTTGCACTGCGCTCCAACTGACCAATCACTGGCAAGATGCGCGTCGCGATCTCCTAGAACGGGATCGCATCTATGTGCCGCGTGAATATTGGAAAGTCGAACAATTCGAGGAAAGGCTTGTCTCGACTTGTCGGCAGGGATACGCTCCAGATCAAATGTTTCTCCAGTCATGGCGAGAATCAATGCGAGAGTTGACCCTTCGAACGTGGGGGCTCTTTGAATCTGGATCTTCGTTATTGCCAATGCTCAAACCCAACAACCGACCGTTGATTTGGCTCTTTCTTCAAGGCGGCGCAGGAACGCTTCGCCAGATTGAGAATTGGAATTATGAAACATGTCTCTCTCGTCCGCGACTTTCCAAGTGGGCGAAAGTTTCGTTGGTGCTGCGTGCTCGATGGGCCACTAGAAAAATCGGAGCAGATGTGAAATGAGTCTGATCGCACAAAGCGCTTTGCAAAGTGATGCGCAGACTCGCGCAGCAGTTGCAGTCTGCAAAGAAATCACTCGAACGCGCGCGGGGAATTTCTACTGGGGACTTCGCTTGACCCCAGAACCTCGGCGTTCTGCGATGTATGCGATTTATGCTTGGATGCGCGAAGCGGACGACATCGTTGATGGCCAAGCTTCTGGTGCCCAGATCAGCGCCAATTGCAGAAGTAACTCTGGCGAAAACGATATTCATTCTTTCCGATCCGCCACAGTTGATGCGCTTGCGGGGCGATCACTCTCGGAAAAACCACTTTGGATTGCGCTCTCCGCGGTGGCGCGGGAATACCCTCTTGACGCGAACGACTTTCATTTCATGATCGATGGTCAAATCGCGGACTTGCAGCCTCGAAAAATTGCGGACTGGAACGAATTGCGCGCCTACTGCTGTCAGGTTGCAAGTACGGTTGGAACAGTTTGCGTGCGAATTTGGGGATTCGAAGATCCGCGCGCGCTCGAACTTGCCGTTGATCGTGGCATCGCGTTTCAATTGACGAATATCTTGCGCGATGTTGTTGAAGATGTTGGACTTGGAAGGGTCTATCTTCCTCAAGAAGAATTTGATCGATTTGGAATCACCGCCGAAGATTTGTGCGCGTGGTCAAAGCCCGCTCAGTGCGAACAGTTGATGCGCGCGATGATCGACCGTGCCCGCGAACATTTCGTGCGAAGTCAGCCGCTTGATGCGATGATCGATCCAATGTGCCGACCGACGCTTTGGGCGCTCACCGAGATTTACCGTGAACTTCTCGAGCGAATTGCCCGTGATCCATCGCAAATTTCGCGCAAGCGTGTCTCATTGCCGACGATACGCAAAGTGATGATCGCGCTTCGTGCTCGCGGCATGGGCCGCAAGTCATGAAGCCACCGATCACAATCGTTGGAGGCGGACTGGCAGGTATCGCCGCCGCAATTCGCCTTGTCGATGCAGGCGAACGCGTGGTGCTGCTGGAATCCAAAAAGAAACTTGGTGGACGAGCGACGAGTTTCGTCGATCCTCGCAGTGGAGAAATGCTCGACAATTGTCAGCATGTGTTGATGGGAAGTTGCACCAACTTGCTTGATCTCTATGACCGACTTGGAGTTCTCACAAGCGTGCAGTGGCATCCTCGTATCTGGTGGGCAAATCCTCCATACGAGCCAGATGTGATGATGCCGGGACGACTTCCCGCACCTGGACATTTCTCAATCAGTTTTTTACGCATGAAATTTCTTGGTGTCGCAGACAAGCGGTCGATTGCCCGAGCGATGTGGCGATTGATTCGCTTGGGACGCGAAGGTCGAGAGCGATGGCGTGGAAGATCTTTTGGAGAGTTCTTGAACGAGACCAAACAGACGCGTGCCGCGTGTGAACTTTTTTGGGAGCCAGTCATCACTAGCGCATGCAATGTCCCATGTGATCGGACCGACGCGTTCTATGCGATGTATGTCTTTCAGCAGGGTTTTCTGCAGGATTCGTGGAGTCCAGTGATGGGTCTCTCGTCTGTTCCTCTCTTGTCGCTCTATGACCCAGCGGAGGAGATTCTCCGTTCTTGTGGCGGCGAACTTCGAATGGGAGTGAGCGCACTCGCACTCGCATTCGATGGTCGGCGCGTCACAGGCGTTGTGACCGATGAGGGAATGGTCGAATCATCTTCAGTGATCGCATCCGTTCCACCAGATCGATTGGCAAAACTTTGCTCTGACACAATGCGCGCGGCAGATGTTCGACTCGCGCGTTTGGAAGAGATTCAATTCAGCCCAATTCTTGGGGTGCATCTTTTTTTCGATCAGCCGATTATGCAAACTCCTCACATCGTCTTGCCAGGCCGTGCGACGCAGTGGCTCTTTGATAAAGGCGTGGACTCGCAGGGGCGTTCACATGTTCATGCCGTCATCAGCGCAGCAGATGAATGGATGGAACTTGATGAGGCCGATATCGTCGTCAAGGTGATGAACGATGTGCAGTGGGCGCTTCCAAACACGCGTGGCCTTGATCCCATTGCGTTTCGCGCTGTCAAGGAAAAACGCGCAACATTTGCATGCACGCCAGGAATTGATGACCTGCGACCAAGCGCTGTTCGTGATGGAATCCGCGGAGGAATTGATAATTTATTGCTCGCTGGGGATTGGTGTGATACGGGCTGGCCCGCGACGATGGAGGGCGCCGTACGCAGCGGATATTTGGCTGCTGACGGATGCTCCGCGTTCAACGGATCGACCAAGATTGATGGATTGATCGCGGATGTTCCACCTGCGGGGCTCGCGCGAATGCTGGGCCTTTGAAAATGTCTGACATGAATGAGATCGCGTGTCCAACCGATCCATCAGACGCATCGGCTTTGACAGAGTGGGCACTCGCTCGAAGTCGCTCGCTTGGATTTGCAGCAGTGGGAATTTGTGATGCGGCAGAAAGCAGTCGTGGCGAAGAGTTACATGCTTGGCTCGCAGCGGGGCATCATGGATCGATGGAGTGGATGAGTAAAAATATTTCAGTCAGACTTGATCCGCGCAAGCTTGTACCTGGCGCGCAGAGCATTGTGGTGGTTGCTGATCGATATCACGATGGTCGACCTGATCAACGTCCTGCACAAGTCGTCGATCCTGCAACGGGCGAATTCGAGTCCGCGGGACGAACCGCGCGTTATGCACGCGGACGCGATTATCACCGACGCATCAAGAAAAGATTGCGAAGATTGCAGCGAGAAATGGAAGAGGCGCTTCCAGGAGCGCGGGGGAAAGTTTGCTGCGATATTGAACCATTTATGGAGCGTGAAATGGCGGAGCGAGCGGGACTTGGTCAATGCGGCAAGCACACGCTGCTCATCTTGCCAGAACTTGGTTCGTGGGTCTTACTCGCTTCATACGTAACGACCGCAAAGTTGAATGCAACAGCACCAAATCTGTCGCATCGTGGTGATCCGTGTGGATCGTGCACGCGCTGCATTGATGCGTGTCCAACGAGTGCAATCACACCTTGGTCGGTCGACGCGACGAAGTGCATCAGTGGAATCACGCTTGAAGAGCGTGTGCGGCCCGATCCAGAGTCAGCGGCAAAAGTGGGGGACTGGCTCTTGGGATGCGATATCTGCCAAGAGGTTTGTCCGCACAATCAGCCGACAAGATTGTCGCTTCGAATGGGAATTCATCCAGAATATGACGGGCGAAATGCGGCCTTTTCTTTGCGCGCGGTTCTTGGTTGGGACGAGCCGACTCGTCGCGCAGCATTTGGACCGAGTGCGCTCAATCGAGTTCTCGCGCAGCATGTTCGGCGCAACGCGGTGTGGTGTTCGCTGGAGGTGTTACGGCGGTCGAGTGATGATCCAGTTGGTGGAATTGTGCGGCGGATCGCTCGTGATGAAAATGAAGACCCAATGGTTCGAGAAGCTGCGCGGGAAGTATTGGATCGGCTGAATCAGCCAGCAAAATTGGATTGAACTTTCCACGCAAACAACTGCGCAACTGCATACTTGTTGAGCTGTGGGGAGAATCATTCCGCTGCACACCACTGCAATACAAAGATTCAAATCACAAAATCAAATCGCAGAATCGATTCGGCTATGTTTTGGCCGAAGTTCAGCCTAGTTTTCGGTTGGGGTGTTGTCGTCTTGGGGGGCGCCGGCACCAGGGCCGCCCATACCACCCATCAACTTCTGCATGGCCATCATCAGCGCACCTTGAACAGCTTGGGCGCTCTTGAGTTGACCGTTTTCAATTCGTTCCGTGACTTGTGTCAACCCTTGAGTCAGAGTGCCCATCATTGCGCCAGCTGCGGACATTTGCGCTTTCATGGTTTCATCCATTTCAACCGCGGTTGAATCCAGATCAAGCATCCATCCATTGTCCGAAAGTGCAGCCTTAAAAGACAGCGCACCTTGTGCACTCTTGATATCAATTGTCGCTGTTTTTTCGGTCGCATCAGAGACTGTTGCTTGCGAACCCTGACCAATCATTGCAGAAAGAGGGCCAAGATTGGAACTCCCGAATTTTTCCTGCATCGCAACTTGCAATTTCCCGATCGCTTGAACCGCTCCAAAAGCAGTTGTTGCGAGTTCTTGTCCTTCGGGAGTGATCGCAATCAAAATTTCATCTATTCGCGCTGTCAATGCAGGGTCACGCTTGGAGGAAGCAAAGAATGCGGCGAGATCCTCTGCAGTGGCGAATGGAAATGCCATCGATGCATTTTCGGAAGTTGCGGGGGTCGTTTCTTCGGAAGCTTCAGCAGGCACTTCCGAAGGCGCGGCGCTTTCATCTTTGTTGGCAACCTCTGTTGGCGCTACAGCCACCAGTTCAAAGGTTGGCATCGCAATCTTAAGTGCTCGTTCAACGGTCACGATAAGTGCTTGTTTGGATGGACTCTCTGATCCACTATTGGCAAGAACTTCTTGCAGCGCGGTGTATGCATCGATCGCTTCCTTGGTCGAGGCTTGTGCTTTGGTCAGCCAAGCATCAGCATTGGCTTTGAATCCATCTTCAGACTGACTCATACTGGGGCTCATCGCAAGCGCTCGATAGAGAAGCGCTTGTTGGAATTCACCTTCGCCGCGCATCAAAAGTGCTCGAGCTTTTGCTGCAGCGATACTGAAGTTCGAACTATTCTTTGGTTGACTTAACTGAGCGGCGGCGCCAGCATTTTCGAGATCAGAGAAAGTTCGTTCATAGCAACCCTTCAACTCCAAATCTTCGTCTGGATTCGACGCGGCAACCAATTTCAGAATTGAATCTTTGAGCGAATCAGATATCGTGTTTTCCTGTAATTCTGTTGCATTCTGAATCGATGACAACTCTCCAAGTACATCAAGTGCTCCCTGAAATGCCCGCGCCCGAAGTTGAGCGCTGAGTGCTTCGCCGGCACGCAGTCGGAGGACAGATTCCTGAGCCATTGCATTGACATCAGCATCCTCAGCTGTCGTTTGACTTGCGCGAGCCTCATCACGTTTGCGTCCTGCTTCTTCCGCGAGAACTGAAATCTCACCTCGTGGAGCACGCAATCCTCGAATTCGAATTTCCTCTGCTTCTGCAAGCAAAGTTTGAGCATCAGCAAGCGCAACCTCATTGACCGCACGCAAATCTGCCAGTTTAGTTGTGAGGATGATCTGCTGTGACTCATGTTCACGTTGTTCGTTTACAGCATTCGCCAAATTCGGCTTAAGGACTTGGGATTCATCGGCAATTCCCTTGGTGTCTTGGGCGGCAAGGGTCATATGAATATCGTCGACCACCTGAAGAAGGCCGTTGGCAAGCATTCTGCTCGATCGATTCGTACTTTCAATCTGGTCTGCTTTTCCAATTTCAAGCAAAGCCGCCTGAGTCAAGGCATTTGCACGCAGGCTGGATGCAATATTTTTCTGGGTCGTACTTGCACCTGAAACATTCGACAATCTCGAACCTGCATTGCGCATCTCTTCGGCGGCTGCGACTCGGTCGATGCTTGCTTGATGGGCAACTTGTGAGATCTTTTCACCGCCATCACGAATCTGTTTCTCTGCCCGATCTTGAATAGCGACGGAAGGATCTTCGCATGCAGAACTTGCCAGCATTGTGCAGAGAGAGCAGATTGAAAGGATCGATGTTCGTTTCATATTTTTCCAAGAAGAAGATTTAGCAGTCTACGCTGAATAAGCGCAAAGTGCTCTATCGAGTGGGCTCGTCCGCATCGGCAGGAGTTCCTGGGGTGGGGGTTCGCAAGTCTGGGGGCTGGTACTCGATGGGATAAACAGGTCGCGGTTGATACATCGAACGGATCCACGAAAGTGTGTTTGCAAGTTTTTCCGGATTCAATTTGCGTCCAAAAACTGGTCGCCAGCCCTTCACCGGTGGATGAGGGGTCGTTGCCTCTTCACTAGGCAGTGCATATTGAATCAAGATTGAACGGTTTGGATCAGTGAAGTCGACGAGTGGAATATCTTTCGAATTTCCCAAAAGCAAATTGAGCAAATTTGTGTATCTCACTCTCGCCTCTGCGTGATTTTCGTTTGTGAGAAAAAACTTTCCCGCATCTGGTCCACCATGGCAGCGGCTGGTTGCACAATTTGGGATGAGCCAAGAGTCATGCACATTGCGACGAAAGAGACCGAGAGTTGCAGGATCGCCAACGACTCGAATTTTGGTGTAAAAATCTCGAGCCTTCAATTCAAAGGCAAGCCGAACGATCTTCATTGGATCTCCCACGACCAAGGCATTTCGACTTGGTGCATCTGGAGGAATCCGCGGACTTGAACCGAAATCATCAAAGAAAGCACGAGCGTCCGCGGGATCGATGATGATCCGTGGCGGATTATCGAAATCGATTTCGTAGACCCGAATGAGATTCACTTCGTCGTCGGTCAAAATTCTTGTGGGCAATAAATGTGTGTTGGTTGAAACGTTTGATGGGCTTGTGTTTTCAGGGGGTTGAATCTTTTTCGATACATTTCCTTTCATGAGAGCCAGTTGGGCATCAACACGATTGAGGAGCAAGACGGCTTCGGGCATTTTCGTGTCCGCAACGAGAGCAACAAGTTCAGTTCGCGCGAGTGCATATTTCTTTTCGCTGATAAGCCAATCACAAAATGAAAGTCTTCGAATGCCGTCTTCTGGATGGATCGTTTTCTTGAGAGCCTCATAGCTTTCTTCGAAAGACCGAATGAGCCCAACTCGATAGACCTCTGATCGAGGGATTGTCCGAACAGTTTTTCCGAGCATATGGCGGACTTCATCAAAGTCATCTGCGACTAATTGAATCTGAACCGCGCTGCCGTCACGGCGATACAGAACTGCCATAGAAGGTTGTTTCAAGTCAATCAGTTGAATCGCGTCAATGATGTCATCCTTTTTAAAGTCCTGCTTCTTCCCATCGCGCTCGATCGTGATTTGATTCTCATCTTCGTACACAACGAATCCACCTGCTTCTGTCTTGCGATCGACGATTAAGTGCACTCGTCGAGGTTGAGGAGTTGTGGGAGTCGCAACTGGCTCGGCTGTCGTTGTTGGTACAGCTGGCGCAACTGCAGGAGTCGTCTGTGGAGAAACCGCTGGTGGATCAACGCTCTTTGTTGCGGAAGGGTCTTGAGAAAAGCCCTTTATGTTTGCGGCAAGGATTGCGGCAAGGATCGCTCCAATGCGAAGAGAACGGAGGATGGTTGAAAAACACTTTTTCATAAGGGCATATTCCCTTGGCGCATTGTACGGGATACTCTGCCCACACTATGAAACTTGGAGTCATGTCAGCGCTCTTTTCAGGGCGACCACTTGAGGAAGTTGTTCGGGTCTGCGCAGAGAATGGACTCGCTGCAATTGAATTGCCTGTGGGTGCATATCCAGGCAAGCCATTCTTCGAGCCTTCGAAGGTCTTGGCCGATCGCCGTTCACAGGATCGCATCAAGTCGCTTTTGAAAGACCACGGTTTGGAACTCTCGGGACTCGCCGTTCATGGCAATCCGGTTCATCCAGATCGTGCAATTGCAAAGATTCATCATGACGCATTTGTCACGGCAGTGAAGCTGGCACCAAAATTAGGCACCGACATCGTGATCACTTTTTCTGGTTGTCCAGGTGGAGCGAAGGGTGACAAGACTCCCAATTGGGTGACCTGCCCGTGGCCAACGGACTTCAGCGACACTTTGAAATATCAATGGGACGATGTACTTGTTCCGTATTGGGCATCGCAAGCGAAGCTCTGTCGGACGCACGGAGTTCGCACAGCGTGGGAGGGCCATCCTGGATTTTGCGCATACAACCCTGGAACAATCATCGAACTTTCACAGCGCGCAATGGCGGCATCGGGGATCAAAGGCAAACCGATTCTTGGCGCGAATCTCGATCCATCACATTTCTTCTGGCAGGGGATCGATCCGATTCTTTCAGCACAAATTCTCGGCGAAGCGGGACTTTTGTTTTATGTTCATGCGAAGGACACCGAACTCGATCGACACGAAGGACCACGCAATGGATATCTCGACGCGCGACCATATTCCGCATTGAACAATCGTTCGTGGAATTTCAGAACATGCGGAGATGGTCATGGTCACGAGTTCTGGAAGCCGTTTGTTTCGATGCTTCGGCGGCAGGGGTATGACCACGTTCTATCGATCGAACATGAAGATGCGCTCTTGAGCGTTGACGAAGGATTTCGTCGAGCAGTTCGATTTCTCAAAGATGCGATTATCGAGGAACCACCAGCGACGCCCTGGTGGACATAAAGCCAGTGGACCTCAGGCTGGTAGCCGTAAGGCAATCAAGCAAAATTATTGCTCTGGCAGCGGCGTAATCTCGATGTCTTTTGATCGACTGACCACTACTGTCCAAGTGACGACAGTCCCTTCGCTTCCTGAAGGCGTGACCGGAATCGCAAGATCCCAGCGCAAAATTCCCTGAGGGAATTGGGTCGCGATGTAATCAGCATCTTTGGAGAGAAGCAAGTTGCTTGCGGAAATATTGACCACGATTTTGTCGCTGCGACTAATAGGTCGTCGATCAAACAATTCCATATCGATCGGCCGACCTGTACCGTTGGCGATCGTCACGCGATAATCGCTGACAGTATCAAGCCCTCCGCCGAAGAGTCCAGATTGTTGGTCTTCCTTCTTGATCAATTCTCGCCGTGCAGTGACCGCAGGATCTGCCCCAAAGAAAACAGCAAATTCTTGTTTGGGTGCAGCACCTACAAACGGCGTTGCTCCCACATAGTCGGCGCCGACAAAAACAGATGCGCGACCTGGCAGCAGTTGGAATGGACTTGCGTTGGTCAGCGTGCCTCGAAGAAAGACTCCTTCGGATGCGATGGGTTGAGTTTGAAAGACAAACTTTGTCGGCGCATCAAAAGATGCGATACGGGCGCGGCGCCGGACTTGGTCGTCGCTCGGCGCATCAAACGGCAATGCGATGGTGTATGTCACGCTCGGTCCAGAGCCACCGACGACAGCGTCTTCGCTCAATTTTTCTGCCGCTGACTTGCGCTGGGCCAAAAATTCAGTTGAGGGGTCTTTCAATTCCATCGGCGCCGAATCGTTTGCTGGCATGGCGGGTGCGCTTTCTACGCGCGAAGCCACAGATGTCACTTGCGATCGTTCGTACGCCGAGCGGACATCCACGAACCATGGTGTGACGGATGGCGGACTCGCCGCACGAGAAGGCCTTGCGGTCGAGAGTGATAGTCGGACGCCTTTCCAATCTTCGCCAGAGTTCTGAATCACGAGTGCGTCAAATTCAATGTCGATGGCATTGCGATCAGGTGATGCGCGAATGGAATAGACGGGTTCCCAGCGAGCATCAGTCACGAGATATGACAACCGCACTGGGACTTCGCCTTCGGTTGTCATCGCAAGCAAAACTTCTGCGGATTGAGAGGTCTTCGCACTGCCACCGAGGGCATTTCGTCGATTCTGGGCAGTTTGCAAGTCTTTTCGAAGCAACTCTGCTCGTTCCATCGTCGTGCGAATGACAGCGCCGATTCGGGTTCGCTGGGTCGCCATCCAGGCAAGTTGTCCATCAAGGCTTGCAAGGTCAAGCTTTGCAGTGCCACCTTCTTTGGTTGCATCGTTTGCCGCTCGCACGCCAACAGATTCGACAACTTTCAATTCGCTTTGTGCTCCAGTCAATGTGTCATTTGTTGCAGAGATCTCTTGGTTGATCTTTCGAATTTCCGCATCCAAAACAGCGGCGTCCGGAGTCGATGCAGCGTCTGGCATAGCACGCTCAAAAAAATCGACGGAGAGAATTCTGCCAGAGCCACTCTTTGCTTCCAGTGTTTCAGGTTGAATTGACGCTGGCAGATCTTCAAAGCGAAGTTTCCAAAGACCAGCGGTCAGAGTTGTCGTTGCAACTCTGGTGATCGCAGCCCGTCCTTGATAGAGCACAACGGATTCGATCTTCGCTTTCAGCAATCGTTCCTCGGGAACATTCGGATCGATTTGAGCGTCAGCGACTTGGCAGTTCGCATTCGTTTCGACGGCGAGACAGCAGAGGGCGATGGCGAGCAGCTGGGCTTTCATATTTCTTTCTCCGATCATGTCTCGATCTCGAGCAGTGCGGCTCGAATTCCAGCGCGTTCAAGCAATGCTGCGATTCGTGCGGCATGTTCCAGTTTGCTTCCTTGTACTTCCTGAATGAGCCCGCGCATTTCCCGCTCTTTTTGCAGATATCTCAGCGCAGTTTCTGCAACGGCGGAGGGTTCCATCGAAGCAAAGAAGTCGATCCCTTCGCGGTACACGATTCTGCTTGCAACGTATTTGGCGACAACCCATTCCAAATATGCTGTTGGAAGTTCATCAAAGATGCGCTCTCCAACAGTCTTGGAGAGTTCTCGTGGCATGTGATTGAGAACCACTTCGCGAAAGATTTCTCGATTGTTGGCGGCCCAACTTGCGACGGCAGGTTGAATCGCATTCGCGCTCGCGTTGATCGCCAAGGAAAGTTTCGTCGACAATTCTGGAAGTGGCATAGATGGATGCCTGCGTCCCTCGCCAAGTAAAATGAGCGCCTCTTGGCGAGCGGCTTCACGCAATTTCTCCAAGACCTGTCCGACGAATGTTGGTTTGATCTTCAGGAATTGTTCCTCGTTCAACAGCATGCTGGATGCAATCTCGAAACTCGAACACATCACGCCGCATTTGTTCGCGCTGGAATCTTTGATGATCAATGTTCCAGCCTTCGCAAGTGAAATGCGCGCGTCTGGCGTGAGGAAGAGATTCGCTCCTTCAACAATCAGCGGGCTTGAGGGCTTTCCGTTTGGCAGTAAATATTCTCGCCAATTTCTCTCGTTGATTGTCGCAGGTCGCCCGCCTCCTGGAATGAATGCATCAGAAACCAGCCGATTATGCAGGGAATTACGCAATTGAACGCCTTCTGGCGTATCCGCTTTGACCACGCGTCCCTTTGCGGAAAGAGACTTTGGATTGAAATGGGAAATCGCCAAGCCTGCAACAAAGAGCCGTTCAAGTTCTGCATGATCGAGTCCTTGCGGATCTTCTCCAACTCCGCTTCCGTCCGCAACACCCACGATGCAGGCGTTTGCGCCATAGTCACGGTGCAGAATGCGCATCATATTTCCCGCGACATCGCCATCGGGTCCACCAGTGATCTTGACCGTGAAGCGCTGCTTTGTGGGATCGATCCCTTGCGACAAAAGCGCAATACGCAGGAAGACATTCACACCTTCGCTGGTGACGCCATATTCCTTGTGATTGATTCCACCATTTGGTTTGGAACTCATAAACGCATTGGCAAGCGGATATTTTCGAGCTGCCGCGTGCGCAACAATCCAGTCGATGTGCATTGGGGTGATGTTTTCATCTGGTCCCAAGAAAATAAATTCCTCACGCCCCAAGTGATCAACGATGCGAGATCGCGTCGCAGGGTCTGGAGTGATGAGATCAAGAATGCCATCCACGAAAGCCTTCACGCAGCGATTCGTTTCCGCGGGTGGTTCAAGCACGATTGCCGCTTTCGCGCCGCCTTCTGGAATGTCCTTGTTTTTCAGCTGTTGTGCGAACGCAAGGCCATAGACCTCGTCGAAGAGTCGCTCCGATTCGCGGTCAAAGAGCACCGCATTTGCTGGCTTCACGACACGAAGCCCACCCCGTGCAATTTCTTTGAAGCGGACATGGAATCCGTGAAAGCCTCGGCCATAGACGAAGAAGACGCCGAATGGCAATTCGGGTCGAGTTCGACCAACGAGCAGCGCAGGATCAAGCCGAACGGAAAATGAGAATCGATCCGCAACAAAGAAGTTGGTGCGAAGCACTGCTTGCACGGCGCGCAGGAATGCGGAGAAAATTTCGCGCGCATCATCCGAGTCGCTGATTGCATCGATTGTGATTCGAAGTTTTTCAGCGCGAGCGTTGAATTCTGCGTCGCCCAGTGGTTTTGCTGGATCGAAGCGCGAAGTGAAGAGTTCCACGATCGGCAGAGTGATTGCAGCGCGAGATTCCATCGTCATCGTCACGCGATCTCGGCTGAACGCCAAAGCGTCACTAGGCACAAGCATCTGACGAACAAGATCGGCGAAGGCGGAAATCAATTCGCCTTGAGGAAGTGTGAACTCTGGGCGTCGCCCAATCAATTCGACCACGCGGAAATCGAGCCACTTCAAGCGCATAATCTCGCTGTGCAGAGGTGCCCAACGAGGGTCTTTCGCCTCAATTCTGGTGTGATCCGCCCACTGTGCGATGAATCCCACGAATGTGACTGATCCATATGGCGCATCCTGCACGATATCCAAATGAGCACGTGTGATGCTGGCATTGTGTCGCATGAGAATTCGCGCGGCGCGTTCAAGCATTGTCCTCGTTCGTGCGTTGGAGACCGCAATCGTGATTCGACTTGTGGTTGGATCATCTTCCGATTCGAGAGAGACGATTGGTTTGTCTGTGCCAGAAATCTGTCGAAAGAGTTCGAAGTGGCGGCACATACGCAAGGGTGTCAGCGTCGTCAAATAGCGTGCCGAGCATCCCGTGAGGAATTTGCGAAGAGCATCAACTTGAAGACTTGGGTGATGCGTGCGCGAGAAGACAATTGTGGTTTCAATCGCTTTATTCTGAGCGGCATTTGACTTGTCATAGGGTTCCTGCTCACCGAACTCGAATGTGTCAATGACAAGTTCCCCATCCTTTGAAGAATGAATCTTCGCCGCTCGAAGTGACGAATCCATCGGAAGGTCGCGCACGATGTCAGCCAGAACTCCTGCTCGATTGCCACTGCGAATCGCAGTGATCGATTGCCCATCTGCGCTTTTCAATGTGACATCGATCGGCCGGCCAGAAGTTTTCGCAGCCAAGATTGATCGGAGGTGCACTCGCTGCGCTTCAGGGGAGGTGTCCTGGAAGTACATCTTTGGCATATTGTCGAGAAACCACGGGACAACCACGCTAGCCGCGGCATGGAATTCGGCTGAGAGTTGATCCAGCAATCCTTCAGTTTGGGGGCTCGGCTGGGTGGCATCGTTTGATCGAACGGTGGTCATCCCGTAAAAGTACCCTTTCTGCTCAAATCAAGTAGAGCAATATCACGAATGTCCACAATCATTATCGGAAACTTCGACGGCGTCCATATTGGGCATCAAGGGCTTATTCGCCGTGCGCTTGATCTCTCGCCCACAAGCGATGTGGTTGCGGTGACCTTCGATTCCCACCCGGCATTGCAGACGCGCGGAGAAGCACCTCCGATGTTGACCACAAATCAAGATCGCGAGCGCTTGCTGATCGAAACTGGGGTCACCCGAGTCGAATGCTTGAAGACAACCGCAGAATTGCTTGCTCTTGATCCGAATGAGTTCATCGAGTTTTTGCATTCGCGAATGAATTTCGCCGCAGTGGTTGAAGGCGCAGATTTTCGATTTGGTTGTCGACGAAGTGGCGATGTGAACACGCTGCGCGAAATTGGTCGTCGCAAAAAGTTTGAGACAATCGTTGCGGATAATGTCGATGTTGCTCTGCAGGATGGCCAAATCGTCTCTGCACGAAGTTCGATGGTGCGCTGGCTCTTGGCCAACGGGCGCGTCGCAGATGCGCGGCGCATGTTGGGTCGCTCATATTCTGTCACTGGAATTGTTGTGCTTGGACAACAGCGTGGTCGTCAATTGGGATATCCCACTGCGAATTTTGCACAACTGACTTCCGTTCTGCCAAGTGATGGGGTCTATTCGGTTGGCGTCGAGGATGCGCAAGGTCGTCATTGGCGCGCTGCCGCAAGCATCGGATCGAATCCAACATTTGGAGATTGTCCACGTACGCTTGAAGTTCATGTCCTCGACCTGCCTAAAAATACGGATCTGTATGGGCAAAGCATGCGCATCTCCTTTCATGAGTGGTTGCGTGGCATGATGCGATTTGATTCTGTCGATGTTCTTGTCGCCCAGATTGCGCGCGATTGCAAGCAGGTGGTCGCTTGAGCGCATATCTCTCGACAACAGATTTATCCTCGATTGCTCGGCGATTGAAGGCTGCTTCGCATATCGCGGTGGTCAGTCACGCCAAGCCAGATGGAGATGCGGCGGGATCAATTCTCGCCATGACACGCGCACTGCGATCGATGGGCAAGCGAGTCGATGGAATTTTCACTGGAGTGGTCGATCCAAACATTCAAGCCCTTGCCGCGCCAGGCGAAATTCAATTGGCGACGGTTTCCCAGCCAGATCCCGCAATCGACCTTGTCGTGCTTGTGGATACTGGAGCGTGGAGTCAGGTTGAACCGCTTGATGTTTGGCTCAAATCGATGGCAGGTCGAATTGTTGGGCTTGATCATCATGCGCGTGGCGACGACATCGCATCGGACAGAGTGGTTGATTGCTCGATGGCATCCACCACACAGTTGGTGGTGCGTTTGATTGACGAACTTGCCGTGCCGCTTATTGCCGCGGGCTCGAGCGCGAAGTTTTCAATCGCAGAGGCGCTCTTTGTCGGTCTGGCAACTGATACTGGGTGGTTCCGTTTTCAAAGCGCGGATGCCGCGGTCTTTGCGCTTGCATCTCGTTTGCTCGCGCATGGCGTGGATAAGATGGCTCTATATCAATTGCTCGACGAGAATGGACGACCCGTTCGTCTCGCCGCAATGGCCCGCGCACTTTCATCACTGACATTTCATCTCGATGGTCGTGCGACGGTGATGGCGCTTTCCCATGATGACTTCGCACAAACTGGTGCGAATTCCGATGATGTTGGAGGATTTGTGAATGTTCCATTGTCGATCGGTTCGGTGGTGATGTCGGTTGTCTTGACTGAAACTCAAGCTGGAATCACAAAGGCAAGTTTTCGCAGCAAGCCTGCTGCGTCGGGCGCGCCAAGCGTGAATGTCAGCGATTTCGCAGCGCAATTTGGCGGCGGGGGGCATGCGCAGGCGGCTGGCGCGAAATTGATGTTGCCTCTGGCTGATGCGCGCCGTACTATTGAATTGGCGATCGGTTCTATCACAGGAGTTCACTCATGATTTCGTTCAAACAAATTCGCAACTTTCCAATCCATACCTTGCTTTGCGGTGGTGTTGTCATCTTTTCCAGCATTGCATCCACAGGCTGCGACAAAATGTGTTGCCAAGATTCCGCACAGGATTCAACTGGAAATACAACAAAGGCAGTCACGCCGATTTCCTCGGCAACCACAACTTTATATTTGGATGTGCAGGGGATGCACTGCAATGGTTGTGTCAAGGCGATCGATGCAGAAGCAAGGTCGATCGATGGCGTCACTGACGCGCAAGTTTCACTCGAAAAACATTCGGCTCAAATCCAGATTTCCAGCCCGCAACTTGCAGCAAAGGTGGAGTCTGCAATTCGCTCGCTGGGTTATTCCGTGACGGTCGTTCCAGCGCCAAAATAAATTGGCATCCTCACGCCTTCGTTGGGTTTTCCCCTGCAGAACCGATCAATCGCGGAAAAATTCTCAGCGCCGCAGGCAGCAAAGTGACCGCGCAAATGAGGCAGGAAAAACTGCCGAAAAACATAATCCATCCCAGACTTTGTAGTCCTCGGTGTGACGCAAAGAGCAATGTTCCAAATCCCACAGCAGTTGTCACAGCGCTGAGAATGACAGCGCGCATTGTCCATCCAAATGCACGGGTGTTTCCCTGTTCGCGCGCTCGGTGCATGACATGCACGGAACTGTCGATGCCAAATCCAAGCAGCATCGGCACACTAAAAAAGTTTGCAAGGTTCAGCGAGATACCAAGCAATCCAAGCAATCCAAAAGTCCAACTCAAGCCGATGAGCAGGCACGCCATGCATGTCGCTGTTGACACGATCGATCGCAAATCAAGCCAGACGAGGAATGTGATTGCAAGAAGCGACCAAGTCGACATCAGAATGAAAGCGTCTCTCATATCGATGATCGACTCGAAGACCGTCATCGGCGCTCCAGTTGCGTTTGGGTCGATCGTGCGCAGTGTCTTCACAAATGATTCCAGCGGCGCGAATTCCCAGAGATCCTCCTTTGGGAAAATCGAGACCAACAATCCACCTTCAGGTGAGACAAATCGGGCGCGCACGGCAAGCGGAAGACTCTCCCGCAATCCTAGATTTGCCCCTATTCCCATTTGTTTCAAGGCATTTCCGGTGTGTGCAACCATCGCTTGGGCCTGCGCCTGCGCGGCGACGCGCTGCTGAGGATCATTCAACTTTCGCTCCAGTTGGGTCAGTGCGTCGGCGATTTTTCGCAGAGGAGCAAGTTCTTCAGGCTTTGCTTGCAAGGATGCAAGGGTCAGCATTCGTGCCAATCGATTGCGAACACCCTCAACGAATGCACCAGTCAGCTCTTGTTCCCGGACAGCATCCGCATTCAATGCAACGGCAGTTTCCTTGGATGCAATCGGTAAAAGAGCCGCGCCCAATTCTGCGCGCAGTTTGATTCGCTCCGCACTATCTGGCGCAACCAAATCCAGCACGCTTCGAACTTCGGCAACAAGCGGTTGCGCATGCGCGCGTTCGACTGTGCTTGTGACCTGCTCTTCACTTCTGCAAATCACCGCTCCAAACCATGACGCACTTAATGAGTCCTGAAGAATTCGATGCTCCCACTGAATAGAGTCCAGCCCATCCGCTTGAAGTTTGAGCAGGTTGTTTTCAAATCTCATCATCGGAATCAATGAGCAAAATGCGACCGTCATCAATCCACAACCAACGAGAATTCTCCGCGGACTTCTTGCAGATGCGCTTGACGGTGGCGGTTCAACTCGCAGAGGAATCGCAATTTCAGAAACTCCACTTGCATTCGCACGCTTCTCACGCCAGCCATCGACCACGAAAATGAGCGCGGGCAAAACAATTGTCATCATCAAAACACATATCAAGAGTCCGCTTCCAGCAATAATCCCAAGTTCCCGCAAGCCACCAAATTCTGTGCCAAGCGCGATAAAGAACACGGCTGCGCTGGTGAGTGCGCCGACCCATGTGGGAATCGTGTTGACCGCCATCGCGCAGCGTACTGCTTGAAAAGTGCCAAGTTCGCGGCGAAATTCTGTGTAACGCGCAATCGTGTGAATTCCATAATCCACGCCTGCGCTGACGAGCACCAACATAAAGACGAGGCTGAGCAAATTCAACCGACCGACGAGCAGCGTGGCTGCGCCATAGGTGCACGCAAAGGTCATTGCAAGAACGGCGCATGCCAGAATCGGACGCACGAGACTTCCGAATGTCCACATCGTGAAGATCACCACGAGAATTGCTGCGATGAGCGTGCCCTGCGTCATATCTTGATTGGTTGTCAGCAGTTCGTCGGCCTGCAAGACAGGTTTGCCAGTCAGACCGATATCGACTGCGGGGGAATGGGATTGCACTTGGGAAATGACGGCACGAATCTTTGCTAAGACTGGCTCGATTGTTCCAAGTCCAGAGAAATCTTTCCGCGGGAGAATCGCTATGAAAAACATATTCCCACTCGACGAAACCAGATATTCGCTCTTGCGTTCGTGTGCGAATGCAAATCCATCGTCTGGTTGCGCCGAGACTGCGCTCATCAACAGCGCCGATCCAGCTCCCAGGCGCTCACGCTCCTCACTGCTCATCGAAAGACCGTTGCTCATCAAGCGTTGCAAGCGTTCATCGGCGGCGCTGAGCACGGTGAAGGCATTGGCAGATGACTCCGTAGTCGCGAGCAGCGGCTGAAACCCATCCGATGCGATGAGAAGCGATTTCAATTCTGTCGTACTCATCGCACGCGGCGCGAGTCGCCATTGTTCATCTCCATCGATGCGCGCATAGACACCAGGAAGATCTACAAGAGTTTCAAGTCCGATCTTCAGTTCGTCCACTGCGGCCTTTGCGGCGGCTGGATTTCCTTTGGCGTCGACGGCGACATAGAGATATTCAAGATCACCGAATTCCTGGCAATATGCGGAGTATTTCTGCATAAATGCGCGGTCAGGGCTGATGAGTGAATCGGTGTTGGCATCAAGAGTCAGATTCTTGGATGCATACCAACCACTGATCAACGAAAGAAGCACTGCGCAAATCACAACCGACTTTGGCGCGCTGGTCACGAATTTTGCCAGCGACGCGATGATTCGCGTTCGCAAGTTAAAATTTGACGTTTGGCTGTCGACCGAACCGTTATGCATAAGGGCTCGTGATCATTTTCGATTGTCTCCGAGCACAACACTTGCATCGTCGTCCCCAAGCCACTCTTTCGTCGCAAGTTGCAAATCTGAATCTTGCGCAACTTTCGCAGCAGCATTGTTCGGCCGAAGAGAGTTGCGCGCAATTCGCCTCAGCACAACCCCCGCGGGTCCAGGAAAGTGGTGGAGTCCGATCATTACTTTCTCGAACGCTCCAAGAAAATCCGTGACATCATCCGAAGTGATCGTCAGTGGAGGAGTCAACTTCAAAACCGGAATCGCATGTCCAGCGACTTGCGAAAGAATTCGGTGATCCTGCATCAATGGAATCGTGACCGCTTGAGTGAACAGATTTCCGTCGAGTCCATGAATCATCTTCCACGCCATACGCAATGTCAGAGTGGTGGGCTTTGCGAATTCGATCCCGATCATCAAGCCTCGTTGTCGAATCGCACCGATGAACTCGAACCGTGGTTTCATTGCCTCCAACCCATTGCGCAAGAGTGCGCCAATTTGTGTCGCATTCTCCGCCAATCGCTCGTCTTCTAAAACGCTCAGAGTCGCAAGACCAGCAACCATCGCAAGTCCGCTCATATGAAAAGTTGACGAATGCACAACCGCACGATCAAGCCGAGAAAAGACCTTCTCCCAGATGGCAATCTTCGTCATCACCGCGCCTACTGGAACATATCCCCCGGAAAGTCCCTTACTCAGCACGACGATGTCAGGTTCAACAGCGCCTTCTTGATCGATGGCAAGAAAAGATCCTGCCCGACCAACGCCAGTCTGAACTTCATCCACAACAAACAGCGCGCCATATCGATGGCACAGAGCGGAAGCCTCGGCAAGAAATCCAGATGAGTGGACATTCACTCCCTTTCCCTGAATTGGTTCGACGACGAATCCTGCAACATCGCCACGGGCAAGTTCTCGTTCGAGAGAAACCAAATCGTTGAAGGGCAGGGCGCGGAAATCTTTTGGATGCGGTTCAAATCCACTGCGGAAACTTTCGCATCCATTCATCGCCAGCGCACCAGTCGAAAGACCGTGGAATGCTCCTTTTTCATAGAGCAATATGGGTCTTCCAGTTGCACAGCGAGCAAACTTGATTGCCGCTTCGATGCCTTCTGTTCCGGAGTTGGTGAAGAACACGCGGTCGAGATCTCTCCCGACGAGGCCCTTCAGTTGCCGCGCCAGCAAACCCGGAAGAATCGACGCATCGAACTGAACCATCGAAGGGGTCTGCGATGCAAGAAAGTCCATAAGCGCCTTGCGAATGACTGGATGGTTGCGTCCCACATTACAAACTGCATATCCACCGATCATGTCGAGGTAGCGATTTCCCTTTGCATCCCAAAGATATTGCGACTCCGCGCGCACATATTCCTGGTCGAATCCAATCAGTTTCAGAGCCTGCATCCACTTGGGGTTGATATGGTCGCGGTGGAGTGACCGCGCTTCGCCACGGTGGGTCGATTGAAGTTGAGCAAGATCAAAGGGCATTGAAACTTGCGTGGGCTGTAACCGTTGGAGTCGCCGGCAATGTTCCGCCTATAAGAACATGTCTCCCCGCGACGAAGACCTCGGTTGCTCGTCCTCGGACCTGCCAACCATCGAATGGGCAATTGCGACTCTTTGATTGGAAAGTTTCCGAATCAATTTTCCATATTGCGTTGGTATCGATCACCGTCACATCTGCGGGCAATCCCCGCGCAATTTGACCATGTCCAATCGAATCAATTCCCAAGAGTCTTGCAGGCTCGATCGTCATCAGCGCAATGAGTCGCGGCCAATCGATCGCACCACTTTCGACGAGCGCCTTTGCATAGAGCGCAAGAGCGCATTCCATTCCGATCATTCCAAATGGAGCGGCAGTAAAATCTCTGGCTTTTTCCGCAGATGCATGCGGCGCGTGATCCGTTGCGAGCACTGTGATCGTGCCATCCACGATTCCTTCGATCAATGCGCGAATATCATCGTCGGTTCGCAGCGGTGGATTGACCTTCGCTTGCGTGTTGTAGTTATTGCATGCCTCTTCGGTCAGCAGCAGATGATGTGGTGATGCTTCTGCGGTGACTCGCTGACCATCTGCGCGTGCGCGCCGCACAATGTCCACTCCACCAGCTGTCGTCATGTGCTGCACGTGATAGCGACATCGATGTCCACGGTTCAAGCGAATATCCCGCTCGATAATGACTTCTTCTGCGACAGCAGGCCACCCGCCAAGTCCAAGTCGCGCGCTGATCACGCCAGAATTCATCACTCCGCCCATCGTCAAAGTTGGGTCTTGACAGTGTTGCATAAACACTTTGTCTAGCGATGCACACACTGCGAGAACTTTTCCCATCATTCCCGCACTTGCGATGCAGTCACCGTCATCGGTGAATGCGACTGCGCCGACTTGCGACATCGCTCCCATCGGCGCGAGTTGTTCTCCAGCTCGTCCGACTGTTGCGGCACCTGCCACAAAGACGCGCGCCTTTCGACTTGCCGCTGCTCGCATTTGCACAAATTCAACGGTGCTTGGAAGGTCGATGGTCGGCGTCGTGTTGGGCATACAGCAGACGCTGGTAAATCCACCCGCAACAGCTGCCGCGGCTCCAGATGCGATTGTCTCTTTGTGTTCTGCGCCAGGCTCTCGGAGATGAACATGCGGATCAATTAATCCTGGAACAACCAAGCGACCTTCGCATTCGATCACAGCACCGCCTGCCGCCGTGGAAAGTTTCCCAGGCTTCTTCGAGATTTCAACGATCAATCCACCTGAAATCAAAACATCAGCGGTGGCATCAAAGCCACTCGCAGGATCGATGACCCGACCTCCACGAAGAAGAAAGGTGCTATTCACGGTGGTTCAATAATAGCGAATCTTGGTCTGTGAACACAAAGTGAAAACCGCAGAACCCAATTGCTTGGGCTCTGCGGTTGAATTCAATCTCGGTGATTCTCGAAATCAGCCGTTGGTCTTGCCGGACATTGGGCATGCGCCGCAACCCGACTTCTTGACGCCACTGACAGCGCCTGGCGATGCTGCGGCTGGTGCGGTCTTATCGCAGGTCGCGGCCTTGCTGTCCTTGCAGCTAGCGGCGGACTTATCAGCGCAACATCCGGACTTGCCACTGACAGCTCCAGGAGCAGTGGTTGTTGTGGTGGTGTTAGCGCATGCTGCGAGTGAGAGGAGGAGAATGCTTCCGGTGATTTGTGCGAAACGCTTCATGATTGATTCCTTTGGTTGTGAACTTGATGTTCTGGGTGATGTAAAAAATGACTATCGATGGACAAAGTATATCGGCTCAACGCTTAATGTTATCTAGAATTGCATGAAATGGTCAACAATTTGTCTTTGCAATTGCTGAAAAAAGCTCGTGGATTGCCGCCAGAGTCTGGGGTCTATCTTATGAAAGACGAGCAAGGGGGGGTTTTATATGTTGGGAAAGCCCTCTATTTGCCCGATCGGGTCAGTTCGTACTTCATTGCCAGCACCGATTTGGGGCCTCGCAAACAGCCCATGCTCGCGCTCATTGTTGACTTTGATGTGATCATTTGCGAGAGCGAATGGGAGGCGTTGCTGATGGAAGCGCGCCTCGTCAAAGATCTTCAGCCGCGATTCAACGAGCGGCTTCTTGATGACAAAACGTTTCCATATCTCGCGATCACAATGCGCGATGAATTTCCTGGAGTCTTTGTGACGCGCAATCCGCAAGACACGCGGTTTCAGGGAGCGCGCATCTTCGGTCCATTTCTCAGCGGCGGATCACTACGTCACGCGGTGCAGATTCTGCAGCGAGTCTTTCAGTACCGCACGTGCGAACTTGATATTCGTGCGGACAATCCAGCGAATCGATCATTCCGACCATGTCTACTTCATGCAATCGGGCAGTGCACTGCGCCATGTGCAAATCGCGTGACTCCTGCGGCATACCGTGAAGATATCGATCGATTCATCCGTTTTCTTGGCAGTAAACGAAGCGCAATGCTTCGAGAACTTCGCGCTGAAATGGAGATCGCTTCCGTGGAAAGAAAATTTGAACGCGCGTGCGTTCTGCGCGATCAGATCAGCGCGATTGAACGGTTGGAACAACGCGATCATCACAAAGGAGATGGTCGCTATGAGTGGCAGCCTGAAATCACCGAGTTCATTCAGAATCCCGCGGATGGACTTGCATCATTGCAACTTTCGCTTGGTTTGGAATCGCCCATCCGATGCCTCGAAGCAATCGATATCGCGCATCTTGGTGGTGATGAGACTGTCGGAAGCAAAGTCTGTTTCATCGACGGTCGTCCGTTCAAAGAGGGCTATCGCCGATATCGCATTCGCACTGCCGGCAATGATGATTTCATGGCGATTCGTGAAGTGGTCAGTCGTCGATACAGGGAGGCTGGCGATGGATTGGAACTCTATCCAGATTTGGTTTTGATCGACGGCGGAGCAGGGCAGTTGAGCGCAGCTCTCGAAGCATTCGAGTCGCTTCGAATCAAGCCTCCGCTGGTCATTGGGTTGGCGAAAAAAGAAGAAGTGATTTATCGCCAAGGAATCGCAGAGCCACTAAAACTCGCACGCAACGATGCGGGGCTGAAACTCTGCCAAGCGATTCGCGACGAGGCGCACAGATTCGCACAGCATTACCACCACATTCTTCGATCGAAGCGAATGATGGACGGATCGCAGTGAATCTTTCAGATGCGCTTTGCAGTCACACCGACTTCAGCAGATGAAATGAACTCCAATTGACTAGATCGGACTCGGCATCGCACCGGGCGGTAGTTCTTCGGTTGGATCACTCTTGATTGGAGTGTGTGCAGGGGGCTTTGGGATTTCGCGCTGCAGCATTTCAGCTACTGAAGGCCTCTGAAAGACTTCGCCTCGCATAATTCGATCAACATCGTCTTTCGAGAGTGTCTCGACAACGAGAAGTGCTTCCGCAATGCCGACAATTTGAGCCCAGTTGTCGTTGACCATTTGAGTTGCATCCGCATATGCGCTGTCAATAAATTTGCGAACTTCTTCGTCAATGACCCGAGCAGTCTCGGGGGAATAATCCTTCTCGGGCATAAACATCTCGCGTTCGTCGGAGCCTGCGTAATTCACAAAGCCCAAACGATCTGACATTCCCCATTGCAGAACCATCGTGCGTGCGAATGAAGTTGCCATTCGGATATCCATCGATGCACCGCTTGAAATGTCGCTGGTTTTGCGCTCTTCTGCGATACGACCTCCGCAGAGAACACGCATCGTGGCGAGCATATATCGGCGGGAATAACCATATCGATCCTTCTCTGGAAGGCTGAATGTTGCGCCCATCGCTTGGCCGCGTGGAATGATCGTGACCTTGTGAAGTGGATCTGCGTCTTTGAGAAGCACCTGCAGTACCGTGTGGCCTGCTTCGTGATATGCAGTCGCGACGCGCTCTTCTTCCTCGATCTTGCGGCTCTTGTTGGCCCGTCCGAATCGAACTTTGTCACGCGCTTCTTCAAGGTCAACCATTTCGATTGATTCCTTCTCGGACATTGTCGCGATAATCGCAGCTTCGTTGATGATCGCTGCCAAATCCGCTCCAGAAAACATCGGAGTTCCTCGAGCCAATCTCTCAAGATTGACATCGGGGCTCATCTTGACCTTCTTGGCGTGCACCGCAAGAATCTGGCGGCGACCAAGCACATCGGGAAGGGGAACGGCAACTTGTCGATCGAATCGACCTGGTCGTGTCAACGCTGGATCGAGCACGTCGGGACGGTTTGTCGCTGCGATCACAATGATCTGGTCATTCACCTCGAAACCATCCATTTCTACAAGGATGGCATTGAGAGTTTGTTCTCGCTCGTCGTGACCACCCGAGGAAAAACCGCCGCCGCGTCGTCGACCGACCGCATCAATTTCATCCAAGAAGATGATGCAAGGGGAATTATCCTTTGCTTGTTTGAACAAGTCGCGCACGCGACTTGCGCCAACGCCGACAAACATTTCGACGAAATCCGAGCCTGAAATGGAGAAGAACGGAACATCTGCTTCGCCCGCAATCGCCTTCGCCAAGAGAGTTTTTCCGCAACCTGGTTGCCCTGACAGCAGAACTCCGCGAGGAATGCGTCCACCGAGTTTGCTGAAGCGCTTTGGATTCTTCAAAAATTCGACAATTTCTTGAACTTCTTCTTTCGCCTCTTGAACTCCAGCCACATCGTTGAACGTGATGCTGACATTTTCCTTGTTCGTCACTCTGTGTCGGCTTTTGCCAAACGACCCCAGCATTCCACCAGGTCCACCGCCACCAGCGTTTCGCATACCGCGGGCGATCAAGAACCACAGCACTGCCAAGATCAATAGACCAGGAGCAAGCGTCAGCAGCAGCTGCATAAACATGCTTTGTCCAACCTTCTCTTGCCACTTGACTCCAGAAGTTGTCAGTTGCTCGCGAATCCAGTCATAATTGCCAGGAATAATGCGAACCCAAACTTGGCTGCCTTTCTGTCCAGTTCGATCGGTCGCTCCTGGCAGAGTCTTGGAGAGAGTCGCCATCAACTTGTCATCTTCAATGATGACAGATGCTGGCTCGAAATAACCAGTTTTTGCCAAGACGAAAAACTCTTGTGGAGTTTCGATCGCCTCGCCTCGCTGAGAGGTGCTTGTCAGCACAGTCCACATGACGGCTATCACGGCAAGTGCCAGGATCCACGTCATGAATTGGCGGCGGTTCTTTGGTGGAGTTGGCACGCCTTTCTTGCCGCCATCTGGTTGTACAGGTGTTTTCCCTTTGGAATCACGGTCGGAAGATGGACCATCATCCGGTGCAGCCATCAGGATGGGCGCGCCAAATTGTTGTGAAAGTTGAGAGCTCATTTGATTGTTCATTTGGAGGTTTGTTTGCTTCGCCGTTTGTTTTTCGTTGCCAATTCGCATGTCGTTTCCTTTTCAATCCTATTACCACTCGCTTTACCACTCACCCTGCAGGCTTGCGACTATATCCCGTGCGAGCTGCTCAGCCACGGCAAATCGTGCTAAATCAATCGGTTGATTATTAGGAAGGCTTGCAACAAAAACCGCACTTGACTGAAATCCCGCTCTAGAAATTATGGGTTTCCCAGTTTTCATGTCAATCCATTCGAAGTCGACCGTCACTTTCATGGCCATTTCTTCGGTTAAGCCTGTTGCGAGGCTCTGGGAGAGCATGGAAAGCTCCACGTTGGAGATAGTTCCGCGCAGAACCGTGTCCGCGCGCCCTTCGCCGGTGATCTTGTATGGGGTTGTTGATTCGATCTCTTTGACCAATGCGTCTTCCAATTGCATCGGAATTGCACGATCTGCGCTGGAATTCTTGAAAATTGGCACTGCAACGCTTCGGTACTTTTTCGAATAAAGCACTCCGCTGGTGTAACCACCCGAGGATGCAGAATCACATCCGACATTGAAGAGAACGGCTGTAAAACAAGCCCAAATGACCACAAGTTTGGCCGCCACTCGCTTATGAGCCATGGCCCGGCAATGAAAATTTGCAAAAGTCAATGTCACGGAACTTTTCCTGTTGTCGATGGCGGTGGCGTTGGCGTGCCCGCAACTGGTGGCGCGCCTGGCGATGTGTTTTCGCTTGGAGGACCTGTCGGCGGTTCGTCAAGAGTGGGAGCCTCATTCACATTTGGCGCTTGGTCAGCGGGGGTCTCCCAATCAAGGCCAAGTAGTTCTTTGCGCAACTTGGGATAGTCGGGCCCATTTGTCTGAATCTGTTTTCGGACTTCGCTGGGGAGTTGGCTAAGAACCTTTGGGATTTCACGCAGGGAAAGAAGTGCGGCAATCGACTTTGGGTACTGGGTCACCAATCGTCGGATGTAGAGTTCGCAAGAGATTGGATCACCCATGAATTCATACCAACCCGCCTCGTACAGAATTTTCGTGGCTTCAGATTCGTAGATTCTCACGAGCAATGCATCCGCGCCAACGCGTTGGGCGGTGATGGGATCGAGTGCTTGTAATTCCTTCAGTCGAGCGCTTGCTTCAAAGAGACCTCGTGCGTCATACTTTGGTCCTTTGTATGACCCGCAAAGAGCATAAATCAGCCGTAATCTTGCCTTTTCCACATTCAAGGATCTGGGATAATTTTGCACAAAGAGGTCATATGCTTCGGCGGCCAAAGGCAAATTCCGCTTGCGAAAATAGAAGTCCGCCAACTCCATTCCCGCTTGCTCTGCCAACTGACTTCCTGGCAGTCGCTCCTGAATTCTGATCAAGATTTCTTGTGCTTCATCATCCGCATTCAACCAGCGAAAAGTCCCAAAGAACTTCTTCCGCAAGCCATTTGCGTATGCCTTGGCGATTTCATATTCACGCTGAAGGGCGATTACAAATACGTCACTTCCCGGATAGCGCTGCGCGAGTTCCTCGTAATCGAAAAGTGCGGTGTATTCATCACCCTTGGCAAGAAGCGCATCTCCCTTGAGAAGCAGCGCATGCGCACGAAGCGGATTTGCGGGAAAGCGATCGAGCCAGCCTGTTGCAAGATTGTAAGCCCGTGATGCATCGCCTCTTGCAAGAGCGAGTTGGGCTTGACGCAGCTGGCTTGCGGGACTCTCTGGATCAGAATCTGCTGGAGGAACCCATCGATCATCTGATGAAAGTTTCAAGTCGCCTTGCGCAAATGCTCCGCATGCAATTGCACAGACGATGCACAGGATTCCACAGTGCGCGGTCAATCTTCGGATGGAGTTGGCTTGATTTGCCACAGTTGAGAAGATTCTACGCATATTCTTTCTAAGCCGTGCAGCAGTTATCCCTTTGAGGACTCACCCCATCATCTTGTGGTGGTGGGTGGTGAAGTGCACGATTGATCGTGTCTCTGAAGGGTCTGGTCCAGCCAGTTCGAAAAGTCGGACCATATCTTTTTATTCATTTCAAAAAAAAATCAGAATCTCTCTTGCAAGATTTGTAAATCGTGTTGTATAGTTCACGCATCTTCATCTAAGGATGGATGAAGAAATCGACACGACAAGGATCGTTGTGTCCGATGAGTTCCGAATTGGTCAAGGAGAGACCCAGATGAAAAATGCAAAACCTAGCGTAAGTCAGACAAGAACGAACAGAAGTTCTTCTGCAACTATTTCGCCGAAGAAGTCAAGGACGATGGCGAGTCAATCGCCAACACCCAAGTCAGCGAAGGCGACATCGAAGTTTGCGAAAGCCGCTGTTGTCAATTCGTTGGCCGTGAAATCATCGACCAAGACGACCACTCCTGCGAAAGCAAGTGCCGAGTCGCTTTGGAAGCGATATGGAATTGTTCGCAAGGATCCCAGCCGTGCCGAAGAACGCAATCAGATCCGAAACGAATTGATGACCATGTATCACCATCTCGTTCGATACACAGCAGAGCGGATGCGCACGCGCCTTCCATCTGAAGTGGAAGTCGACGATTTGATTTCCGCGGGTCTCTTTGGATTGATGGACGCGATCAATTCGTATGACCCTTCGCGCGGGATCAAGTTTGAAACATATTGTCCACAGCGTGTTCGTGGAGCAATCTTCGACGAGTTGCGTCAGATGGATTGGGTCCCAAGACTTGTTCGTTCGCGCACATCTCGGATGGATCGCGTGCGCAAGCAAATCGAAATGTCCAAGGGTCGTCCAGCAACGGATGAAGAACTCTTGACACATCTCGATGTCAGCCCCGAAGAGTTTGAGAAGATCAATCGCGATTCACGACCCGTTGGGATTGTGAGTCTCAATAAGAAATGGTCGGACGCGGATTCTTCTGGTGAGGCGCGCGAAATTGATGTTGCGCAAGAACCAGGTGAAGCGGACGCATTCCAGATGCTTCAACGTCAAGACTTGCAAACGCTATTGACTCGCGGTCTGACTCGCTCCGAAAGATTGATTGTGATCTTGTATTACTACGAAGAATTGACGATGAAGGAAATTGGCGTGACGCTCGATCTTTCCGAGAGTCGGGTCAGTCAAATGCATTCATCGATTTTGGCTCGGCTGAAATCGCAAATGAAGCACCGCTTGAAAGAAGTCAGCGAAGAATAAGCCTCTCACTTTTTGGGTCGAATGTAAATGTTCATACATTCAAATGCAGAACCGTGGCTTTGAATTGCGATTGGACCAGTTGCGGCAACGCCTGGCAAAGTCGCGCCTGGAATCACCAGTTTGTTATTGAGAAGAACCTGAATTTGTTCGCCTTGCATCTGGATGCGAAAGCGATTCCAAGATCCAATTGGCGCATCGGCTTTCATCTTGGGAGTGCATGCAGCTCGAATGGCGGGTGTCATGGACTGATCGGTGCGGTATCCAAAAATTTCGCCGCTTCCTACTGGCCAATTCCACATATTCACTTGACTCTTCGAATCGCCGCGCACATAGATGCCGCTGTCCCACTCTTCGATCTCCATTGTTTTCGGCTTCCCATCCGCGTCCTTCTGTTCGCTGCCATCCGCGGCAAAGAGCGGTCGTTGCATCTTGCCTTGTGACTCGCCGACCCATCGCCAGTCGATGACAAGTTCGAAGTCGCCAAAGGATTCGTTCGTCCACAGATGACTTCCCTTGCCGTCATATGAAAGTGTGTCATCGTTCAACTTCCAATGACCGGCAAGTGTTGGATCTTCATGCCACGCTTTCAATCCATCTTTCAGCAGATATGTGAACCCTTCGTCGGCAACAGCGCATTGATCAGCAGAAATCGGAGGTTCTGCTGCGGGCAGTGGCGTGAGTCGAATGTTGCGAAAGCGAATCGGAGTTCCTTCGCTTTCCAAACAGATATATCCCTTGCGCGGATTGATGTTCGATGCGCCACCCACTTCGACTCCATTGACAGCAAGAGTCAAGCGTCCATGATCCGCCTTGACCGTGTAGTGATTCCACTCGCCTTTGCCTTTGGTCATGCGCGCCGAAGGAAGGCAGCGACTCCATCCCGCAGGATGCGGCCGATCGGGAGTCATTGTTGATCCGTGAATATTAAAAATATCGCCTTGGCCGGTGTAAAGCAGACGACCTTCTTTGTCTTTGACATCAGGCGTGAGCATGATCTGCACTTCGATCGAACGAGTGAATGGAACGCCTACCGCTGTAATGCCATCGCTCCAGATGAAGAGCCCCGCGTTGCCAGGTTCTTGCTCGTGCATCCAATCCATATCAAGCGTGAAGTTTTCATACATCTGCGCGGTTCGCAAGACGCCGGTGGGTACTCCAGAGCACAAGATGTATGGAACACCATCATCCCCTTGCTTGACTGTGAAAGTATCACTCGAGCAATTGACATTCACCCAACCAGCAAGATCCTTGCCGTTGAAGAGCATGGTTGGTTCCGCAGTTGATGCAGAAGAATGTGCGCAGAGGGCAGCAACGAAAAGGGTGGCAATGTTTCGCATATGCGCGCAGGGTACGAAGACCCCGCGAGCCCTGCAGGGTGAACATTGAGAAGCGAATCACACCCGAACGGCAATCACTTGGGGCGCGACTTTGAAATCCGCAGTGGTGCGTGCTTTGACATCATCGACCGTGATGCCAGGGGCGACTTCGGTCAAGACAAAGCGCCGTGAACTTTCGTCCATCACCATCACGCACATATCGGTGATCAACATATCGACGCAGTGTTTGCCCGTCAGGGGCAGGGTGCATGTCGGAATAATCTTCGCTTCACCGCGTTTATTGGCGTGTTCCATGACAACGATCCGCCGCTTCACGCCAGCAACAAGATCCATCGCGCCGCCCATTCCTTTGACAAGTTTTCCTGGAATCATCCAATTCGCCAAGTCGCCCGCTTGCGAAACTTCCATCGCACCCAAGATCGCAAGGTCGATATGCCCGCCGCGAATCATGCCGAAACTCTCTGCGCTTGAAAAGAACGAATGCCCTGCAACTCCTGTGACTGTTTGCTTACCAGCGTTGATGAGGTCTGCATCGACTTCGCTGTCAATTGGAAATTCGCCCATTCCCAGTAATCCATTTTCGGATTGAAGCCAGACTGTCATGTCCTTTGGAACATAATTCGCGACGAGTGTTGGAATGCCAATGCCAAGATTGACATAGAAGCCGTCTTGCAATTCAAGCGCGGCACGTTGAGCGAGTTGATTGCGATCAAGCGGCATATCAATCTCCGAATCGGATGCCTTGCGCCAAAGGAAGATCGCCACCCCAGTTGATTGTGCATGTTTGCCTTCGCATATATGCCTTCCAAGAATCGGATCCAGATTCTCGTCCACCACCTGTGTCCTTTTCGCCGCCAAATGCGCCGCCGATTTCAGCACCGCTTGTTCCAATGTTCACATTCGCAATTCCGCAGTCGCTGCCGTGCGCGGCAAGGAATCGTTCCGCTGATCGAACGCTGTCCGTGAAAATTGCGCTCGAAAGCCCTTGATCTACGCCATTTTGCACGACAAGCGCATCTTCAAGCGAGGCGACCGAGAAGACATACAGAATCGGCGCGAAGGTCTCTTCGCGAGTGATGGCAGGAATCTTTCCTTTGGGAACACGGATGATTGTTGGCTCAACAAAATTTCCTGGGGACTTCGCAAGACGATCAATCCCTTCAGTTCCACCGCAGACAACCGTGCATCCTTCCGCGACCGCACGTTCAATTGCTGCGCGCATTCCAGCGACTGCTCGCGCATCAACGAGCGGTCCCATAAGAGTCTTGGAATCAAGCGGATCGCCGATAGGAATAGTCTTGTATGCCTTGGCAAGTCGAGTTGTCAATTGTTCGACGATAGATTCGTGCACGAGCAATCTTCGAGTTGTTGTGCAGCGCTGACCCGCAGTGCCGACAGCACCAAAGAGAACTGCTCGGGTGACGAGATCGAGATCTGCATCAGGTTGGACAATGATCGCATTGTTTCCACCAAGCTCCAGCAGCGTGCGGCCAAGTCGTGCGCCGACAACTTGCGCGACTCGTCGACCCATGCGACAAGATCCTGTCGCACTGATCAGTGGCAGTCGGCGATCGGCAATCATTGGTTCGCCGACATGTTCATCTGTGCCGATGATGAGCGTGAAGACATCCGCAGGATCGAGTCCTTCAGGGCGGAAAATTTGCTGTTCTTTCATGACTTTGCGCGCAATTTCATTGGTTGCAATCGCCACGAGCGGTGTGAAAAGGCTTGGCTTCCAGAGACAGGTATCGCCACAAACTGCGGCGACGAGTGCGTTCCACGCCCAAACCGCGCACGGGAAATTGAAAGCAGTAATGATTCCAATTGTTCCAAGCGGATGCCACTGTTCGTACATGCGGTGACGCGCACGCTCGGAGTGCATCGAGAGTCCATACAACTGACGCGCAAGTCCGACAGAAAAGTCCGCGATGTCGATTGCTTCCTGCACTTCGCCCAAACCTTCGGTGCGAATCTTGCCCATTTCGAGCGAGACAAGATCTCCAAGCGGATCTTTCAACCTGCGAAATTCGTTGCCGATCAAGCGCACAATCTCGCCGCGCTGTGGAGCGGGGCAAGCTCTCCACGCTTGAAAGATCGCATCGCATCGAGCGATTGCGTCATCAAGTTCCGCGCGACTTTGCAGGCGTATGCCAGCGATCGGTTCGCCAG
>SXSS01000099.1 GCA_005792145.1 Planctomycetia bacterium | reverse complement strand
GCAGCGAAACTGATGCGAATGTGGGTGTCGTGAGAACTGAACACCCCTCCTGGAACAACGATCAATTTCTCCGCGACTGCACGCTCGGCAAATTGGGCTCCTGTGATTCCCATGCGCTTTGGAATTTCTATGAATGCATAGAACGCACCTTGCGACGGTGAGACATTGGTCACATCAGAAAGAGCTTTGACCACCATATTGCGCCGAGCGACATAACGCTCAATGATTGGCGATAGATCGACATGAAAACATTCGGTCGCGGCGGCTTGGAAAGGTGTCGGCGCGCAAACAAATAAATATTGCTGCAACTTGGCCATCTGCTGAATGAGCGATTTGGGACCAGCGGCATATCCAAGACGCCAACCTGTGCATCCATAACTTTTCCCAAAGCCGCGCACCAGAAGCATGGACGAAGAAAATCTCGCTGGACTTGGGCATCGACCATCATCGAGTGCTTCGGGGAATGTGAACGCGTCATAGATTTCATCTGAAACCAACAGCACGCCGCGATCGCGACAGAGTTCGACAATTTCTAAGAGTTCCGCCGATGTCAAGACCACTCCACAAGGATTGCTGGGACTATCGATGATGACCATCTTTGTTCGAGGCGTGATCAGCGGCGCAATGCGCTTCGCAGTCATGCGAAAGTCAGGATATGTATCGCAGAGAACTGCTTTTCCCCCTGCCACCTTTACGAATTGTGGATAGGCGACGAAATATGGATCTGGAATGATGACCTCATCGCCTGCCTCGACAAGAGCCATTACAGCAAGAACCAACCCTCCGGTTGTTCCAACGGTCACCATCAAATCACTTTCTTCGCTCGCCTTCCAACCAATATCTTTTTCAAGATGCGACCAAATTGCAGTTCGCAATTCGGGCAGGCCTTGCGTCAGCGAATATCCATTTCGATCCTCTTCGATCGCTCGAATCGCTGCGCGCTTGATTCGCATATCAACGGGAAAGTCTGGTTGACCAATTGAAAGATTGATCGGATCTTTGATCGATGCACCGAGATCAAATGCGCGGCGAATACCAGAAGCATCAATTGACCTCACTCGGTCAGTGAAAAGCTTTTCAAGATCCAATTCTCCCGCATTCTGCGAGGGGGTCATATCACTTTTTCTTGGCTGCTGGTGCTGCTGCTGCTGCTGCTGCTGGCTTCGCGCCCGCTGCTGGCTTCGCGCCCGCCTTCGCTGCTGGTGCTGCGCCATCGGCTGCTACTCCTGCAGCTTCCTTCTTCGGCTTCTTTGCAACTGCCGCCTTGATCGAGCGGACCTTTGGCAATGAGAGCGCGGTGTTCTTGCTTGGGTTGAAGAGATCGAGCTCCGTCAACTTTGCGATGCGTTCAGCTCGCGACAAGACATTGCGGTGTTGATTGAGTGCGCCGGACTTTTGTTTCAGACTTGGATGAATGCTCATGACGAACCTTTGAAGAGTTTGGGGTAAAAATCGCGGAAGTCACCATTACCACGACCAAGCGCCTTCCACTTTGCGCCGACCGCACGAATGCTTGCCTCCAGTGCCTTCACTGGTCCCCCAGCTCGATCATCCCACCCGAATCCGGGCAGGACAATGACTTGGGACCGAGCATTATGACTTGAAATGGTCACGGCATCAAGCCCTAGGCCACGACAAAATGCAATCATTTCTCCAGCTCGGTCAGCGGAGATTCCATCAGCAATGATGAAATAGTTCAACCCTACCTCTCTTGGATCGCTTATTGGAGGCGGTCCAAGGGGTGATTGACCCACATTTGCCCTTGCAGAAGTTGTTGAATTGGTTGATTGTTGAATTTCTGGGGTTCGATCCCCTGCGGTTTTTCTGGGAACGCTCGAGCCTGAACCCGTTTCAGGGGCAAGCAAAAGCGGATCGCGTGTTTGCGCAAGTCCTTGGCGAGCTTCAATGCCAACATTTTCCGCCGCAGAAAATCCTGCTCGATATCCAAGGAGATAAATTCCAATTGCGATTGCGATGATGATCGCGCAAACAACAATTGCAATTCCCATTGGAAGTCGCAGGGCTGGCGGAGCAGATGCGATGAGAGTTTCATTCACACCATCCTTGGCTCGACGAGCTTCATAAAGAGTTCTTGCGCCCTTGGTCATTATGTGTGCAGAGTATCACCCGTTGGTGGGTTTGAAATCCCAATGACGCTTGCAATGGCAAAACCACCCGAGTGAGAAATTGAGATCAACCAACTTGCGATTCCCTTCTGCGCTGCAATTTCCCAAACACGGCCGCATGTGGCGATCGTCGGCGCTCCAGAAGGAAGGACTCGAACTTCAATATCAGTCCAAGTCATGCCTGTTCTCAATCCAGTTCCGATTGCTTTCAGAACCGCTTCTTTGGCGGCGAAGCGTGCGGCGAGGCGTTCTGCGCAGCGCACGCCTCCGGACTTCGCATATTCCTGTTCGGTTGATGTAAAGACTCGCTGAAGAAATCGATCGCCATGATCACTCAGTAACTGCTGAATGCGCTGGATATCCACCAAATCTATTCCATGTGCAACCGCGTTCATTTCGTGACATCTCCTGTCCATCGTTCGATTGTCGCACGCAGTCCCGCACGCGCGTCTGTCCATTGACGCGCATCCGCAACGGGCGATGTGCGCAGTGGCAAACTCGCGAGCGTAGCGGCGTATCTCTGAAAATCAAGGCGAGAGTTGCCAGGTTCATCTGGTGGACCACGCATTCCTGATCGAAGAAGATCAACAATGCGCGCAGAAACAATCGATGCGCCCAATCGCGCGACCAATGCTGAAACATCATGCCCAGCACCCATCAACATCGGTGGATCAATTCCGATACCAAGAAAACTTGATGATTCGCAAGACCACTTTCCTGTTGCCGCATCGAGTCCATGATCTGCGATCCAAATGCCTTCGTGTTGTGCGGCGGTTTGAATTGCCACTCGCACATCGCGAAGTTGATTCTTATTCTGATCCGTTTGTTCTGGAAGAGCGATGCTGACCGAACATCGACCAAGTGACCCTGCAAGCGTGATGGACTGCGTCACTGCACTCACAGCGCGATCGATAAAAGCGGAATCGACAAAGTGCGAAGATGGAATCCAAAGATCCAATCCTGCGCACGCCAAGCCAAGTTTGCGCATTTGAACCATCAAGTCTTTGCGACCACTCACATCCAGATCGCGCGGGCGAGTTCCAACTTGCGTCGAAGATAATTGCACCGCTCTATATCCCATCTGTGAAAGTGCTTGAAGCCCTTCCGTCGCCTCACCCGCAAGTGGCGCGATAGTTCCCGCAAGTGGCTGCAATTGTGATGCGATTTGGCCGAGCACAATTGGAGGTTATCGTCTTGCGGTTGAAACCTTCGTCTACAAAACCATCGCAATCGCTGAAGCGAAAGTCCCCATTGCAGATCGACCGCGCCAAGCGTTTATGGAAAGCTTTGCTTGCGCGATATCCAGATGCTCACTGCGCTCTGAATTGGTCGCAGCCGCACGAGCTTTTGATTGCGACGATTCTCTCCGCACAGTCGACAGATGTGGGAGTGAATAAAGCGACACCAGCGCTTTTCAAGGAGTTCCCATCGATCGAGGCATTCGCCAAATGCAAGCCGAGCGACATTGAGCCATTTGTACAGACACTCAACTTTTGGCGCAACAAAGCGAAGGCTGTCGTCGAATCGATGAAGAAGATTCAAGAAATCTATGCAGGCACAGTTCCATCAACGATGGAGGAATTGCTGCAACTTCGTGGAGTCGCACGCAAAACTGCAAATGTTGTCCTTGGAAATGCGTTCGGTTTGAACGAAGGAGTTGTGGTCGACACGCATGTCGGGCGTTTGTCCCAGCGATTCGCACTCACGCGCGAATCAGATCCCGTCAAAGTCGAGCAAGATTTGATGGCGCTCTTTCCTCGTAAGGACTGGTGCCAATTGTCCCACCTGTTGATCGCACATGGCAGAGCCGTCTGCAAGGCGCGCGGCAATTCTTGTTCTGATGATGCGATTTGCAAAGAGTTTTGCTGCGAAGCAAAGCCCAAGCGATCAATTCGCTGATGGAGTTGTCGAAGCAGATGCGGCAGACGCATCTTCAATTGGCCGCCACAATACGACTCCCATTCCGCCATACAAACTGACCCAGCTTGCGCCGTCATTTGTTCGGCGCGGAAAAATGTTCATAACTGGTCCCTGAAGGCGAATCCGCCCCACGCGAATCATCTTTTCACCTTCGAGACGCCAAATGTCTATACCGTCGTCGTGGCCAATCCAAAGATCGCTCCCAACCGTTTCGATTGTTCGTGCAAATGCCCCTTGTGGCATCTGAATAGTTTGGCTCGAACCTTTTCCATCGACAACGACACGATACGAACTTTCGATGGTGAATACATCGCTATCTGCACCCTCAATTGATGCCTTGCCGAATTCTCCAATCGCAACTGCACTGGGAGGATTGACGGTTTGAATTGGATTTTTACTTTGCTCGCATGATCCTCCAGTGATGTAAATCCAATTCCCTTCGTCGCTTCCAGCAACGATTCTGCGACCATCAGAAAGAATCCTCGCAAGCCTGCCAGGCTCTCTAGTTGTAGCAAAGAATTCATCAGCAGATCCGCCGTCATCGACTTCATGGCGATAGAGCGCCCGTCCAAAAGTTCCTGCAATCGCGTATGTATTTGGACCAACCATATCAATATCAAGCGCGCCTCGAACGCGAATCTTTTGTTCATCCGCAAGTCCCGCTGATGTGACTTTCCATGTCGTCATTCCACCAGGCGTGACAGCCCACAACCTGCCGTTGAGTTCACGCAATCGAGTCACTTCTCCGCTCACAACAGTCGCAACAATTTCATGCAAGTTATCGTCCAAGATTCCGACGCGCGCAGAATCTTTTTCTTGATCAACAAATGCGATCAACTTTGATGAGCCAGCCGATACAGAAATATTCTGAAGATCAGTCGCACGCCCAAGAATTGTTTCATCGGAAAGACGAGTGATCTCGCCCTGACGAGTTGTCACTCTTCCCACGGCCGTGCCAACAACACGTCCGCAGACTTTGGTCCCTGCGAGAAAACGTTCGCCAGTATCAAGGCGAACAACTCCACCAAGTCCGCTGACATATAAATCACCATCCACGACAGAAACATTTTCGGGACGAATTCCAAGAACTTTTTCTTTCATGGTTTCGACGACCATCATCGCAAGTGGATTTGTTCGATCAATTCGAACAACTGCTGTTCGGTCGAGAACTCCAATCAGATCACCT
>SXSS01000015.1 GCA_005792145.1 Planctomycetia bacterium | reverse complement strand
TAGCTTCGGCTATCAAACGTCCCACACAACGAGCCGCTCGAGTTCGGCGGTCGGCGCTTCAAGAGACTTCTCCGCTGGCCCAGTCAGCGTGACATGACCCAGCTTGCGTCCCGCGCGCGCGCCTTTGCCATACAAATGAAGTTTCGCATTTGGAATTTCCATAATGCGTGAAGTCATTGGCGCACGTCCGACCAAGTTGATCATGACGCTTGATCCTTCGCATTCGGTTGATCCAAGTGGCATAGATCCAACTGCACGCAGATGATTTTCGAATTGACTCGTCACAGCGCCATCAATTGTCCAGTGACCAGAATTGTGAACGCGTGGCGCCATTTCATTTGCGACGAGCCCCGAAGCTGTTACAAAAAATTCAACGGCGATGACTCCGACATAGTCGAGCGATTCCAGAAGCGCTCGAACATATTTTTTCGCGGCATCCGCAAGTTGTCCATCTCGATCGCACGGTGCGGGCGCCTGGCTCTTCCAAAGGATTCCGTGGCGATGTTCATTCTGAGTCAATGGATAGAACCCGATGATTGCGCCCTGGCGAGAGTTGCGCGCCCGAACGGCGATCATGGAAACCTCCGCAGAAAACTGCACGAAAGACTCGAGAATGCAAGGCACTTTGCCAAGTTCATCCCACGCTGCGCGTACGGTTGCAGCAGCGTCGTCGCCACTGGCATGCAGAACTCGTTGACCTTTGCCGTCATATCCAAGTCGCCGCGTTTTGAGAACTGCAGGAAGTGGGACTTTTTGCACGGCGGCATCGATTTCGTTCGCCGACGAAATGCCGATGAAGTTCTGAACTGGAATCGCCAAATCCCGAAATGTTGTTTTTTCTGCGATGCGATCTTGCGCTATGGCAAGCGCGCGCGCAGTTGGAGCAAGCACCAATCGTTCCGAAAGCCACTGCGCGGTCTGCGCAGGAACATTTTCAAATTCGTATGTCGCGAAAGAAAGATCTTGAGCGAATCGTTCAAGACCATCCATATCGTCATATGGAGCGCGAATAATTTCTCCAATTCGAGCGGCGGGGCAATCTGTGGCTGGCTCTAGAAAGCGAAATTGAAATCCAAGCGGCAGTCCCGCCAAACCAAGCATCCGCCCAAGTTGTCCTCCGCCCACGACTCCGATTTTCACCGGCTTTTCTTTCGTGAGGATTTGCGTGCTATAGATTTGCGTGCGGAAACTTTCGCTGGATCGGGATTGGCAAGGACTTCTTTGGTTTGTCGCGATCGCCATGCTTCCAACGAACGGCGAATGCCTGGGCGACTGCCTGCAAGAATCGCTGCGGCCAAGAGTGCGGAGTTGACCGCGCCCGCGCGACCGATTGCGAGAGTTGCAACGGGAATTCCCGCTGGCATCTGCACGATCGAGAGAAGGGAATCCAATCCGTGGAGAGTTTTGCTTTCAATTGGCACGCCCAAAACGGGAAGGCATGTCCGACTCGCTGTCATGCCGGGCAAGTGAGCCGCGCCACCAGCTCCAGCGATGATCACTTCAATTCCGCGATCTTGCGCACGATCCGCATATTGAAAGAGTTGCGTCGGTGTTCGATGCGCGCTGACAACGCGCTGCTCATAAGGGATACGCAGCGCATCGAGCGTTTCGCAGGCATGACGCATAGTTTCCCAATCACTTCGCGAGCCCATAATGACGCCGACGATCGGTCTTTGCGTTGCCATAGAGCGATCATACAGAACGATTCATTCAATCCTCCACTTGGGAGAATTTACATCGTCCTTCGGCAGATTTGTCCACAAAATTCTTTTCAGCGTCGACGACGTCGCGAGAATCCTGCAAGACCTATCAGTGCGAGCGCGCTTGGGGCAGGAATGACGGCAATACTCAGGTTGTCGACAGTTGGATAAGCAAAGCCAAATGCAAGTGGCAGTGAGATCGTGATTCGGGTTATTGCCGAATCGGTGGAGTGAAATCCGAGAAATGCCGTGCTCGAACTCGTGTTGATGTAACCCGTGTGCGACGTTCCGTCTAGTAATGTTATTTTCACAAAACTCGCAACGACGCTGAATCCTTGATTTGTCCCGAAGAAATTAGCGGATAGTGCGCGAACATCGTTCCCAGAAAAATCAATTGTCAATGGCACTGCCAAAGCAGTCGAGAGCGCAGCATTCGAATTCACCTGACCAACAAAGAGACCGCCAAATGCACTCGCAGACCAAGTGACTCCACCCATTGTTCCTGACAGTGGATTTAAATAATAGCCATCGAGATCATTGAAATTCTCGGTGTATTGCGTTGCGCCAATTGCGCCTGTAGCGAGATTGAAGGCCGACTCGCTAGTAAAAGACAGCATCGCAGCGGATGAGGTTGAAGTGACCACCACGGAGGCGATAATGCCTGGTAAAACAAAATTCATTACAAAAACTCCAATAAAAAGGGACAAAAAAATTGGAAACACTAACTATCAAATTCACCTTTTTTAGGGAAAAGGTTTGGTTGATAGTTCTTGGATGGGTTTTACCCCGTCAAAGATATCGAAAAGTATCCCTTCCGACGGGAAATGCAAATTTATCTTACAATTTTTAATGAATTTCTCAAACTTTTTCGCAATCACGGAATTTCGAAGCCATTCGCATCAAAAAAACAAAGGATTTTGATCGAGCGTCCAGCCATCACGACAAGGCTCCGTCAACAATTTAGCCGCCCGCTTGGCGTCCGCAGCACCAATGACGCCGCTGTCAAAGTCGTATGTGATCGGCGTCTGTGTGCGATATGCGACGGCTCCAGAAAGGACAAGTTCGGTCAGCCGTGAAGCGTATTGAAAGTTCGAACCCGTCATTGCAGAGTTGGTGGGCGAATCCATCGTCCATTCACGCACGGCGTTTATCCACTCGCGATGATGCCCCGCAGGTCTGGTTAATGTCGGAACTGGAGCGATCACCGTGGTCGCAAGTGCACCGGGCAATATCAAATGTTCGTCATAGTTCGATAAGAGAAAACCCTTCGACCCTTGGAAGAGTGTGTTGAAGCGACCATAATTCTGTCGATCCTTCGCAGAAAGTTCTTGCACTGTTGGCGAAACTTTTCCTCCATCGAACCAACGAAGAATCAACGGATCTTTTCCTGCCGGTCGCGATGACCATGTAATTGCCCACGAAACTTCGAGTGACGCTGGACATCCCACGCTGTCGACTGCCGGTCCATCCGCACGAATCTCGGCGCGCAATCCATTCTGTTCTCCAAGTCCAAGCGCCCAGTATGGGAGATCCAGAATGTGACACGCCATATCTCCGAGCGTTCCGCTTCCATATTTCCAATATCGCCGCCAATTTGCAGGCGCGACATCTTTGATATATGCGCTCGGCAGCGTGGGGCCTTGCCAGAGATCCCAATCAAGTGTCTTTGGAACAAGCGCTCCAGGCGTCAACTGTCCGCAACACCACGAACGGTTATCCCAACAATCTGCAAATGAAACTTCGCCTATCGCGCCAGCGCGAATTAACTCGACGACGGTTCGATAGTTGTTTCCTGCATGAATCTGCGTTCCCATCTGCGTCGGGACTTTGGCCGATCGCGCCATCGCGGCAATTGTGCGAGCCTCCGCAACAGTATGGGTCAGTGGCTTCTCGCAGTAGACCGGCAATCCGCAAGCAAGCGCCATTGCAGTCGCAAATGCGTGCGTGTGATCGGGAGTGCTGATCAGAATGGCGTCAATTTCTATCGCGCCAGATTGAATGTCGCGGTACAGAAGTCGAAAGTCTCGATATCGCTTTGCATTTGGAATATGAATCGCCGCAGCATCAAGCATTCCAAGGTCGACATCGCAGAGCGCGGAGATTTCGACGAACTGGGGTTGTGGTCCCGCATCGCACTCCGCAAGAAGTTCATTCAGGCTTTCGAGCCCACGCCCGCCAACTCCGATGCACGCGATTCGCAGTGATTGATCTCGCTCCCGTTGATATTTCGCAATTGGACTGCCGTCGCTGGTCGAACGCCGGCGAGATGATGTTTGGCAGGACCAGAGAGCGGAACTTGCCGCCAAGGAAAACCCAGAGATCTGCAAGAAGCGCCTGCGATTCATAAGATCAGGCTAGCAGGGGATTGATTTGTGATCCCCAAGTATTGATCACTGTGCAGGTGTCGTGATCGGAGTCGGCTTCTGGACAAGATTTGGAAAAAGTTGTTGAACTCCGCCAACAATGAAGCTGACCGCAACAGCCGCGAGTAACAGCCCCATAATTCGATTGAAGATGTTCATCCCAGTGATTCCAAAGAGCCGTGAAAGTCCGCGTGAAACGCGCAGAGTGAGATATGTCAAGACGCCGATGACCAAGCAGAGTCCAATCAAGATCAAACGGTGCTGAAAAGTTGTCGCTTTATCTGCAACGATGATTGCGGTCGAAATTGCGCCAGGGCCTGCGAGTAGGGGGATGCCGATTGGAACAATCGCCACACTGCTGCGATGCGCTGCTTCCAATCGCTCGTCCGCGGAAATGCGGGTTCCTGCTTCGGTTCGTGCATTGAGCATATTGATGGCCATCAGCAGAATCAATATTCCTCCTGCGATAGAAAAGTCCATCACATTGATTCCGAAAAATCCGAGTATTGTGTCACCCGCGATAATCGAAACAGCAAGAACCGCAAAGACCGTAATCGCCGCCGCGCGCGCGGCACTATGTCGTTCGTTTGAAGCCATCTGATCGGTCAGGCTGACAAACATTGGAACGCCCATCACTGGATTGACGATGGCGATCATCGATATAAAAATTTGCGCATAATCGACGTGATTCACGCAGTCAATGTACGGGCAAGACCCCTTCTTGCGTGGATTGATAAAATTGCGAATATGAATGCCTCTATGAATAACTCATCTTCAGTTCGCATTTGTTTTTTTTCATCGATCGCCCTCGCGCTGGCGATGTTCGCATCATTCTTGGGATGCGAGACGATTGGCGGTTCAAACCTTTCCAAATCAAAACCCATCACGCGCGAAGAAGCAATCGCAACATGGAGTCTGACGGATTCTGAAAATGAACTCTTCAATATGATTTTGTCAGCCGATGGATCGGCCGTTGATACTTGGTGGAAAGGCGAAGATGGCGCAAAGGGCGAGCGAGGCCGCTGGGAATTGGTCAATGGCACGATTGATATTCGCCTCAATAGTGGATGGCGCGATGTGATCTCTCGCTCTGCGCTTGGATATGACAAGTTGGGCTATCCACCGGGTCTTGCGCCGGGATCAGGTCCGCAGAAAGAAGCGGTGAACAGTGGGAACGCGGTCAAAGTTTCTGGTGATGATTTGCGCTTCGTTGGCGTGTGGATCATTCCCGGCGCTCTCGCTGGGCCGAAGTACGAGCTATATACCGCGCTTCGATCGGATGGCATGGCGATGAAAAGCATCGATGCGATCAATCAAGGCACCTGGCAGATCGAATCTGGAATCGCTCATTTGTATTGGGCAGATGGATGGCATACGACGATCGAACCCGTTGACGATGGAACATTTTTCTCCAAGTCGTGGAAGCCCGGCGTCGCATTGAATGAAATGCCAAGCGGATCAGCCGTTGTTCGTCGTGTTATGAAGTGACGAATTGAATTTGATTGTGGAAGATCCAAGCAGGATTTCCAGAAGCCGTGCAACACAGTGCGCTCATTTGCGTAAGATGTTGATCAATTCCGGACGCAATATCGAAGGCGCTACTCCAGCGAAGCCAAAACCAAAGCTTGCGCCCGCTGCAACTGCCTCACCATTTTCTTGGGCCGAAGTCCTCGAATAGAATCCCGATCCCAAGGTTGTCACCGATGCGGATTTCCTCAAGCGCATCACTGAAACAAAGTTGCCGTGGCGAGTGAAGGACAAAGCAAGTGGCATGGAGATGTTGCTCGTCCCTCCGGGCAAGTTTGTGATGGGCAAGAGTCCAGGAGATTCAGAAGCAGTGGAATTGGAAATGATTTTGGCGGAGAAGTATCCAGAGTTGAAATACTCTGAAGGAGCTGCCCACGAGGTGACGATCACGAAAGCGTTCTATCTCGGTCGCACCGAAGTGACGCAAGAGCAGTGGATGAAGGTGATGGGAGAGAATCCGAGTTACTTTCAAGAAGGTTCTCGCGAAAATATGATTACGAACTACATCAATGAAGGACTGACCAAACAAGAAGCGCAAGAAAGAGCAGTTAAAGAAATACCCAGTGGGTGGGAGCAAGAAAAAAATCCAGTCGAACAAGTCTCGTGGGATGACTGTCAGAAGTTCTGTGCCAAGACGGGGATGATTCTTCCAACCGAAGCGCAGTGGGAATACGCCTGTCGCGCAGGAGTTCGCAAGCCGAGGTACGGCGAACTTGATCAGATCGCGTGGTACACGGACAACTCCGATCGGTCCACACACCCAGTCGCAAAGAAAGCGCCCAACACACTTGGTTTCTACGACTTGATCGGCAATGTTTGGGAATGGACCAACGATTGGTACGCAGGCGACTATTACAAATCCTGCGCAGACGGTGTGGTTGATCCAACGGGTCCAGCGCAGAGTGAACTTGGGGCGCGCGTCCTGCGCGGCGGGGGGTGGAACGGCTGCGCCATCGGCTGCCGTGCCTCGTTCCGCTACTGCGGCGCCCCGGGCGGCCGGTTCGGCGATGTCGGTTGCCGTTTCGCGAGGACTTCCGATTAACCTTTTTCCTTTATCCCTTTTAACCTTTTTCCATTTTAACTTTTCCAATCCTTGGCGTCCGCCAAGGATTGGTGGTTGCAAGGTGTGGATGTATAGCCCACCGCCTTTGAAAATTTTTAGAATTCGAAAAGGACTAGTGCCCTAAGTCTGCTGTCATAAAAACTCATAGCCCAAGAAAAACCCATTGCTCCAACGAGTGTGGAAACGGGAGTGATTCAATCGAAGATCGATTTGCCCGAAAAAATATGAGCGGGCAGGCTTATTCGCTGAAGCCAGGCTGAAATCCAGAGTATGGATAGTTCGGCTGCATAATCGTCGGATCCTCGTCCCATCGTTCTTCGAGAGCCGATCCATCCATCGACCATGCGTTTTCTTCATTGATGTTGTTGGAAGCGTGGGATAATGAAGTTGATCCATCACTCACATTCACGGATCTCTCCGTGCCGCATCCAAAGGAAATTCCTAAAAATGCAAGAGAGATCAATGTCTTTTTCAAAGATGAATTCGCAAATGCTTGTGTCATCGGGTGTGAGTATATGGAATTCGGTCAGAGGATAATGCTGGCGATCTTTGGATTTTGCATCGCTTGCCGCCTTGGTGGAATGTCCGCTCGTTTGGGTGCGGGCTGTTCAGCGATCCGAGCCAAGACATCATCAAGCAGAACTGGTCCATACTCCCAACAATCGACGCCGACATCGGTGCTGCGTCCAATCGATTCAAATGCTCCGTGCGTGTGTCCATAGAGATGCATCGCACCGTCAAAGATTCCCTGCCAAGTCCGCATGGGATAGTGGCAACAGACGACGCGCTCTTGACCGCCTGACCATCCCTTGAAAGAAAGGATTTCATGCGCGTCATCGAAAATCTTTTTTAGACGCTTGCGCGAAGGATCATGATTGCCACGGACGATCTCGATTGTTTCGCAGACGATTCGCTTGCGTAGATTATTCGCATACTGCATGCTGGCTTCGCCTTCCTCGCCTTTCCAGATTCGTGGTCCGGTGAAGTCGCCCAAGTGCAGAAGGTGATCGCGGCGATTGACGCGCGAATTGATGCGGTCGAGCAGCAGTTCGTCCATCGATCCCACATCATTGATTGCGACAGGGCGCGCAAACAACCCGATTGCTTCAGTATGTCCAAAGTGCGTATCCGCGGTGACCCATATTCGCTTTGCCATAATTTTATTCTATGAAGCGCGACGGATCGGAAAAACCATTGATCGAGAATTTGAAAAATGATTCCTAGTTGTGGGCCATCGGATGAAGGCCAGCGATATGTTCCAAATGCGCGCGAATTGCAGCAGCAATCGCGGGTTTCCCTTCCATACGAGCAGGCTCTCGCCCAGGGAGAACCAGCCAAGCAACTTGCGCAGTCCCCTTTGGATTTTCTTCTCCGCGATTCGCAACGCATGCGCCGTGTGCGGCCGCGCGCGACCGAGCCGTTTCCATCAGCGCTTCATGAGATGAAGTTTCTTCGTACTTAAAGCCAACAATATGCAGGGCAGGAAATCTTTTGTGCGCGGCATCAATCACCTTTGCTGTTGGACGAAGATTTATGGTCCAATCACCATCAGCGGTCTTGACTTTTCCAGAGCGAACATCCGTCGGCTCGAAATCAGAAACCGCCGCGCTCAATACCGCGCCTTGATGTGGAGTTGCTTGAAGTGTGTCGAGAACGAGTTGTCGATATTGTTCGACATTCTCGGCAATTCTTGCGTTGAGCCATAAAGGTGCGGCGACGCTTCCAGCTCCAAGAATCAGATCGACGTCCGCGCCGCACATTGCGAGATCTTTCGCAATCGCAACTCCAAGCGCGCCAGTGAATCGACTTCCAAGTCTGCGAACAGCGTCGAGAGGAGAAGGAACTGGTCCGCCTGTCACCAAGATTTTTTTCCCACGCAGAGGTGAAGTGCTGATCGCACGAGAAAGCGCGGCAACGATCGGCTCATCGTCTGGAAGATTGTGCTTGCCGTAATCATCACGAGGTGCAATGACGGTGACCCCAAGTTGCTGAAGTTTCTCGAGGCTTTCCGTCAGAATGCGCGTGTGCATTGATCCGTGCATTGTTGGGCAGACCAGCACGGCACAGGCGCCGCGCTCCATTCGGCCAAGAGCGGATGCCAGCGTGGCGGTGATCGCACCATCCGCAATACCGCACGCCATCTTGTTGATCGTGTTGTATGTCGCGGGCGCAACGAGATATGCGTGGAATGTCTCTTCTCCCGAAAGATGTTCAGCGCGAGGGCCAAGTTTCGAAATCACCGGACGATTTGTGCTCCATGCCAGAGTTTCTTCGGTGACATATCGAAGCCCTTCATCAGAAACGAACGCAGTGACTTCTGCTCCTTGTCGGCGCAGACTTCGTGCAAGTGTTGGTGCTTTCATGGCAGCAATTCCGCCAGTCACCAGCAGGGCAATTCGCTTTCCTTGCAAATGATTTCCATCGAGCGGAACCGCATGATCTCCAAGCGTCGAGGGGGAAGGGGGCTTTGGAATCCAGTGACTCATGGGACGACTGGTCCTCCGTCTTTCCATCCAAGACTGAGCGTCTCTCGGCCATCAAGAAATGCATCGATCCACTTTCCAATCGCATCTTGCCGCCAAGAGCTTGCCGCGAAGAGTGGCTCAGCCGTTGTTGTGCGACCGAGATACCACCGCGAAAGTTGTCCTCGGTTGAGAATGAGCGCCGTCGCAATTCCCATCGAAATCGAACGCATTGTGATGATTGACCAAAGCGCATCGATACGAGTCCGATCCTCCGCGCTTTCTTCTGGATTTATCCAAATGCGATCACGCTCGATCGGCAGGTTGCGCGCATCTTCGATCGTTCGCAAAATCGCTTCACCAAACTCGGTTGCAGTCTGTCGTGGAAACCCACGAATTTCCTCTATTTCATCGATGGATTTCATCTTTCTGCGTGCGGCTTCCAACATGGGGCTATCGGGCATAACCGTTCGGGGTGGAAGATTTTTCGCCTTCGCAATTGAGTAGCGAAGGATCACAAGTTCGCGAAGGATGGTCATCACTCGAGGCCGCAGACCAAGCCCACGCGCCGCACGGCGCACTTGACTCTCCGGATCAAATTCTTCAATCGAGCGAAGTGATTCGACACTTTCAGAAATCGCCCACGCGGTACGGTTCGCGTCATTCAACTTTTCGCTTTGCAGATGCCAGATAAGTGGCAAATAGCGCACGTCATCCGCCGCATACGAGAGTTGCGATTTGGACAGGGGACGCGAATCCCATTCAGTAAATGTATGCCCCTTGTTCAGCCGCAGTCCTGCAACTGCTTGCACAACATTGACCAGGCTTGTGGGCCAAGGCATTCCCAAGAATCCCGCGGCAATTTGAGTATCAATCACATTCAGCGCTTGGCGATTTGTGCGTCGCTGCGCGGCTTCGATGTCTTGACCGCCGGCATGCACAATAGTTATGAGAGTTGGATCACAGACAGCATTCCAGACGATCTCGAGATCTTCGGCGTCGAATGCGAATGGATCAATGAGAGCGATGCGTGTGCGCGTTGCAAGTTGCAGTAAGCAAATCTTGGGAATGAAAGTTTCTTCGCCAATAAACTCAGTGTCATAAGCGAAGCTTCCCTCCGCCCGAATGTGATCCATAAAATTATCCAGCCCAGCACGGGTTTCGATGAGTTCTGGTTCACCTTGGGGAACGAATGGGTGGACCATGACCTGCGACGCCGCAGGCGACTCATCCGCATGGGCTTCAGCATGGTGCATCGCCCGTTTTCTACGACGAAAGTTCATTGAGTCCTGAAGAGTACTTGCAATGGGAATTTGAACGATCGTCCTATAACATATTTCGTTGTATGAGACTGCATCAAAGTTCATCCCAAAGGTGCGAGAACCCTATCATCTTGGACTTGGATCAAATGATCGGTTTTGCATGACACCCCGACTTTCTGGCCCCATTCTTTCAACGCGACTCGATGGCTGTCCGCCATTATCTGTGGCTATTGAAGTCTTGCGTTCCAATATCGCATCGAAGATCCGCCTGAAGCAACCGAAGTTGATTCTTGAGCGCTTGGAAATCGAGATCGAACCCACTGACTTGCTTCGATGGCTCGCAGCGCAAACATCTGGTCAACGATCCTTCTTTCGAAATCGAGAAGGAACTTTAGCGAGCGCTGGAGTTGGATGCGCAGTTGATTTTCCTTCGTGGGAAGATCCACTGCTCCGTGAGTTGCTCAAGCCACTCTCGGATCAGTCGCAACAGAAGGGCGGTCCATCCGAGCCACTCTTTTATTATGCAAGTTTCTTCGACCCTGATGCGATTGGTAAGCATGCCCCAGAGTGGGCGGGATTCGCTCGGATGTATCTCGTGCTTCCTTTGATCGAAATTCGGCGAACCAACGAGACCATCTTGGCCGTTCATGTGATTGGTGATGGATCCGCGGCGCTTGCCGCGCTCGAGCAATGCGAATCTTCGATGGAACATCTTCCTCTCCCGCGAGGATTGCGTCTCGCCGCCGATGGTGATCCAGTTCGATGGGCGGATGGAATTGATGCAGCGCTTGGAGCGATCGCATCTGGCTCAATTGAAAAGGTTGTGCTGGCGCGGACACGCGGTTATTCAGCGATGGAATCGATCAATCCATGCGGAATTTTAGCGGCTTTGATGGATGAAGAGCCAAGCGCATTCCACTTCTTGGTTGAGCAAGTTCCAGGACGCGCATTTCTTGGCGGTAGTCCAGAAAGACTCTTTCGCAGAATTGGTAATTTAATTCTCAGTGAAGCCGTCGCTGGAACATGTGGGCGCGGGCCTGATGCGGCATCGGATGATCGCCTTGCAGGTCGCCTGCTTGCAAGTGATAAAAATCGCCGTGAGCACGAAATCGTCATTCGCAGAATTGAATCCGTGCTCTCGCCCATGGTCGAGAGTCTGTCATGTGAAGAATCGCCAAGTGTCATGCGTTTGCGCCACGTGCAACATTTGATGACAACCGCGCGCGGACAACTTCGATCGAAGATCGATGATGCTCAGATCATTTCAGAATTGCATCCGACCCCTGCGGTATGCGGATGGCCAGTGGCGAAATCGCGCGAATTCATCCGTGAGCACGAACGAATGAGTCGTGGTCTTTATTCTGGTGTCGTCGGCATTACTTCCCCAAGTCACAGTGAATTTTCAGTCGCGATTCGCACCGCATTGATCAATGACACAGAAATGACCGCATATTCTGGCGCGGGAATTGTGCGTGGTTCCGATGCTGACGCAGAATGGCTTGAAACTGAGCGCAAACTTTCATCCTTTGATGCAATCGTCGTCCGTGCATCCAATGAAATTCAGTCGCATTTGCAGGTTGCGCGAATGGGATCGCATCATGTTGATGCGAATACTCAATCGCATCATCGTCAGGGCATTGGTTCGTGAGCGCGTCAACTTCAAAGCAATATGATCCGACCGAGGCTCCCAACCTCAACGCGCTTTGGACTCAGCTGGCATTCACCGAATGGTCGCGGCTTGGTTTATCGCTCGCGGTCGTTTGTCCAGGATCTCGCTCGGCTCCATTGGCGTATGCGATTTCTGGCAATCCTCGAATCAAATCCATCATCGCTCACGATGAGCGCTCTGCCGGATTTGTTGCGCTTGGCGCTGCTCGTGCGACTGGTCGCGCCGCGGTGGTTGTGACAACATCCGGAACAGCGGTTGCGAATCTTCTGCCCGCGGTGATTGAAGCATCGAAGACTGGCACGCCGATGCTCTTGGTGACCGCGGATCGTCCGCCAGAATTGCATGATTGTGGCGCGAATCAAAGCATTCATCAGAGTGGAATCTTTGGATCATTCGCACGATGGTCCATCGATATGCCTTGTGCAGATGCGGCGATCGCGCCACATTGGATTCTCTCAACCGCAGACGAAGTATGGCGTCGAGCGCATTCTCCTTCCCAGTCCGCGGGTCCAGTTCATCTGAATTGGATGTTTCGAGAACCGCTGGCTCCGCGCATCGAATCGTGGAAGAGAGAATCGGTCATCGATCTTTCTGAGTGGTCGCGAAGTCAAGATCCATGGAGAGTTGCAATCGACGCGCGAGTGTCGTGGGATGAAACGATCAATGGAGTGGTTGATCGAATTGGGACATCGAGCCAAGGTGCGCATCGCGTTCTGTTGTGCGTTGGTGCGTTGTATTCGCCAGCGATGCGAATGTTTGCGCAAGAACTTGCGAAGCGGTTGGGTTGCGCTGTGCTTGCTGATATTGGAAGTGGCTTGCGACATGGCGAATGTCGTGGTGATGTTGTTGCGCATGCAGATCTTGTCGCGCTTTCTCCAGAGATGTCCAATGCTCTGCTTCCAGATTTCATTATTCGATTGGGTGGAGCGATATCGAGTCGTCGTATTGGTGATTTTCTCGCTCAATCGCGGCGCAGCGGTGCCCGTGAATTGGTGATTCGAGATGGACCCGAGCGAATGGATTTCGAGCACGCCGCATCG
>SXSS01000098.1 GCA_005792145.1 Planctomycetia bacterium | reverse complement strand
GTGAACGATGTCGACAGTAGGAAACGCCTTTTTTGGAGAAAAAAGCATATTTATGCCATTTTTACAATTACTGTTGACATTGATTACTGTTACTGTTATACTCTGCTTCATGACCAACAAGCCCACCCTCATCGATTTACTTTCTCGAAGCATCCTCAAGGAGTTTTCTCTTGACGAGCTTGCTGCCGAAACCAATCACCTCTTGGCAAGGATGCCGCTGGCAATGGACGACGGGCGAACCAACGAGCGTGTCGATGCGCGCACGATTCGCTTTTATCAATCGATTGGGATTATCACCAAGCCGAAGTACGAGGGTCGCCGCGCGGTGTATGCATTCGAGCATTTGCTGCGGCTGTTGGTTGCCAAGCGCTTGCAATCCGAGGGGTACAGCCTCGCACAAGTTCAGTCGACGATCCCGCAACAGAACAACGATCAATTGATCGATGCGCTTGAAAAAATGAAGCCTCAACCTGTATTCAACTTCATAGCAGAGCATTCCGAGCCAGTGCAGGAAAAATCAGTACGGGGGATTGAAGAGCTTCAGTGCTTTTCACTCTGTCCTGGAATCACAGTCATGATCGATCCACAAGTGCATGAAAACGCATCAAAACTTGCTCGTCATCTCGCCGCTGAAACACAATCATTCATCAACTCATCACGCACAACACCACATACAAAAGGAGACTGAACTTATGAATAGAATTGAAGCATCACTCGAATCATTTGGGAATCAAAGCCAACCGCAATCGCTGGGAGAATTGCTTGGGATCAAGCATCAGTCTGCGAAGTCAAAGCGTGGCGTCACATCCTCCGCGCGTGAACAATTTCCGCTTCAGCGACTTATCGTTCGCGTGCAAGTCACCGGCGATTGTTCGGTCACAACTCTCGAGCAACACTATCGAAATCACCATGATTTCACGATAGATGTTGTGCACACAATGCCGATCCCCGCTGATGGTGCGCTGACGGCATTTGAAATTCGCGCTGGCGAAAAATGGGTGCGTGGAGATTGTCGAAAAACCGCCGATGCTCGGGCGGCATTCGAATCGGCAAAGTCTCAGGGTCAAACTGCTGCCCTGATCGAGCAAGAACGCGATGACATTCAGACGCTGCAACTTGCCAACATCGCTGCAGGAAGTGACATCATTGTGAAGATCACTCTCATCGAGAGACTCCGTGTGGATGCAGGCAGATTCGAAGTCCGTGTTCCAACAACCATCGCCACAAAATATGTCCCTGGCTTTCCAGAGGGATACAGCGGCACGGGATCGTCACCGGATACAGATCAGGCACCAGACGCATCGCGCATCACTCCGTATGTTCGTCTTGGGGGAGCGACACCGTTGTATTTCGAGTTGCGAGTGGATGGTCATATCACCGAAGTGCAAGGAAGTGTTGCGCTCGATTGCGATCGCCAGCTTCCAGGCGTCACGGTCATCACTCTTGCTCCACTTGATTCCGATACATCATGCGACCGAGATATCGTTGTTCGGTTCTGGTCGCGATCAACAGAGACAACCGTTCGTGCTTATGGAAATGGAGATCATATGATGGTTGTTGTTGACCCTTCGGCGACGCGGGAGCGCAAGCAAGAATTGCCTCGAGAAGCCGTGTATTTGCTGGATTGTTCTGGATCGATGCAAGGGGAAAACTTCCAAATTGCAAAGTCGGCTTTGAAAAATTCGCTCAATTTGCTCGCGCCAAACGACACATTCGAATTGATCGGATTCGCAAATGAACACTTCAAGTTTGCCGAGAATCCAAAGTCCGCGAATCCAGTCAATGTAAAAGCGGCGTACGAGTGGATCGATCAGCTTCAGGCAAAAGGGGGAACAGAACTTCATGCGCCTCTGGAAGAAATTTTGAAGAGCAAACCAACAACTGCCCAGAGCCTCGCAGAGGGTTCGATCCGCACGGTATTGCTGATTACCGATGGTGCAATCGGAAATGATGCGATGATTTTCAACTTGGCACACACAATGAATACATCGACACGGCTGTATGTCATTGGTATTGGTTGTGCACCATCGATGGCTTTTCTTTCTCGGCTGGCGCGGATATGTGGAGGAACATATCTCGCTGTTGATTCATCGAATGATTCGCAGAAAGAGATCGAGAACTTCGACGCTGCGATGTCAGGACCAATTGCGCGCGGACTTTCGGTCGATGGCTCACAGCTCAAACGCAAGGTGGATCTCTTTATGGGCCGATCTTCGTCGTTCATCATCAAGGGATCTCTTGCAAGTGTGCGTGTGTCAAGCGAAAGTGGGGGGCAGCTTGGAGAATGTGCAGTTCTTCCAACATCGATGCCTTTGGGCGCTCTTTGGGCGAGGGAAGAGATCATGCGACTCGAAGATCAATGTGCGGAATTGCCCGAAAATTCAGAGGAGTTCGACGCCCAAATTGAATCGCTCGGAGTTTTGTACCAGTTGCAAACGCGCTTGACCAGCTTTGTCGCAATCGATGAATCAGGAAAAGTCCACGGCGAGTCAATGGAGATTATTCAGCCCAATGAAGTAGTTTGCTCCATGCATCATGTCCTACTTCACAGCATGTCTTCGCTTCACCACGAACGCACCTGTCAAATTAAGTTTCCACCCCGCAAACGAGGAAGCGGAATGCGCCTGTCCGATTTCATGCGCAGTGATTCTGACAGCCAAGGCTCGCATCTCCAAGGTTCATGGAGCACATTGATCGCACAGTTGCAGTTGGCGATTAAAGCCGGGGATCTTTTGTTCAAGAGCAAAGGTTCCGGTCAATTGATTCAGTCAATTCGGCGGTTCTTGCTGAAGGAATTGAAGAGCAACGGAAGTTCGATTCGGTCTGTCAAGCGTCGTCTGCTGACGATCCTTGCAAAGGGGACTTCTTCTTCTCACGACTCGACGGCAAAGGATGATGCCAAATTGTGTCAGGATTTTGTTCACGCAATCGAGACAATTGGATTTGCAACTGAATCTGCAAATCTTTTAAAACTGCCAGATGATCTCTGGGAGAAAGTCATTCTCGATCTCGCTGTCCTGCAAAAATGTCGAGCGGATCATTCGGCATCAATTGTTCAGGGGGTTGTTTTCTAAAAGCGATCGTTCTTCGAAAGGATGCTCTTGCGGGCAAAAATCGGCCTCAAATGGTCGATTTTTGCCCGCAACCGAGAGAATGAAGTTCGCGGTTCAAGTCTTTCTTCGCCACAGGGCCATGCTGTCGTCAGCGCGTCTGCGCAGGTCGAGCAATTCGTAACGAAGTGCGTCGATCATCAATGTTCGTCCTTCGCCTGTCGCAATTGGCGCGCCAGAACCATCCGCAATTGCAAGCGGTGCTGTGAAGCACCAGGCGTCATCAATAATGTCCTCGTCAAAGAGTGCGCCAAGCAATCCAGCGCCACCTTCGACCAATACATTCGAGACTCCATCGGCGTAGAGATTCTCCATCATCGTTTTCATCGAACCTTTCGGCAACCCCCGAAATGAACGGTGTGCATTCTCTGTCGCAGTATCTGTCGCACTCTCCATCGCAGACGCGCTCAATTCAATAAACGTAACGCCTGCAGTGGCGAAGACCTCTCGTCGTGCTTCGCTCATTTCGTGAATCGAACGGGCAAGCGCGGCAATCGCAACTGGACCTTGCGAAACTGTTCGCACAACTTGCGCATCAGATGGAATGACTAGCCGCGGATCGATAATCACTCTGCGCGGTATGCGCCGAGATCGGCTTGTGCGTGGAAGTAGATGCGGATTGTCCGCGAAGACAGTACCGATGCCGACTATCACCGCGTCGACGCGGCCTCGTTCGCGGTGAACCATAGCGCGACTCTGTGCCGAACTGATCCAGCGACTATCTCCCGCGCGCGTCGCGGTGCGACCATCGATGGTTTGCGCCCATTTTGCGATGATCCAAGGTCTTTTCGAACGAATACGAGTCAAGAATGGCGCTGCAATTCGCGCGCAAGCGGCGTTTGAAATCTGCTCGACGGAAATTCCAGCCGAGCGCATTCGATCCGCACCACCAGCTGCAAGTGGATTTGGATCAGCAACTGCATAGACCACCCGCGCGACACCACTCTTGATCAGCGCATCGCAACAGGGGGGTGTTTTTCCTTGATGGGCGCAGGGTTCGAGGGTGACGAATGCCGTCGCGCCTTTTGCGCGAAGTCCAGCTCGCTTCAAAGCGACAGCTTCAGCGTGCATTTCGCCACAGCGCGCGTGATATCCCCAACCAACAATTGAACCATTGCTTTGAACTATGACACAACCAACCATCGGGTTTGGTTCCGCTCCACCATGGCCGCGAAGCGCAATCCTTGCGGCGCTCTCCAACCAGTCCGCATCAGCTGGTTCTCTCATGCGGACTCGGAAGGTGATGAACTCACTGGTTGGCGAGAACTTCGTCCTTCAATCGATCAGGCATGATGCGATATGTCAGCGGCTCCATAGAACTCGAAGCGCGACCTTGGCTCATCGAACGAAGGCTGGTGGTGTAACCGAAGAGTTCCGAGAGCGGCACTTCAGCCGTCACGAGTCGCAGGATTCCGCGAACTTCGCTGTCGGTGATTTGACCGCGTCGGCTGGCGATATCTCCCGAGACGCTTCCGAAGAATTCGTCCGGGGTTGTGACGACCAACTTCATGATCGGTTCGAGAAGCGCGAGTCCTGCTTTTGTGCAGGCTTCGCGGAAAGCGAGCGCGCCCGCTTGTTCGAAGGCGATTTGGCTCGAATCGACATCATGGTATGAACCATAAACCAGTTCCAACTTGACGTTGATGACTGGATATCCGCCGAGAATTCCGCTTGCCGCGGCTTGGCGAGCACCATATTCGATACTTGGGATGAATTCGCGTGGGACAACTCCACCGGCGATCTTGTCTTCGAAGACAACGCCATTTTTCATAACCAAATCTTCTGCTTCGGCTTCTTCCTTGGTCATCGGTCGCACATTGACGACTGCGTCGCCGAACTGACCGCGTCCACCAGACTGCTTCTTGAAGAGACCGCGGACTCGTTCTGCGACTCCGGTAATTGTTTCACGATATGCGACGCGAGGCTTGCCAACGCTGACCCCGATCTTCATATCACGCACAAGTTTGTTCTTGATGATTTCAAGATGCAACTCGCCCATTCCTGAGATGATCGTTTCGCCAGTTTCTTCGTTGTAATTCGAACGGAAGGAAGGATCTTCGCGACGAATCGTCGTGAGAGCTTCACCAAGTTTCTTCTTGTCGTCGGCTGTGTTTGGCTCGATCGACATCGAGATGACCGGTTCAGGGAAAACCATGCGTTCGAGCACGATCGGATGATCGGGATCGCAGAGCGTGTCGCCTGTGAACGAATCCTTCAAACCAACAACAGCAACAATTTGGCCTGGGCCAGTTTCGTCGAGTGCGTTGCGATGCTGCGAATGCATTTCGTATAAACGAGAAACATTCTCCTTGCGATCGTTGCCTGGATTGAGAACGCGCGAACCCTTGACCAATTTGCCTGAATACACGCGCAAATAGGTGAGGGTTCCAGCGACGTCAGAGACGACTTTGAAAACGAGAGCGGAAAACGGTGCGGTTTCAGAATGCGGTCTCGTCAACTTGATGTTTGGATCGCGAATATCGGTTCCTTCAACGTCTGGTCGTTCCGTTGGACAGGGCAGATAGTCGATGACCGCATCGAGAACAGTCTGAACACCAACATATTTCAGCGCAGAGCCGCAGAGAACTCCAAAAGCGCGCAAGCTGATGATGCCGGCGCGAAGAGCTGCCTTCAACTCTGGCACAGTCAGCGAATTTGGGTCTGTGAGATATTTTTCGGTCAAGTTGTCATCGAGTTCTGCGATCTTCTCGACCATCTTGTGGCGCCATTCAGTCGCCTTTTCCATCCACTCTTCTGGAATTTCCGTGACCTTAATTTCTTGGCCGTCATCAGCCTGCGACCAATACATCGCCTTCATATTCATAAGGTCGATGATTCCCTTGAAATCATTTCCCCAACCGATTGGATATTGAATCGGAATCGCATTCGCTCCCAATCGGGTGAGAATCGAACCGAAAGAGAAATCAAAATCAGCGCCGAGTTTGTCCATCTTATTGATGAGACACAAGCGTGGAACGCCATAGCGATCTGCTTGACGCCACACAGTTTCGCTTTGCGCTTCGACGCCTTCTTTGCCGTCAAAAACAGCGACTGCGCCATCGAGCACTCGCAGTGAGCGTTCGACTTCGATGGTGAAATCGACATGGCCAGGCGTATCGATCAGATTGATTTTGTATTCAGTTCCCAAATGCTCCCATGGGCAAGTGGTCGCGGCGGACTGAATGGTGATGCCGCGCTCTTGTTCTTCAACCAACGAGTCCATCGTGGCGGTGCCTTCGTGCACTTCACCCATGCGATGAATCTTGCCGGTATAAAAAAGAATGCGCTCCGTGACGGTGGTTTTACCAGCATCGATGTGTGCGCAAATTCCGATGTTTCGAACGCGATTGAGATCAGTAGGCATTGTCATTAGCTCCAGTTAGTAAAGAGTCCCGCAGTCTAGCAGGGAAGCGCATTGGGTCAATACGCCAAGATGAGGATTTCAACGACTCATTTGACCCCGCCTTGAAGCATTGTCAGGCGAACAATTTCTGTGACCAGCCCAACATTCTCATTGGCGAGCCCAACATTCTAATTGGCGAGCCCAACATTCTCATTGGCCGGCCACTTGTGGGTCGCGATCCGTTCAGATTGTGCGAATCAGCTTCGAATCGTCCAGTCCACTCGCGGCAAGAGCAGGGCGAATCAGTCCAACAAAGCGGCGCCCGTCTTTGACATAGCCCGCGGTAGGCGCCAAATTGGTCACGCGGGCGGCAAACCAACGATTCATGCGATCCATCCAAAGTTCGCGCACATATTTCGCCGTCATCGATGCAAGCGCGATAGGCAAATGATCCAATTCACCGCCGACAGTAAAAGAAATCACCATCGAAGCCTTTGCGCTATCAATTTGATAGACGCTTTCTCGCAGATCTTCTTGGATGACTTTCAGACGATCGTTTGGAAATGCGCGCAGAAGATCATCGAGATATCGCATACGACCGCTTTGGCGATCTGCGGCGACTCGAATGGCGGCATCGGGCCAACGCGCGCGTAATTGGGTGACTTGTTGAATCAACAGCGTCCACGGAACGCTGGTCTTGACCATTCCTTGTCGCGCGGCTTCATTGATTTCATCCGCGTCAATCGTTTGACAGATCATTCCGTGACCAGCGACGGATGCGTCAATTGCCGCACGTCGAAGCATCGCACACGCAATCTGAATCTGCGGCGCATCGCACGCCCAAGGCAGCGCAGTCGATTCGCAATACCACGGCGCAATCGTGGATGGATCGCTCGCGCCCACGCGAGTGAAAAGATCCGAATCGGTTTTCAACTCATCGACATTCGATTGCAGACTGAGTGCGGCGAGAACTCCGCGTTCGATCGTGCGCATTGGATGAATTCCATTCTCGCCATTTCCCTTCAGTTTCTTGCTGTCGTTAATCGCAATTCGTCCGCGTCGATCTTTGCCGGTGCGACACACCGCGCGCGAAAGAGTCTTCCATAAATTAGGAGGCGCGAGAGGATCACTCGCCCCTTCGATCGACCAGTGCGAACATGCAACGCACAGCGGGCCGAGTAAAGGTCCATATCCTGCTTCGTCGATTCCTGCATAGATCAGCATCGAATGTGTATTGTGACAATCTGACGCTATCCTTGCATCCTTACTCGCAAATAAATGAGGAGCCTCTCGAAATGACAAATGTAACGACCCGTCCAGCCAGCAAGCAAACCACTCAAGAACTGCTCGGATCTGATGCGGATTTGCTGTTGAATTACAAAGCAAAAGTCAGCAAGGATCTTCTGCATTTGCCTGGTCCGGACTTCATCGACCGCACATATCTCCAAAGCGATCGAAATCCGCAGGTTCTGCGCAATATGGCGGCGATGTTCAATCATGGTCGGCTTGCAGGCACGGGATATTGCAGCATCTTGCCGGTGGATCAAGGGATCGAGCATTCCGCGGGCGCAAGTTTCGCGAAGAATCCGATTTATTTCGACGGCGAAAACATCATCAAGTTGGCGATTGAAGGTGGATGCAATGCGGTTGCCACAACCTTCGGCGTCTTTGGAAGTGTCGCGCGAAAGTATGCGCACAAGATTCCGTTTCTCGTCAAGATCAATCACAACGAATTACTGACATATCCAAATCAACATAAGCAGATTTTGTTTGGATCTGTCGAAGAGGCATGGAATCTCGGCGCCGCATCGGTTGGTGCGACGATTTATTTCGGCTCGGAAGATTCCGATCGACAGATCATCGAGATCTCCGAGGCTTTTCAGCGTGCGCACGAACTTGGAATGGTCACTGTTCTTTGGTGCTATTTGCGCAACAGCGCTTTCGTGAAGGACGGCAAGGATTATCACACGAGCGCGGACTTGACGGGTCAGGCAAATCATCTTGGAGTGACGATTCAGGCCGACATCATCAAGCAGAAGCAGGCTGATTGCAACGGCGGATATCAGGCGCTGAATATGGGTGGATCGAGTTATGGCAAATTCGATCCGCGTATTTACACCGAACTTTGCTCGGATAATCCGATCGATTTAACCCGTTATCAAGTGTTGAATTGTTTCAGTGGTCGATCGGGCTTGATCAATTCTGGTGGCGCAAGCACTGGAGCAAATGATTTAGCCGATGCTGTTCGCACTGCGGTTATCAACAAACGCGCTGGCGGAACTGGCTTGATTTCCGGTCGCAAATCTTTCCAGAAGCCGATGGCGGATGGAGTGAAATTGCTCAATGCGATTCAGGATGTTTATTTGGATAGCAAGATCACGATCGCATAAAGCCTGTTCACGATCGCGTAGCGAACAACGGCAGCTCTGCAGGCCGCATGGATGGACTCAAAATTGGTTCGTGCAGATTTTGGCAGCGGACTGATTTGCCCCCGGGCTCAAACAAGCTGCGCCTCGCCTACGCAGACTCCGGCTCGGCTTGCAAACTCGCCGGGGTTCAAATCAGTCCGCTGCCCACGTGAGCGAATCAAATTCTCGCTCGAACGTTTTTCAGATCACTCGCGCTTGCGTGCCTAGCCGCGGGAAAGTTCTCTCGGGCGAGTTCCGCAGGCGGCCGACGGCACTTGCAATAAAATTTCGCAAACCAGATCGTGTTGGTCGCCGAGGACTGTCTGATACCGGCGGGATCTTTTCAAGGCTGCTCACTTATGCATTTTCTCCGCTCGAATCTAAGTCGTCACTTCTCACGAATCAGATTCGCATCTTTGTCCGCGACAAGCACAACAATCATCGGCTGACTCATCGCGGCAGCATGTGCATCAAGCGGTGTCTTTACGGCATCTGCATTCAGCGTCGATTGCACAATCAACTCCGTTCCCGCATTCAGCGCAAGCGGAGGATCAAACATCCACGGCTCTCCAAGCCTCTCATTCCACTTTGGGATATTCAGCACACATTGCAATTGTCCCTTCACATCCTTTGCAAAAATATCAATCGACTGCACCCTCGATCCCGCTCGAATGGAGATAGAAACAGCCTCGCATGCAGCAGCGATTGTGGCTGGACGCGATGGGCTTATTGCTATTGGATGAACCAGTTTGAAGGGAAAGTCTGGTCCGACAAAACAGACAGTTCCTGCGGGAGATTCGACCTTTCCGCGCCCTTCGGCATGAACTTCGGCAACCAACACAGCAGTGGTTGGAATTTTCATTGCATAACCCTTGGGTAATCGCCAAATTGTTGACAAGCGCGAAACGCCGCCACCGGAACCCGAAACTTGCAATCCGATATCGCCGACGGCGTCATAACCAGGCGCAGGATTGGAAGCATCCAACCGTGCGGCATAACCCAGTTCGTCCCAAAGAAATGAAATCCCGTGAACAACACCAGGTGCATCCGCAACAAATTCGATCGCTTTGAAAAACTTCGGTCCCTCAGGATTCATCGTCGGATCCTGTGCAATGGCGAAAGATCTGAGCGTCATTCCAGGATCTGCGCCGACTGGCCAATCTTCCGCAACTCGAACTGTCATCACACACATTTGCGGTGGCAGGGGGGGGACTTCAACTGCGAGAATTTTTCCAGGCGCATTCTGATCGAGCCATTCCAACAGCGCGGCACGGTCTATCGCAGAAAGTGTGCGCGAGTGCTTCAGCGGCGCACCCGATTCGCTTGGAAGCCATGGTGGCATCAATCCATCTCGAACAATTTGTGCTGCGGTTGTTGCTCTGCGGCGCAGCGCAATTGGATCAGTCAAGTCAAGTGCGGCTGGACTGTTCGACCCATGGCATGGCAAACACGACTTGGAAAAAACTTGCGCTCCTGCAGAAATCCGCGCATTTTCAGTGGGAATGGACTGATCAGCAGATGTGCGAGCAGCCATAAAAATGACGCAAAAAAGAATGCAATAGAAAACACAAGAGCGATCAAATCGCTCTGCCGAGAAAATCATGCGTTTGCAAGCCGCTGCGCTGCGCGGACGGGCTTTTGCGCTCGATTGGATTCCATCATTCGCCGTACTTCTTCTGCGTCGGCAAATTCCTCGCCGAATCGCACAAGTCTGAGACTGTTGGCGATAACGAAAATATATGCAGCAGCTTGATAAAAAGGTGTGACCCAAATATCAATCTGGCCAGTTGCTGCCAATGCGAGACCGATCGTTGCCAACAATAAACTTGCCGCGATATTGATGGCAATGATGCCGCGCGTCTTCGTTGCAAGTTCGAGCAAGAATGGAATGTGCCGAAGGTCTTCGTTCATCAGTGCAACTCCCGCGCTGTTGGTTGCGATATCAGAACCTGAAAGCCCCATGGCAACGCCAACATCTGCGCTGGCGAGAATTGGTCCGTCGTTGATGCCGTCGCCGACGACAAGAACCTTATGTCCGCGTTGCAGCAGATACTTCAATTCTTCGTG
>SXSS01000097.1 GCA_005792145.1 Planctomycetia bacterium | reverse complement strand
TTTGCGCGACTGTTGCCGTGGCTGTAATCCGTGGCTGTAATCCGTGGCTGATTCCGTCGCGCTTCCGTTTGCGTCTCCAGCCGTTGGAAAGTTCTCTCGGGCGAGTTCCGCAGGCGGCCGAAGACGCTTGCTAAAAAACTTCGTGAACTGGATCGTGTCGGTCGCCGAGGACTGTTTGAGCCCCGAGAGAACTTTTCACGGCTGCCCACTTATGCATTCCGCGGCTGTAACTCCGTGGCTGATTCCGTGGCTGATTCCGTGGCTGTAATTCCGTGGCTGTAATTCCGTGGCTGTTTCTGTGGCTCGATTCTCGCTTCACCACGCAATCAAAGCGAGCGTCACAATCCAACCGTATGCCAAACCGTCTTCACTTCGGTAACCACTTGAAATGCGCTTGGACTAGACCAAGCCAAATCTTCCAAGAATTTCGCTTGCGGATCTACAAGCTTCACTCTCTTCAGGTTTTCGGCAACCCCCAGCTGCAGAATTTTCGCCATTTCAGGCTGAACGCTTGCAACAACTGCGTCGATATCGCGGTGCGCTGCAACAACTGGCACCAATTCCTCACGCAATCCAGTCAATACATTCAGAACTCCCGGCGGAATATCCGCACTCGGCGCGCACTCGGCGACGATCAAAGCAGGAACTGGTTCGACCGAACTCGGCATTGCGATCACCGAACATCCGCACGCGATCGCTGGCAACGCCAAAGTCAAAAATCCAATCAGTGGAAATTCTTCCGGAGCAAAAACCGCGACAACTCCTGTCGCTTCGATCTGCGAGAAGCAGTGGAATGGTCCGGCGACTGCGTTGCGACCACCAACAACGCTGTCCAATTTATCGCACCACCCCGCGAAGGAAAGCGTTCGATCAATCGCGACTTCAACTTCGGTGCGAGCCTTGCTTTTGCCAACTCGTCCACTCATCCGCACAGCTTCGATCAATTCTGCTCGGCGACCATCAAGCAACTCCGCCAATCGATAAATAATCTGCCCGCGTAAATATCCACTCGATGCCGCCCATTTTTCCTGCGCTGATCGAGCGACTTCGACTGCATCACGCAAATCTTTTCGAGAGGCTTGTGCGGCATATGCCAGGGCTTTTCCGCCAGATCGATCGGTCAAATCTTTCACAGGCGCGACGCGCCCGGATTCACTGCGCGGAAATGAGCCGCCTATGAAAAGTTTCCAAGTCTTCGTGATTTCTGATCTTTCGCTCATCGTATTTCTCCAAGTTTTATTTCAAGCAAATTCACGCGCAGTAAGCGGACAATCCTGATCGTCCGCCTTCGCGACCAAATCCAGATTCGCGATATCCACCGAATGGCGCCGCGGGATCGAATTGATTGAATGTATTGCACCAAATCACGCCAGCTTTGATTTGTCGAGCAACTTCATACGCCTTCGACCCGCGACTTGTCCAAATGCCGGCGCTCAATCCATACATTGTGTTGTTTGCGCGTGCGACGGCTTCGTCTGGTGTTCGAAAAGTCATCACGGCAAGAACTGGACCAAAGATTTCCTCGCGAGCGATTGTGTGCGCGGGCTGAACTTCGGTGAAGAAACACGGCTTGCACCAAAATCCTTTTGGAGGCAATACGACATCTGAAACATCGTGGCGTTGCGCTCCTTCTGCGACTCCAATCTTGATGAAACTTTCAATTCGATCAAGTTGCGCGCGACTGTTGATCGCGCCAATGTCCGTGTTCTTATCAAGTGGATCACCTACTCGCAAGCTTCGCATTCGTATCCGAAGTTTCTCGATCACTTCATCTGCGACAGATTCCTCAACAAGCAGTCGACTGCCTGCGCAACAAACCTGACCTTGGTTGGCCCAGATCGACGAGACAATTCCTTCGACGGCTTGATCGATCGCCGCGTCTGCGAAAATAATATTGGGACTTTTTCCGCCTAATTCCAGCGTTAATCGCTTCTTTGTTCCTGCGACAGTGGAAGCGATTGCGCGTCCAACATCGGTCGAACCTGTGAACGCGATCTTGTCGACATCGCCGTGAGCAACGATTTCGCGACCCGTCTCTCCTGCGCCAGTGATGATGTTGACAACCCCTGGAGGCAGATCAACCTCTTGCAAGATCTCCGCGAGTCGTAAAGCTGTCAGTGATGTCGTTTCGGCTGGCTTGAGCACAACGGTGTTTCCACACGCAAGCGCTGGCGCAATTTTCCACGCGGCCATCATCAAAGGAAAGTTCCACGGAATGATCTGTCCACAGACTCCGATTGGCTCTGGCGCACTTCCGTTGGCGGTTGGACAAGCCCAACGCAATTTATCGCACCATCCAGCGTGATGGAAAAAGTGCGCGGCCGCTTGCGGAACATCTTCATCGCGTGATTCACGAATCGGTTTTCCGTTGTCCATCGTCTCGAGCACGGCAAGTTCGCGCGCCCTTTCTTGAATGCGTCGCGCGATGCGATACAAATACTTCGCGCGTTCAAGCGCTGGTGCGCGTCGCCAGTTTTTCAGTGCCTTGCGCGCTGCGACAACCGCGAGATTGACATCCGTCGCATCGGCTTCTGAGATTCGTGATAAAGAGGATTCTGTCGCGGGGTTGATCGTCTCAATCGATCGACCCGAGCGTGGCTCTCGAAATGCGCCATCAATAAAAAGTCCATATTGCGGTTTGATTTCCACCTTTGTCGACTCTGGTGCTGGCGCATAATTCCATGTTGTGCTCGGTGTCGTCATATTCCTAGTATCCCATGCCAATCGAACGCATGCTTGACTAAAAATATTCAAATGGAACCACTCTCAACCAATATTCTTACCTCGATCGCGGTCATTCTTTTTCAAGGTTTTCCGCAAGCACGCCTGAGCGTGCTCCCGTCGGTGGGGGAGTGCGTGCGACTTGGAACATTCGCAAGCGGACCCGTGGCTGAACCAACGCGAGATGGAGAATTCTGGAAGTGTGGACGATGCGAGATCGAAGCGCCGCTGCCCTCTGGATATCCGGCACCAACTCCGCCGGGCGCAATTGAATTGAAGTCATATCCATCGGTTCGCCGCGCTGAAATTTCTTCGACAGGTAGCACTGGAATGGGAATGTTTGCATCATTTTGGCCGCTTTTCAATCACATTAAGTCGCGCGAAATTGCGATGACCAGTCCAGTTGAAATGGATTATCGCGGAATGATGGAACCAAATTCAAATCAACTTAACGAAAAAAAAGGTTCGTGGACAATGTCATTTTTATACCGCGAAAGTGATATGGGACCAACCGGTAAAGACGGGACTGTCACCGTGATTGACACGGCTCCGATCACTGTTCTCTCGGTGGGATTGAAGGGTGCGTATGGAATGAAGAAGACCAACGAGGGATTGAAAATTCTCAACGAGTGGATTGCGGCACATCCCGCATGGCGCGTGGTTGGCGACCCAAGAACATTCTCATATAACGGCCCAGCAGTTCGAAATGGAGACAAGTGGAGCGAAGTCCAACTGCCAATTGAACTGAAGTCTGATGTACTCTCAAAGAATGGAACTGAAAGTACTAGCGATTGATATTGGCGGAACGAATGTCAAGATCCGAGTTGCTGCCGACCCAGAGAAGAGATCGTTTCCTTCGGGGACATCGCTGACCCCACAACAAATGGTTGAGGGCGTATTGAAGTTGGCGCAAGGTTGGACATTCGACGCTGTCTCGATTGGATTGCCAGCGCCAATCAGCAAGAACCAACCAACACGTGATCCTGCCAACCTCGGCAAGGGATGGGTCGACTTTGATTATGACAATGAGTTTGCAAAGAAGGTGAAATTGGTCAACGATGCTGCGATGCAAGCGGTCGGTTCGTACGACGGCGGACGCATGCTCTTCTTGGGTTTAGGCACGGGGCTGGGATCGTGTCTGATTGCTGACCACGTGATCATCCCAATGGAACTTGCGCACATGCCTTATCGCAAAGGAAAAAGTTTCGAAGACGCTGTTGGTGTAAGGGCGTTGAAGAAGCACGGAAGAAAACGTTGGGAGAAAGAAGTCCATGAAGTGATCGAGATTCTTTCGGCGGGAATTCTTCCTGATTATGTCGTTCTAGGCGGCGGAAATGCCGTGCGATTGAAAGATATTCCTACGAATTGCAAGCTTGGTAATAACGCGAATGCATTCACTGGTGGATTCCGTCTGTGGGCTCCAGAGTGGGCGAAGTCTGTTGCGGTTTATCACAGATAATTCGAATTCGAAAATTTATTTCTGAGGAAGCAGTCCACCCATCGGTTTGATTGCTTGGCGTGAAGCCCACACAATCAGCGCGATTCCACCTGTAATCATTACGAGCGAGAGCAACATAGGAAGTGTCAACGAACCGATCATGAACACGCCATCATCGATTTGCCGAAACTGTTCACTTATGATTCGAGCCGCCCCATAGGTGACAAGAAAAACTCCCGCAATCACTCCAGGGCGCCGTGGGTTCATCCAAACGATCGCCATCACGAGAAACAAAATCGGTCCATCTGTGAATGCTTGAATGAAGTTGCTGGGGTAGTACGCAGTCAACAATGGTTCAAGTTTTGCAAGGACATCTGTACGGTGCAGATATGCGGCGCGATAGACGGCTTCGGGAAGTGGTTCTGCGGGATTCACAAGTTGTTGAAGTGGAGCGAGTTTCGCGGCGGGGAAATTGGATTCTAAAATTTCCGATGGATATTTGACCGCCCACCAAGGTGGATTCGCCTGCATAGATTCTGGAAGCGGCTTGCCCCACAATTCGCCATTGACCCAATTGGCTAAACGACCAAAACACAAACCAAATGGCGCGGCGAATGCGACGCAATCAAAGAGATGAAGAATCGGAAGTCGAACTCGGCGCGCGAAGAGCGCGCAGGCAATCATCGATCCAAGAATGCCGCCATGGCTGGACATCCCGCCTTTGTGAATATCCAACAGTCCCCACCACGGCAACGAAGAATGAAATGTAATCAAGAGTTGTGGTTCATAGAAAACCACATGTCCCACGCGACCTCCGATGACAACTCCCATAATCAGATAAGTCATCAAGTCGCCAACTTGCGGAATCGTCAAGCCAATTCGAGCGCGTCGAGCAAGTTCGCGCAAGAGCAACCAACCAAGAAAAAATCCCGCGGCATAGGAAATGCCATACCAGCGGATTCCGAAGCCTGACGATATCTCGATGGCGAATGGGTCGAGCGTGTGCACAATGGTGGCGAGCATCTGCGTAGCATCCCCGACTTGTGATGGATGCGCCACCCACCCACGGAAGTCTCAGCGAATTCGCTCGGCCGGAGCGGCCAGGAGATTTGACGCCATTCTTGAACTTGTTGATCCAGGGCAAGACGCTGACATTCGACGAATCGCGCGCGGCGTTTGGTGAGATAATGACCGGCTCTGCCCATCATGCAGAAATGGGCGCCTTCTTGGCGCTGCTCGCGCGGCGTTTGCCAACCGTCGATGAACTCGCTGGCGCCGCAACTGTGATGCGCGAACACGCCACAACGTTTTCAACTTCGATCGACACCGCAAAGATTCTCGATACCGCGGGCACTGGTGGAGCACCAAAGACATTCAATGTCAGCACGCTTGCGGCGATTGTCGCGGCATCAGCCGGTGCGTTCGTTGCGAAACATGGAAATCGATCTCGCACTGGTCGAGGATCGGCCGAGGTCTTGGATGCGCTTGGGGTGAAAGTTGATGCGACTGGATTGATTCAGCGACGCTGTCTGGAAGAGGCACATGTTGCATTTTGTTTCGCGCCAAATCATCACCCAGCCGCACGACACGCGATGCCTGTTCGTAAAGCGCTGGGGTTTCCGACGATTTTTAATTTACTTGGTCCACTGACAAATCCCGTGAATGCTCGCAGACAAGCGATCGGTGTTTATGACCGTGCGTTTGTTCCCATTATCGCGGAGGTACTGCGTGAACTCGGCGCAGTGCGTGCGGTGGTTTATCACGGCATGGATGGTTTGGATGAAATGACCACGGGCGCAGCAACATTGATCGCAGAAGTGAAGCATGATGCGCAAGGTGGATCTGTGAAGGTTTATGAAACAACACCGGAACTCTTGGGGATCACACGAGTCAATCCGCTTTCGATTGCGCCAGAAAATCTCGATGCGGCAACAAAACTTTTCCGGGATGTTCTTGAAGATCGCGCGCCACGCGCCGCTCGAGATATGACGCTTATAAATGCTGCGGGGGCCTTGCTTGCCGCGGGAGTTGTGGATGACTTGCGCGGGGGAGTTGCGGTCGCGCAATCCGTGCTGACTTCCGGCGCTGCCCGAACAACGCTTTCCAACCTTGTCCGAATATCCAACGAGAGCATTACTTGATTTCCATATCTTTCAAAGTTCACTATGA
>SXSS01000096.1 GCA_005792145.1 Planctomycetia bacterium | reverse complement strand
TTCTCGCCCGCTGGTTTCTCGCCCGCTGGTCTCTCAACCGCGGCTTTTTCACCCGCACCCTTTTCGCTGGCAGCCTTTGCCGGGGCCTTTGCTGACTTTGCTGCTCCGCCGGATTTCTTCTTCACAGAGTCGATCTTGGTCCGATCTGGAACCATAATCATCGACATTCTTTTCCCGTTGAGTCGAGGGGTCAACTCGACGCGGCCAATATCGCTGAGCGCCTGCGCAATCTCTTCCATGCGCTGATCACCCTTGTTTCGATACGCCAATTCGCGGCCGCGAAAGTTCTGCACAAACACAACTCGATAGCCTTCCATCAGGAACTCGCGTGCTTGATTGACGCGGATCGCAACATCGTGCGGATCAATTTTCATCGAGCGACCGAGGCGGACTTCTTTCATTTCGCCAGCCTTCGATTTTGTCTTGTTCTGCTTTTCTTTTTTAGCCTGTTCGTACTTGAACTTTCCGAAGTCCATAATGCGAACAACTGGCGGTCGAGAGTCTGCGGCGATTTCGACAAGGTCTAAGCTTGCAAGCGATGCGAGGCGTTTCGCTTCTTCAAGTTCTACAATCCCAATCATCTGACCATCTTGGTCGAGCAGTCGAATAGGTGTGACGCGAATGCGATCATTGATTCGAGGACCAGAGTCTCGAGAATCGCGGAAGGGTGGACGGCGGTTGAATTGGGTAATAGTAAAATCCTCAGAGAGCGGGTGAAAATAAAAGAACGAGATGACGACTCTTGTCAGAAATGACAAGCGTTACAAGGTGAATCAGCACAAGCATAAAATGCGTGTTGGTCTGAGCGTGAGTTCGGTGTTCTGCGCAAGAGCCGGCTCGACGATGGGAGAGACCCGTCGTCATACGGAAAAACTGTTTGAGAAAATCATGAGTCGGATGGTCTCTTTGGTGCGCGGTTCAATCTCGATGGAAACTCGAGACAATGGCAATTTACTACGCAATTTGACCTTTGCCAATGAAAGTTGAAAAAAATAATGGAATTCACGCAGGAAAGGCGGACTTAAGAGAGTCGGCGCCTCGAGTTCGGTACTCATCGCTCAAACCCGAAATGAACCGATCGAAGGGCAATTCCCCCAAATTTGCCTCAGTTCCAAAGGCTCGGACGCTGACGACCCGTTGCTGCGCATCGCGGGGACCAACAACCGCCAGGTATGGGATCTTGGCTTCACTTGCATCGCGAATGCGGGCCTGGACGCGTTCATTTCCCGAATCGATGGTGGCACGCAGGCCAATCTTGCGGATCGCAGCAAGAACCTCGAGCGCATATTCCTCGCTCTTTTCGCTGATGGGCAAGACGCGCACTTGTTCGGGAGCGAGCCAAAGCGGAAATGCACCAGCAAAATGTTCGATGAGTACGCCAACGAATCTTTCCATCGAGCCAAACGGCGCACGGTGGATCATCACGGGTCTGTGCTCTTTGTTGTCTGCACCGATGTACGAAAGGTCGAATCGAATTGGCAAGTTGTAATCCACTTGCACAGTGCCAAGTTGCCACGATCGTCCGATGACATCGCGAACAATGAAGTCAATCTTGGGGCCATAAAATGCGGCCTCGCCTGCCTCTTCGGTGAATGGGACTCCCAAAGAACGCGCGGCATTTCTGCACGCGTCTTCGGCTTTATCCCAGTTCGCTGAATCTCCCACATATTTATCGCTCTTGGGATCGCGCAGTCCAACGCGAACTCGATAGTCATTCATGCCAAGCGTTCCGAAGATCAACTTCACCAGCGAAAGACAACCCTGCAATTCTTCAGCGATTTGATCTTCGCGCACGAAGAGATGCGCGTCGTCTTGTGTGAATCCACGCACGCGAGTCAGTCCACCGATTTCTCCAGATTGCTCCCAGCGATAGACCGTTCCAAATTCGCTCAGTCTCACGGGGAGATCGCGATACGAATGCGGTTCGCTGGCATAGATGCGAATGTGATGTGGGCAGTTCATCGGCTTCAGCAGATAGCCCTCGATTTCGCCCTTTTCCATACGGTTTGCAAGTTCACCACAAGTGCAACCCTCTTGCGCAAGTTGGCTCATTTGATCTTGATCAATGATCGGTGGGTATTGACTCTCGCGATAAAACGGAAAGTGGCCGCTTGTTTTGTAGAGATCGAGTTTTCCGATATGCGGCGTGAAGACTTGTTGATATCCCTGCACACGCAGTGCCTCACTGATGAACGTTTGTAGTTCTTGTCGGACCGCGGCGCCGCGCGGAGTCCAAAGCACCAATCCTTGCCCAACCATTTCATCGATATGAAAGAGTCGAAGTTGCTTTCCAAGCATTCGATGATCGCGCTTCTTCGCTTCTTCGAGTTGCTTCATATGCGCTTCAAGTTCTGGTTTCGTCGCGAAGGCTGTTCCATAGACGCGAGTCAATCGATCAAGTGTCTCGTCGCCTTTCCAATAGCTTGAAGCGAGGCTTGTAATCTTGAATGCGCCAATGCGACCAGTTGATGGAATATGTGGTCCTCTGCAAAGATCTTCCCAGTTTGTTCCTGGAATTCCAGTCGCGTACCAAGAAAGCGTTGTCGAACCTGCTTCCTTCGCACGCTGCGCATTATCAATCTTGAACTTGCTGCCTTCTTGATTCAACTTCGCAAGGCCAGCATCGAGCGAAAGATCTAATCGCGTGAATGTTCGATTTTCAGCGATAATTTTCGCCATCTCGCTTTCGATCGCCGCGAAGTCATCGGTGCTGGGAGCGCGTCCGCTTGGAAATGCCATGTCGTAATAAAAGCCGCTTTCGAGTGATGGGCCATAGACCAGCATCGTTCCAGGAAAGAGTTTCGCAATCGCTTCGGCCATGATGTGCGCGCACGAGTGCCGAAGCATCGAAAGCGCGTCGGCGTCGACTTGACCATCGCGAGACTTTGGGGTGACTAAAGCAAGTGCGCAGTCTCGGTCGAGTGTCGTGGAAAGATCGCAGAGTTGTCCGTCGACCTTTGCACCGAGTGCGGCCTTGGCAAGTCCTGGACCGATGTCTGCGGCTACTTGTGCTGCGGTTGTTGGAGCGTCGTATTGTCTGCTGCTGCCGTCCGGCAGTGTGATCTTTGGCATTGGAATGGGCTCGAGGTATGAATACTACTTGTCGTCGAAAAGCGACGGATGATCGGGCGGCGTTGGCGGTTTTTCAGTCAAGCCAATGATTTCAGTTTGGAATTCAGTCACGCTTTGAAAGTCGTGATAGACGCTCGCAAATCGAACGTACGCAACTTGATCAATATTTCGCAGAGCGATGGCCACACGGCGACCGACCTCGACGCTTGGAACTTCGTGTTCGAAGTCGCGGTGAATTCCTTCATCGACTTCATTCGCGATTCGTTGCTTGACATCTTCTGGAACTGGGCGCTTGCCACACGCCGCTTGAATGCCGCGAAGAATATTCGCAATGTCGAACGGAACACGCGAGCCATCTTTCTTCACGACCTTGATGCGTGTCAATTTTTCAGCGCGTTCATAGCTGGTGAATCTTTTCTTGCATCCAATGCATTCGCGTCTGCGCCGAATCGCATGACCGCTTTCGATAGGTCGGCTATCGATAACTCGTGCGTCGGATGTATTGCAGTATGGGCAGTTCACGATTGATTCGGCTTGATGCGCCGTGGGTGCATCTTCGGCGCAAGGGGGAAGAGCGTCAAGGAGCAACCTGCGGGGTAATTGCCGTCGTTGATGGGGCGGGCAGCACGCGTAGGTCGAGTTTCGCTGCGCCGTCGAGTTCGAAATAGAGAACAGTCATCGTCACATCCTTCTGCTCGGTAATCGAAAATCTGCCTTGATCAATGACGCTTCCGTGGCGATTCCAATTGTCGATCAAGATTTTACCATCAAGCAAGACGCGCACGCCGTCATCGGACTCTGTCAGCACGATCCAATCGCCAGGTGGAGCAGAAAAGGTGGTTGTGGCAAGCACTCCAAAGTTGTCCTTGGGAAAGGAGGGGGATTTGGGCATCAAATTGACCGAGTCTGGTCCTCCCATACCGAAAGGAAAAGTCAGCGATTCGACATAGACGCGATATGTTTCCTTCGGTAAGTGATCGAAGATCGCGGGATCGGGCATGGCATCTGCCTTGGTTGGTTCTGGAAGCGAAAAAACATCGACTCGCCAATTTGTGCTGAGCAATGTTCCGCGCACGCGCTGGACTTGATTGGGAGCTTGACCCCAAAATATTCCCATTTCGTAGTTCGTCAAGTATCCAAGAGTTTCAGTCTCGACTAATGCTGTATTTGTCGTTGGATCTATGTTTGTTCGAATGTCGGCCGTGCCTCCACTTGCTTGAAGAAACTTGATGGTTTGCGAGCCAAGAAGTTTCCACCGATTGAAATTTGTCGGACCAGGCTCATAGACAGCCATTGGTGCTACAAAATCGTATGGGCCAAATTCGCCAATGACTATCGCAGTGCGCCCCGTCAGTGGGCTTCGCTTCGAGATTGGCATGCCATCGACAATATCCACTGCGTTTCCACTGCCAGGAAGAGTTTTCTCAAGAGCATTCAATTCCGTCCAGTCAGAGGGTTGTGCAAGAAATGCTGCGATTTGTGGAGTTTTTGTCGCCGTCTTCAAACCCGCAAGACTGCTTTCGTCAGCGTCGATATCAACACCAACATTTGTCATCGTGTTTGATTCGATGATCGTTCCAGTCGAAGCGCGAAGAAAGACTCCGATCTTTTCACCTTTGAATGTATTGCGAGTGATGACACTTCCTGTGGAATCGACTCCATTCGCCTTTGCCCAAGGAAGCTTCGCAAGTTGCGCATCTTCGTCCCACCACAATCTGACCCCAGCGGAGTTGTTGGAAAAAATATTATCAGCGATGAGCGCATCGCGACCATGTTCGATATTGATCGCGCCGTTTTCACCGCCGACTCCCGCGTCCCCAGTCGCGCGGAAAATATTTCCGCGAATCTGAAGTCGCTGGGAATATCCTCCCCAAATTCCACAGATCGCATCACGATCAAAGCGGTTGCGAAAGATTCGGTTGTCGAAGGAGAAAGTCGTTTCCACTCCGTGCGCAGCGGCATCAGAAAAGTCATTCAGCGCGATCAGATTTCTATTGCACCCTTTACCAAGATTTGAAGTTGCGGTTGCAGGTGGAGTTCCTTCACCCAAGTTTTCACCAAGCGCTTCGCGCCCAGCGAAGCCAAAGAATCCATCGCCGCAGTGCGTCGCAGAATTCATCATGATCGTGTTGTCTGAAGATTGCTCAAAGCAGAGAATTCCAGCGGAATCTTGGCCACGGTTATAGATCGTGTGGCTGTATCCACGGATGCAGAAATCGAGTGAGTTTCGGCAAATCGTGTTGGAGCAGCTTCTCCATAATGCGATTCCCCATCCAGAAAGAAACGAGGCGTCGCAGTTGTACACCTGTGCGTTGGAGACTCGCGACAGAATGATTCCATTTTGACCTTGCCGAACTCCGATTTCTCGAATCACAATTCCTTGCGAATCGCTCACGGCGATCGCCGCGCCATATTGTGAAACCCACTCGCCATTGTCGTTCTTCTGCGGCGAGAGCCAATCCTTGACATTCTCTCGTTCTGTATTCGATGCAAGCCGCTGCGCGAAGTTGCGAATGAATTCCATGCCTTCGAAAAGGGCGTGGTCGCAATTCGTGGCAGAAATTCCAACACGGAATCCTGTCACCGTTCCGTTTCGAATGGTGATGCGCTTTCCGTGGGCTCGTATGCCAATTCCTCGGAGTTCGTCTTGGGGAGTCTTGGCATCTGCGCCCATCAGAGTCTGCCCACCGAAATCCACGGTGATGTCATCACCTTCAATCTGGATGACACCATTGTTATCTGCGTCGATCAAAGGCCGAGGCGCAAGGATGAGTCTGCAAGAACTTGTGATTCGAACGTTGTCATCTGCCACAACAATTTGCGGTACTTCCACAACTGCGGGTGCGATCTGCGGAGGATTTTGTTGTGCGTCCGCAGCGCAAAAAGCGGCTGAAACAGCGCAGACATTGGCGCAAAAACCAAAAACAATCAAGTGACGAAGTGGCATTCTTCTATTATATCTCTTCGACTTCTGCAACTTTCTTGTTCGTCAGGTCGTCAATCTTGGTCGTGGTCTTCTTGGTCACTTCGTCGATGTATTCCTTGGCGCTGGTCACTTGATCTTCTGAAATCTTGGACTTTGGATCGTTCTCGAGTGCTTCGAGAGACTTGTTTGCGTCGCGCCGTTCATTGCGAATTGTCACTCGACAATCTTCCGCCATCTTCCGGACTTGCATGGCAAGTTGTTTTCGACGCTCCGCCGATGGCGGTGGAAGCATGATGCGAATTTGCGATCCTTCTGATTGCGGGTTGAGTCCCAATCCGCTTCGTTCGATCGCCTTGATGATTTCAGCTTTGGATCCAGGATCAAATGGCTTGATGAGAAGTTGCGTGGGCTCGGGAACGCTGATTCCCGCAATCTCGCGCAGATCAACGCTGCTTCCGTAATATTCGACTTTGACATATTCCAAGAGAGCCGTGTTCGCACGACCAGTTCGGACACCGCGATATTCGCGCTGCAAATATTCGATGCTCTTCGTCATCTTCTCTTCGGTTTCTAAAAGTACGGTGTCAATATCCATTGATTTCCTCCTATATCACTTGAGAATTATGAATTCACCAATGTTCCAATGCGCTCGCCGTTGATGACTCGACGAATATTGCCCTTGGTCTTGTAATCAAACACAACCACGGGAAGGGAATGTTCCATACACATTGTCATTGCCGTCAAATCCATCACACCAAGTTTTTGATCGAGAGCGCTGGAGAATTTGAGCGTTTCATATCGTGTTGCCTTTGGATCCTTGCGCGGATCTGCGGAATAAATCCCGTCAACTTTGGTTGCTTTCAGCAAAACCTCCGCGCCGAGTTCGATCGCGCGGAGCGACGCACATGTATCGGTGGTAAAAAATGGATTGCCAGTTCCTGCCACCAAGATAATGACGCGACCCTTTTCGAAATGACGCAATGCTCTGGCACGAATGAATGATTCCGCAACGCTTGGAACGTTGATGGCACTCATAACGCGACTTTCGACGCCAACTGACTTGAGCGCTTCTTTCAAAGCCAGTCCATTGATGACGGTTCCCAGCATTCCCATGTAATCCGCAGTGGATTGATCAAAGTTTCCAACGGCAGCGAGTCGTGCGCCACGAATAATGTTCCCACCGCCAACAACCACAGCGAGTTCGAGGCCTTGGCTCATTGCGTTGGCGATTTCGCCTGCAATACTGGAAAGTTCTTCGGGGTGAATCCCGAACGCGCCTTCGGTTGCAAAACTTTCGCCACTCAATTTCAAAAGGACGCGACGGTATCGGGGTCGATCGGATGAAGGACTCGTGGTCATGGTTGTGCAGACTACTATCTCCTACGAATGACGGCGTTCACAAATCCACAATCGACCATGCAAGAATCAAGCGACAAACCAATGAGAAAGTCAACGGTTTCTTGGATTTGGATCGGGCTTGCAATTTCGTTGCCAATGCACGCAATCTTGTTGGCGATCTTGTCCAGTATCGGCGTAGGTGTCGGGGCATCCACGGGAAAATCAATCTCAACGATGGAGGTTTCACTGATCGAGACCGAACCACTTCAGCCTTCGCCTGATTCCTCTTCATCCGGAACAGTCGCGACACCCGAAGTTCGCCCCGCAGAGGCGGCGGCGAATTCTGCTGATTCAAGCATTTTTGGATTGCCAGATCCAACGGGAAATGATCAGGGTGATGAGGCGATTGTGTCCGCTGGAGCCGAGGGACTCTTCGCCTCTGGTGGCGGAGGTGGGGATGGAGGTATCGGCGATGGAACAGGTGCGACCACAACATTTTTCGGCGTGAGCGGTCGTGGCAAGAAGATTGGATATGTCGTGGATAAATCTGGTTCGATGGGAATTGCGGGTCGCATGGAACAGGCGAAAAAAGAAATCATCAGAAGCATCAGCGAACTTCCTGATTTCACATCGGTTTGTATCGCACTCTTTGATGAGGACTTTCAGACATTCGATCGCGAGGCAGGTTTCGTCAAATGCCGAGAGGGTGCGATATCAAAGATTAAAAAGTGGATTCAAGATGTGGCGCAAAGCGGGGGAACAAATCCCATCTCCGCGTTTCAGTTTTTATTCAGCAGACGCGAACGCCCAGATGTTGTATTTTTTATGAGTGATGGAGAAATTCCTCCTGACGCCGCTGATGAAATCCTGCGCCTGAATCGACGAGGACCAAACACTGTGATTCACTGCATTGCATTTGGACAAGCCGCTGCGACCGCGCCACTTCGCAGAATTGCCAGCGAAACTGGCGGAACCTTTTCGATTTCAGTTCCCAGGGGGTCGAAATGAATCTGATTGTGAATTATTCCAAGACAGGCACGCTGCCACTTGCACATTCGAGCAAATACATTCTCGCGCTGATCGCGGCAATGTGCGCTTTGAGTTTCTCCGTCGCTGCAGAGCAGACTCTCTGCACGGTGAGCTTTCGCGATGGAGGTGCCCACAAAGAAGGCTCTGTCTTGAAAGAGTCCGCAGATGGAATTGAAATTCAGATCTCCGAAGCAAAGCCTGATACCGCAGGCGCGTCGAGCACACAGTTCCTTCGCTGGGATCAGATTCGTTCGATCAGCGGGGAATCCTCCGATGTTGTGCGAGCACGTCGACTTGAAATCGGTGAATCACTTTGGCGAGGACGCGTCCGTCTAGCACGCGGGGACCTGAGTGGCGCTCGAGAATGTTTTCTTGTTGCTGCGAAAGGAATAGAACCATCTGCGTCACTTTTAAGAATGATGGTTTCCGAAGGAATTGCCCAGACTGCTTCTGTCGCCAAAGATGAATGGGCGCAATCACTGGAAGCGTCGCTCAATCTTTCAGTGCTTCGTGGACGAATTGGAGTTCCAAAATCTTGGATCGATGTCAGCGATCCGATTGATCTTGATGGGGGACTCATTCTGTCCGTTGCCCCAGCATGGATTGATGGAGATTCAGCCAAGATGGCGCAGAGCAGTTTGGTTGCTGCGGCAGATCGTGCTCGAAGCGAGAACGATCTCGCGTTGGCGCAAATAGAATCTGATGCCGCACGAATCGCAGCCGCCGATGCGGGATTGCCTCAGCCTCCCGCGGCAAAAGCACGCGAAACGCAGAGTGTTTCATCTGATTTACTACCAATGGGAAATTGGCCGCCTGTGACCAATTCCGCAAAGTCCGCCGCGAAGAATGGCGCTAAGTTTCTTACTCTTTGGGCTGATGCGGTTTCTTCAGATGCAGGCGCACGAAAAAAGAGTCGCGTCACTCTTGCTCAAATGATTCGAAGTGAAGATGGGATGCTTCGAGTCTGGGCGATGTATGCCGAAGGTCGGAGTCTTGTGATGGAGAACGATCCCGATGAAGTGCGAAAGGGTGTTGGAAAGATGTTGATGATTCCAGCCGCATATGGAATTGAAATGCCGCGCCTTGCTGAAGCAGCCGTGGCGCAATCAGCAATCGCGCTCGCGCGTATTCAAGATGATGAATCGGCGGCAATTCTGCGCCGTATTCAAAGTGAATACCGAGCTCAGTTCGATGAAGGTGCGGAGAAAGACAGTGAATAACAAATTGAAACGCAAGTCGACATACAAAAAGGAGATTGATCTGTGACTTTTTTCAAGTACATCGAAGGTGGCGGAATCATTGGATACATCATTCTGGCACTCAGCATTGTTGGGGTTGCATTCACCATTTCAGCAATTTTGCGCACGCGCCGCATTCAACTTGTGCCAGAGGAGCAAGTGAAGGAATTGAAAATGCAGGCAGATGCGAGCGATTTCCACCAGGCTTTGGAAGATTGTCGCAGTGAAGAAGGAGATACTTTCCTTGGACGCATCGCTGCGGCGGGAATTGATCGTTCATTGCGAGGGCCTCTTGGCGGGCTCGAAGCGCGCGCGGCAATGGAGGATGCTGGCGAAGATGAAACAGCGCGGCTTTTTCGCGTCATTGATCCGATCGCCGTCATCGCAAGTGTTGCTCCATTGCTTGGTCTGCTGGGAACCGTTCAAGGGATGATTGGCGCATTCGAAACCGTGGCGGGTACGGCAACACGAAGCAGTGCGTATTACGAAACTCTTGCTTCAAACATCAGCATTGCACTCATCACAACTTTTCAAGGATTGGTCGTCGCAATTCCATGCGTGATGGTTCACTCATGGCTTCGAAATCGAATTGATCGCGCAGCGTCGGAAGCAGGACGAGCGCTTGAACCACTCGCGATGTCACTCGAACGAATTGGAACTTCATTTACACAGGATGAACCCCGTCAAATGAGCAACGACGAATGAGGATTGGTCGCCGTCAATATGGGATGGCAATCTTGGATATGACGCCGATGATCGACGTCGTATTTCTGTTGCTCATTTTCTTTTTGACGACGGCACAGATGGCTCAAATGGCTTCATCTCCGGTGACTTTGCCGGAAGAGGCTGGAAACGCGGAGGAATCTTCAGGTTCAGCGGGAATGGTGGTCAATGTGGATGCGATGGGTGTGATTACTGTCTTGGATCAAGCGATTGAAACACCAGAGTTGATGAAGCGAGCAAAAGAAGTGATGGCTCAGGATCCTGTTGCGGTTCCTGTCATTCGCGCGGACCGCCGTTCAACAGCCGCGAGATTGAATGAAGTTGTCGATGCTCTGCGCAGCGGCGGTTGTCGTGCAGTGCGAGTGGCAACGACACAAGCGAAGGACGAAATCCAATGAAGATCGGCGAAAAATCTCGTCGTGGCGCGCATGGTCCAATCTCGCTCAATATGACGAGCATGATCGATGCAACATTCTTGTTGCTTGCGTACTTCATCTTTACGACTGTGGCCGGCGATCAAGAGTCGCAGTTGATGGCGGATGTGTCCGCTTCTCGTGCTGGGACAGGCGCGTCTGCATTGAGTCCTCAGATTGTCGATGTCGAATCCGACGCAGGTGGCACAGTCTTTCGGATTGGTTCGCGAAATGTTCGAGCGCGAGAAGATTTGGCTGCGGTGTTGAAGCAATTACCCCATGACATCGGTATTGTGGTTCGCGTGCATTCTGGACCAGATGTCGCCGCGGTGGCTGCTGCGATGCAAGCGGCGCAAGATGCTGGATTTGAGAAAGTCACCTATGTCACCGCATCGAAGTAACGCCAGCGCAATGCAGGTGATGAAACGATTCCGCGGAATCATCGCGGTCATTTTCTCGATTGCATTCTTGTCATACTCGCACATCGGATATGCGGCATCAGTCGCAAGTGCCATAGTCGCCGACGATACAGAGAAAGCCGATGAATCCGCCGCGTTGACAGAATGGCTTACGCAAGCAGGCCTTGATGAAATTCTTGCCGTGATGCTTGACGAGCAAGTCCGCAAAGCGACAACTTCCAGCCCAACAGCGATTGCCAGATTGTCGGATACATATCTTCGTCTCGTCAGTAGCGCTCTCGACGAGGATCGAGTCGCAAATTTGCGCCTGCGAATCGAAAAATTTCTCAGCCGCGACCGAGTGCCTGATCAATTCAAACTCCAAATAGCCTTGGGAAGAGCTGATTATCGCATGGCTCTTCGGGGCATCGAACGTTTACGACAAGGTCAGGCAAGCAAGGATGACAAAGCGCAAACATCCGCATCCTTGCTGCATTCGCTTAAGTCACTCGATCAACTTTTTGATCAATTGAAAAAGCGCATCGAAGAAATGCGCGTCCTTTCGGCGGGAGTCGATGAGCAGCAAAGGATCACATTGTCTGCTGAAATTGATGATGATTCAGATCTTCTGATGGAGGCAAAGTTTCTTCGGGCATGGTGTCGATATTGGCTTTTGTGGATTGACCGGCCTCTGTCAACTGCGCAGCCAAATCCCGCATCGCCGTGGCAGCGTAAAGCAATCGAACTGGTCGAAGCATGGTCCGAACTTCTTGAAACTGGAAAGTCTTTGCCGGAGCCAATCGATTGTTCCATCGATCTTCTTTCAGAGCAGTATTACGCTCAGTCCATTCTTGGTATGGCTTTGACCAAAGCGCTGCAGAGCGATCTTGCAGTAGCGGATGGGTGGTTTGCGCTTTTGAAACAGAGTGGAGTCTGGGAAGGACTTTCCGATTCGACTGACTGGTATCTGCAGGCGCTCGTTGATACAGGTTCGTATGAAGCCGCTCGCGCTTTTCTGGCGAAGTCGTCAGAGACTTTGAATTGTACTTCTGTTGTCGGTGCGGCCGTCCGTGCGGTTGAAGAATCATCCAACAGCGCACAGGCCATCGAGTTTGCAAAGGCAGCGGTTGCGGTGGCTGCAATCCAAGGCGATTTCGGATCTGTTCGACGTATCACTCGTCGAGTTCCATCTCTTGCAGAAGGCGATGGTTTTTCAGCCTGTTTGGCGCGTGGAATCGATTTGTATGACCAAGGCCGTGCGTCGACGCAGCCCAAATTGAAAAAAACTCTTTTGGAATCTGCGGCCCGTGAACTTTCGCTGGCTTTGAAATCCGCCCCAACTCAACGGCAGACGGCGGCGGCAGTTCAGGAGCTTCTTGCATGGTCGCAGCTTGGTGCAGGGCAACCATGTGAAGCAGCGGAGTCATTTGTGCTCGCGTCAAATCAACTCGCTGGAAATCGCGCGGACGAAGCGCTTTGGATGGCGGTCGAGAGTTTGACGAAGGGTGGTTGCCCTGACGCAAAAAAGAGCAAGGACTCCCGCGGTTTCATTGTGGCAGCCGAATATCTCGAACGCTTTGAATCCGGAAATCACGCGGGAGGTGCAGCTGCAATTTTGAGTCAAGCGCCCGGAGCGGAGTATGACGATGGTTTGGTTGAGCGCCTTCTGCGTGATACTCAGCGAGAGGGAGAATCAAGCGCCTTGCGTGAATCTGCCGCTTCTCTTCTCTATCGCCGCTTTCGAACGGCTCAAGGTTCGGATCGAGCAAAGGAAGCAAGTCGCTTACTGGGCGTCCCGCGTTTGTCGGCATCTGCGTGGAATGCAAATTCGATGGACATAGTTGTTCGCCAACAACTGGAAGCCGCGCTCGATTCTTCGGTTGCGCAGATTGATGAGGCGAAGAAAATTCTGCAATTGATCGCAAAGAAGTATCCCGTTGGCGAAGAACCGATGGAGTTTCGTTCTGAACTTGCCGTCCGAAGACTTGCCCTTGCCCAAGCGACGGGAAATTTTGATTTGCTGACTGAGTCGATCGGATCTGTCCGAAAAATTTCAGATGTGCAGTGGCGTCCAATTGCCGAAGGGATTTATATTCGAGCCGCAGAGTCAATGATTCTGCAAAGAATTCTCTCACAACAGCAAACCGTCGATGCCCAATTTTCATTGGTGATCGCACGAAGAGCTTTATTGGATACGGCGCGAAAAGCCGCTGATTCAAAGCAAGCAGATGCCGCGAACATTCAACTTGGCCTGGCCTTGTTGAACACTGCCCGCACGCTTCGTGCCAATGCGGCAGCTGGATTTGCACCCTCGACTGGCATCGATGCTCAAACAATGTCGAAGGAAGCGCTGTCTATCGCGAATGAGATTCTCGCGACTCGCCCCGATGATGCGCAAGCATTCGCACTTATGGCAGATGCTGGGATCGCATCGGGTGATTTTAATGCGGCATTCGAAGCTCTTTCGCGACTCGTCGGCGCACTGCCATCTCGTTCAGACGCATGGTTCGAGCGCAAAGCGGATTTGTGCGAACTGATGGTCGCATCGAAGCCAGATGAAGTCCGAAAGATTTTGACACAGCATGTCGTACTCATTCCCGACTGGGGCCCAGGCCTTGGAGGCGTTCGATTGAAAGCCTTGGCAGATCGTTTGGGGGTTGTATCGCAACAAATTCCCGTGGAAGGCAAAGAGAAAAAGTGAGCGCCGCACGCCGCCTATTGAATCTGCCAAGTGGTACAGATGATTGCGCGCTGATTGGAGTTCGGCAGGGATCTTCTCGTGCGCAAATCATTCATGCAGCTCAAGGCAGGTTGAACGCAATCGCTGTTCACTCCCAAGCGGACAGTCAAGACGCACAGCTTGCTCGATTGGAAATTCGCTCCGCAGCACAAAGATTGGTTGCTGTTGCAGCAAAGGCAAGCAAGAAAGCAAAAAACCAGTCCAAGCCAATGCATTTCGGTTCGATTGCCGCCGCAGTCTTGATGCGCCGAAATCCAAGGCGTGCACATATGTTTCTGGCGCAAATGAAGATGGACGAACCGAAAAGTTCGCCTTTGCCAAAGGATTTGAACTTGCCGACGATGATTGAGCGCACAAGCGAGAGTGACTTTCAACGTGAGCCTGAACAAGTTCGTCGCGCCCCGTGGTTGTTGGTCACCTTTGTTTCGCTTTCGGTTATTGGGATCATTGTCGAGATTATTGTTCTGCGCGCACAGATGCAGAATTCTGCTTCGCGCGATCAATCCGCAAAGACGGATACAAGTCAAGAAAGTCCTGTCGCAGTTGCTCCCAAGAAAGTCCCCGTCTCGCCAGTCAAAGTCGAAGAGCCTGTTGCTCCGCTCATCACCGAAACTTCCCCTTCAAACTCTCGCGACGCGGCAGTTGCGAGTCCGAAGTCATCAACAAAAATGACCAATGAAGCAAGCCGATTGCTTCGAAATCGGTGGCAGCGCGCGGCCCGCGCGGCAATTGATATTCCATCTGAAACAATTGCGCCAGCCACTTCAGTCACTGCCGATCCACTTGCAGAATCGCTGCGACAATCCATTTTGCTCGAGCGAATGGCTTCGCTTGATTTGGTCGCGCGCCAATTGGAAGCGGGGGATGATCCATCAGCGAGCCTGTTGCTCGATGCAATTTCGACTGACTCGTCCATCACGATTGCAACGCTCGCTCCGATCGCGGATCAACTCTCGATGGAAATCGATGGAGAATTGAGTAAAGGTCTTGCGCGATTTCCTGGCACAAGTCAGGGACGCATCGCGCTCCTTCGGTCCTTTCGTACTCGACCATCTTCTCCTGGCAAACTTGATGCGCAAACGCTTGTACAGGAAGCACTCAAGGGGCCAAGTCGTGCGAGCCGCACAATTGCACAGACCATTCTTGTGGATCGAGGAATGAATTCTCTGAATGTTCTGAATGCCATCGATGAGAGATTTACCGAATTGGCAAATGATCCAGCGCTGACTGGATTGATTCATCTGTTCAGCGGCATCGATCCCAATGGTGTGGATGGTGCGCCAGCAGCGCGTGCGGCGATCATCAAACAGATCATCGTTCTGCGTGGATCACGGGTTGATGATCTCGACATGGCTTCGAGCGATTTTGCAACCACACTTCGTAAAATCGCAATATTTATGCGGATCGCTGCTCCATCGAAGGATGCGTCAGAACTTATGCGGGCAATCAATCCCAAGTATTCAACTCGTCAACTCCGCATGGGTGATTTGAACGACTCTGGCGTTCTTCATGCGCTCGTTCAAAATGGCACAGCGTTGTTGCGAGATCAAGCATCGATGTTGAAGGTTCGTCGTCCGGCGGATCACGCCATGATTGATCAAGTTGTACTTGATGCAACTGTCGAGCGCAGTCGCGCGACAACTGCTCTTGGACAAGCGATCATAAATGCACGAGGAATACTGGCGATTGATGCGATTCAGTTGGGTGTCCCTTCGCTACAAGTGCAAGCATCTCATCCGATCAACGCGCCTGCGTCGCTTCAGTGGGATGCGGGATTTTCACCAGAGATTTCCGCACGTTGGCAGAGCAGACTTGAAGCGCTTTCACCTTCAAGGCCAGTGGCATATTTGAATCTTGCGGAAGAAGTTGCCGATGAGTCGAATGATGCTCAAAGTCAGTTGCTTGCGCGCCAACTGTATTGTTTGGCGGCAAGTATGGATGCGGAGAATCTTGCAACGACTGCCGCTTTGGGGCTCGCTGCTTTGGAGGATGTCAAAACCGCAGAAGGAAGCAAAGCGAATCAGCGTTGGTTCGCGATTGCACAGCGGTGGTCGAAGGCCGAGATTCCCCTCGATGTAAATTTTTCTGGTGGAGTAGACACCGTCGGATCAGCCGTGCGACTTGGCGTGGTCGAAGCAATCGTTCACTATCGCCGTGGGTATGGAAGGCGAGCGAATGATCGACTCAAAAAACCGCAGGTTCGTGCTTTCTTCGATTCATTTATGCAGAAGCTGCCAGGTGGAGTCGAGGAATTTGATCGACTTTCCGCGATCCATACGAACGGAACGCCACCGCCTCTTTCCGCCGAGACAATCGACGCGCTTCTGCAAGTCGAGCATGGATTGCTGCGACCGAAGAGTTCGCTCTGGTCGGACGCACTTTCAATGGGCGAGGGTGATCCAACATTTGATGCGCCTATCGGTACACCTGCGGAGATTTTCGGCGCCGATCCCTCGCGCAATCGTTGGACTCCAAACGGTTGGGTCAAGGTTGAAAATGCGAGTGCTGGCAACAATCGGTGATTTTTTCAGCGTTTTCCAGCAAGAGCCTGAGCCAAATCCGCAATCAGGTCATCTGTATTTTCAATTCCAACCGAAAGTCTGACCAGCGAATCCATAATTCCAAGTGCTTCACGTTCTGCGGTTGGAACGCTGGCGTGAGTCATAATTGCAGGATGTTCGATGAGACTCTCGACGCCGCCAAGACTTTCGGCAAGAGCGAAGAGATGGACGCGCTCAAGAAAATTTCGACTTTCTGCAATCCCGCCATGTAAATGAATGGTGATCATTCCACCGAATGAAGGCACGCCATTCATCCTCATTTGTCGCCCAGCAAGCGCGTGTTGCGGATGCGATGGAAGGCCGGGATAGACCACGGTTTTTACTGCAGGCTGAGTTGTCAACCACTGGGCGATTTTCTGCGCAGATTCGCAGTGTTGCTTCATGCGAATTGCAAGAGTCTTGGCGCCGCGCAGCGTGAGGTATGCATCGAATGGCCCCATCACGCTGCCGATCGCATTCTGCATGAATCGAAGTTTTTCCGCGAGATCTCGCCGAGATGTCACCAAACAACCGCCAACAACATCGCTATGACCTCCAAGATATTTCGTCGTCGAGTGCATCACAATATCGATGCCGCATTCGAGCGGTCTATGCAAGATTGGCGATGCAAATGTGTTGTCAACCACAGTGATCGCGCCATGCGCACGACCGACTCGCGCAACTGCATTGATATCAACGATTTTCAATGTTGGATTTGTCGGAGTCTCCGCCCAAATCATTTGTGGCTTGCATTCTTTCGCCGCACGCTCCAGCGCGGCCGCATCACTCATGTCGACAAAGACAACCTTCAGTCCTTGCGAACGCTGGCGCACGCGTTGTAACAATCGATTCGTGCCGCCGTACACATCATCCATGCACATGATGGTCTGGCCCGCGTCGAGCAATTCCAAGCATGTCGCGATTGCCGCAAGACCGCTGGCGAATGCGAATCCACCTTGCGTGCGATCTTCTTCTTCGGTCAGCCCTGTTGATTCGAGATTTGCAAGGCATCTTTCGAGCGCAAACCGTGTCACATTATGACTGCGCGAATATTCGAATCCTTTGTGAACCCCAGGAGACTCTTGAATGAATGTCGAAGAGGTATAGATCGGCGGCATCACCGCGCCTGTCGTGGGATCGGGACGCTGTCCGCCGTGAATACAACGGCTCTCAATATGCAGGGGCTTTGGGTTCATACACGCAAGAGTAACGAATGCGCTCATCTCTCGTTCGCGCGCGACCTCGCGTACGAATTCGCATTTGCTCAGTCGCACGCGTCATAAAAGTCAAGCGGGATTTGGGAACCACTGGCATTCCCAAATCCCGCCGACACATTTCATCAATTTGATTTACGAAAGTTTCCCAAACTCAGAAGGGAATGTCTTCTTCGGGAGTTGGAACGTGGCCATCACCACCGCTTGGTGCAGAGCGGAAATTATGTCCTTGCTGATTATTTCCTTGCTGATTATGTCCTTGATGGCTCACTGCGCCTTCGCCACCACCACCGCCACCAGTTGGACTTCCCATAAATTGGAAATTCTCGATGACGACTCGCATCTTCGATCGTTTCTGTCCATCTTTATCCGTCCACTGGTCCAATTTCAGCCTTCCTTCGATGAACACAGGCCGTCCCTTCGAAAGGTACTGCTTCATCACTTCGGCGGTGCGCCCCCAGGCTTCGCAGTCGACGAAGGTCGTTTCTTCACGATCTTCGCCTTCCTTGGTTCGGTATCGCCGATTGATGGCAAGACCGATTTCAGCGACGGACTGATTGCCCGCGATGCTCTTGAGTTCGACGTCCCGCGTGAGATTTCCCATTAATAAAACTTTGTTGTAACTCGCCATAGTGTGGCCTCCTGCACACGATCCTATCGACTCGCAAGAGGAAACATCCAAAAGATGAAAAAATTCCCCGACCATTTTTTGGTGCGGGGAAGTGGTTTCTCAACTCAAGTCCAGTCAGGTCCAGTCAGGACCCGCCCTCACCAGAAGGTGCGGGGCGATGGGTTGGCAGATGGGGGTTCATCCCCTCGCTCAGTCCATCATGATGTTTGGAGCGTTTTCGCTGTCGTTTTCAGCGGCTTCGCTGGTTTGCTTGCGAAGTTTGGCTTCCATGACCAGACGAGCCTGACCTTCGGCATCCTGCATTTGCTCCATTGATAGATGGTCAGCCTTCACAATCATTGCGCGAAGCATGCGCTCGGAGAGAGTGCAGTCACGCTCGATCGACACCACGGCCGAAGTCGGCGCGGTGAAATATGCGAGGAAATAAACGCCGCGCTTATTGCTCTTGATGTCAAAGGCGAGCCGACGCTCATCCCACTTGACGAGGCTGACGATTTGGCCACCGTGGCGGGTGATGGATTCACGAACATGATCCGAGGCCGCAGCAAGATCAGCGGTGACGGCCTGAGGGAAGAGGAACATACCTTCGTATTGGCGAATGGTTGTTTTTGTAGCAGTAGACATTTGATACTCCTTGGAATTACTTCTTTGAAAAACTTGTAGAACGGTCAAGATTGATTCGCAGATGCATCGCCAGTCGTGGCGACCACCTTTCGGTTGAACTGATTCATCGTTGCCGCGAGTCCTTCGCGGCACCAGAGTTGGACGGCTTTGCACGCATCTTCGATTCCCTCTTCTGCGAGTTGCTTCTGATCGTCGGTGAAACGACCAAGCACATAATCCGCCTGCGGAATCACGCCAGGTTTGTCGATGCCGATTCGGCAGCGACTCCATTGGGGTGATCCCAGTGCAGCGAGAATGTCGGTCAGCCCATTATGGCCGCCCGCACCTCCTTCACCACGAATGCGAATCGTTCCGCACGGAAGATCCAAGTCGTCGGTAATCACGATGAGTTCGCTTGTCGCGTTCATCTTGAAAAATCCGATCGCCTCGGCGACCGCGCGTCCCGATCGATTCATAAATGTTGTCGGCTTCAGCAGAAGTGCGCGTTGACCAGCAATCTCCGCTTCGATCGTCAATCCGTTGAAGCGCGCGCGCGCAGATCCAGATGGATCCGAGAAACGACGAGCCAAACGGTCGATCACTTCGTACCCAACATTATGTCGAGTGCGAGAGTATTCGGGGCCGGGATTGCCAAGGCCAACGATCAACTTCATGCTGATTTCCTCATCGCTGATTGACCAGTAAAGAGAGATCGAAAATGAGCGGAGCCGATTTGCATTATTTCTTCTTGTCTGCCTTCTTGTCGTCGCCAGCAGCTCCAGCTGCGGGGTCTTCCTTCTTGGCGGTCAAGACTTCAGGTTCGGCTGCTGCAGCACCAGTTGTTACTGCTTCACCCGTTGCTTCTTCAAGCACGAGGACGACTCGAGCAAGCGCGAAGTGTGGATTGCTGACGGCGATAAGACCAGCAGCAAGTTTCAACTGCGCGACAGTCATGATGTCGCCAACCATGTTGGTGAGATCGACGCGAATTGATTCTGGAATGTCCCGCACCTTGCAGCGCAATTCAAGTTCAGAAATATCGTGCGTCAACACCGCGCCAATTCGCTTGGCAGATTCTGGAACTCCGATGAAGTTGATCGCCACACTGACGGTGACTTCTTCATCGAGATTGACGCGAGCCAAATCGACGTGAATGACATTGTCGCCCATCCAACCGAACTGCAGTTCTTTCACGAGACAAGTCTCGGGTGTTCCGCCGTTCACCTTGATTTCAAAGACGTGCAGTCCGCGGCGAAGCGCAGAAAGCATTGTCTTTTCGTCAACGCTGACGGGAGTTGGTTGGCTGCCGTGGCCATAGATCACAGCAGGGAGTTGTCCCTTGGTGCGCAGGCGTTTGGCATATCGGGTTCCCAGGCGCTCGCGCGGAAGGGCATCTAGGACGGGTACTTCGTGACTCATAAAAATCTCCTATTTTCAAATAAAGAATGAACGCTAAAGAATGAACGCTAGAAAACGAGCGCTAGAAAACTAACGCTTGACCCCAGCGCCGTGTGTAAACAACGCAGAAATCGACTGATCATGGTGAATACGATGAACTGCTTCGCCCAAGAGCGAAGCAACTGACAAGACGGTTAATTTGGATTCGAGCGATTTATGCCGCTGTCCCACGGGAATCGTGTCCGTGGAAATGATGCGGTCGATGGGGCTTTCCATCAGTCGCTCGCAGGCCATGCCAACAAAGAGTCCGTGAGTACAAGCGACATGAACTGCCTTTGCGCCATGCTCCATCACAACCTTCGCGGCTTCGCAGACAGTTCCAGCGGTGGAAATCATGTCGTCGAACATCAGCACGGTGGTGCCTTCGACTGAACCAATGAGATTCTTGACAGAGATCTTCGAGCCGCTGTGTCGACGCTTATCGATGATCGCCAAATCCGCGCCGAGCAAGTTGGCGTACATATTTGCGACTTTCACATTTCCAACATCGGGGGAGACGATCGTCAGTTCGCCAAGTTCGCCGCGAATGCGACGGAAGTGATCGCTGATGACTGGCGCCGCAGTGAGATGGTCGACGGGAATATCAAAGAACCCCTGAATCTGAGCAGCGTGCAAATCCATGCAGAGCACGCGTTGCGCGCCAGCGGTTGTGATCAGATTCGCCACCAATTTTGCGGTGATTGGCACGCGCCCTTCGTCTTTGCGATCTTGCCGGGCATAGCCAAAGTATGGAATGACCGCGGTGATTCGCCGCGCACTTGCGCGTCGCAAGCAGTCGATAAAAACCAGCAGTTCCATGATGGTCTGATTCACAGGATCGCTGCACGACTGCACGATGTAGCAGTCGCGTCCACGCACATCTTCGTCAAGTTTGACAAGAAGTTCGCCGTCAGGAAAGACGACAGTCTGCGCTTGGCCAATGGGCAATTCCAAGTGATCGCACATGGATTGTGCCAAGGCGCGTCCGGTTGATCCCGCAAAAATTTTCAGTTGTTCTCGATCGCTTGCGCTCATCAGTGTCTCTCCTTGGTGTGGGTAGAAATGGTGTGAGAAGAAATTGCGTGGCTCGAAGTTTGATGCGTCCCGATTTTCAAACGTAAAAGTTCGGAAACCTCCGCCAGTTGTTCTGGCGTGTTGACGGAAAGAACTTCTTCTGGCGGCACAGCGTCAACAACATGCACTGTGCGTCCGGCTTTCTTGAGAATATGAAAGACATCGGTGATGTAATACTCGCCAGCTGCGTTTCGATTGTCGACCTGCGCAAGCGTGTCTAAAAGCGCGCCGAGTTCGAAGCAGTAATACGAAGGATTGATTTCTCGATTCAGCAATTGCGCCGGGGTGCAATCTTTCTGTTCGACAATCGCGCTGAATTCACCCTTGGAATTGCGGGAAATTCGGCCATAACCTGCCGCATCTGGAATGACGCTTGTGGCAAGTGTCGCGGCGGCGTTGGCAGTGCGATGCGAGTTGAGAAGCGTCCCAATCGTGGCAGGTGTGATCAGCGGACCATCGCCACAGAGCACGAGCAATTCACTTGCGCGATCAACATTCAGCAGCAAGGGACGGGCTTGATCGACCGCGTGTCCAGTTCCAAGTTGTGGAGATTGCCGCACGAATTCGATGTTCGATCGCCCTTGAAAATGCGCGCGAATGATTTCTTCTTGATGTCCAACCACCAGAATGATTCGCTCGATACCAACAGCCGTCACTGCATCAACAACCCATTCAACAAGCGGCTTGCCCAACGCCGAGTGCATGACCTTTGGCAGATCGCTGTTCATACGAGTTCCCTTGCCCGCGGCCAAGATGACAGCGGTCGTCGAATGGAATGTCGACGAAAAGCTTGGCGAAGTTGAGGAAGGACGAGTCACGATGAACACTCCAGTCGGTTGGAAAGGATGTCGATCGAATCAAAATTAGCCCACCTTGATTTGAACAAGGACTAAGAGAACCAAAATCTCCTGTGCTACCGTTACACCATGGGCCAAATGCACCACCGAATAATAACCTCGGCGCAATATGATTTGATTGATCGATCGAACCAAAGTTCAAGTTCCTCGAAAGGGCTTGAAACGCAGGGGAAGTCGGTGCCACAGTGCGTTCGCTGTTGGCACCGCGTCGGATCAACCGACGACGGAAACGCTCGACGCGGGGTCGGGCGTCCATCGCTGGGACCCTTGCCGCGGCTTCCTCTAGGCTGGAGTGTCCCTTGGCCGCGCCAAGACACCCCTTGCGGCGCCGCTGATTTCAAGCCGAAGCCTGAGATCATCCGTCACCGACGGCCCCTCTGTGAGGAAGGAAGAAGTTACAACAAATATGACTTCTCGCAAGGGGCTTTTGCTGCATTCTCCGATTTGATTTTTACGGTTCTCATCCAAGCGAGTTCACCAAAATGGCAGGAATAGACCCAATTCAGATCATTCTCGATGGTTATCGTGACGGAGCTTTTCCTATGGCTGACCCAGATTCTGGGGAAATCGGCTTCTTTTCCAGCGATCCGCGGTGCATTCTGCCGCTCGATGACGGGGGGCTGAAGGTTTCCAAGACGCTCGCGCGAGTTCATCGCAGCGGCAAATTTAAGGTGGTCATCAATTCTGCATTCGAGCGGGTGATCACTGCTTGTGCACAAGATCGCACACCCGAGAATCGATCGTGGATCTCAAGCGAACTTGCGCAGATTTATCTGGAACTTCATCGTCGCGGTCACGCGCATTCAGTGGAAGCGTGGCTGGGCGACGCACTCGTGGGTGGACTGTATGGAGTTGCAATTGGCGGCGCATTTTTCGGCGAAAGTATGTTCAGTCGACCTCTCGAAGGGGGACGCGATGCAAGCAAGGTCTGCTTGGTATCCCTCGTGAATCGACTGCGTGCCCGTCGATTTGTGTTGCTTGATTGTCAGTATGCAAATCCGCATATGGTCTCGCTCGGCGCGATCGAAATTTCCGCTGACGATTACTTGGCAAGTTTGGCCGTGGCGATTGACTTGCCAAGTGTGGCGCAATTCGCGGAGGAAAAAGAAGTGTCTTGACGACTTGCGCCACTCCGCACGAGATCATTTCGCAGGAGTTGGCGCTTGAATAAATGTTGCAGTCATTCCTTTCAGTGGATTGTCTTTGTTGTCAAAGACGCAAAAAGCATCTGCAGCAATGGTGATTTCGATGAGTTTTTCAATGCAAGAACCATCGAGACGATGCGCGTGACCGTCTGTGTGGTTGGAATGCGAAACGTAGAGGTCACTTCATTGTGGTGTTGATCGCGCAGCCATTGTCTTGGCCATCACGCGAACGGCGATGAAAGCGCTGAATGCGACGATGAAAAATTCAACAAGCGAATTGAGGAACATTCCATAACGAATTGCGACAGCAGGGGCGGTGATTTGCGTCGCGGCATCCAGAATTGGCTTCTTCAGCACGAGTTCCAGGTTCTTGAAGTCGACTCCGCCAATTGCAAGTCCCAGCGGAGGCATGATCAGATCAGAGACAATTGAATTGATGATCTTGTTGAACGCCGCGCCAACGACAATTCCAATTGCCATGTCGATGGCGTTTCCTTTGACGGCGAACGATTTGAAATCATCGATAAATTTGTTGAACATATCTAAATGATAGGAGTTGCGCTTCAGTTGTCCAGTCGATCAAGGATTGAACAAGAAGTGCACTACATCGCCGTCATGCATGACATAGGCCTTGCCTTCACTTCGAAGTCGTCCAGCTTCGCGAATTGCTTTTTCGCTTTTCAGTTCGAGCAAATCCGTGACTTTGTATATTTCGGCGCGGATGAATCCTTTTTCGAAGTCGGTATGAATGACACCAGCAGCTTGTGGAGCCGTCGCACCTTTGTGGATCGTCCATGCACGAATCTCTTTTTCGCCAGCGGTGAAATAGGATTCGAGCCCAAGGAGTTGATAGGCGGCGCGCGCGACAGAGTCGAGAGCGGGTTCCTTCATACCCAAAGATTCGAGCATTTCTGCGCGGTCACTTGGTGGCAGTTCAGAAAGTTCGCTTTCGATTCGTGCGCAGACCACGCAAACGATTCCACCATTTGCTGCCGCATAAGCACGAACTTTTTCGACGAGCGGTCCTTTGCCCTCAGGGTCAGATTCGTCGACATTGGCAACAAATAAAACGCGCTTGGCAGAGATCATGCCAAGCTGCTGAAGGATGACGGATTCCTCCTGTGTTGGATTGAGAGAGCGGACTGGCCGAGATTCGTTCAACACCACATTGCAACGCTCCAAGATCGCTTGGCGTGCAAGTGCGTCTTTATCGCCGTGCATCGCAGTTCGGCGCGCTTTGTCGACGAGACTCTCGACGATCTGAAGGTCGGCGAGCATCAGTTCGGTCTCTATGGTTCCAATATCGCGAATTGGATCGACGGTTCCGTCGACGTGCATTACATCGGGGTCGCTGAAACATCGAACAACATGCAAGATCGCATCGACTTCTCGAATGTGAGAGAGGAACTTGTTCCCAAGGCCTTCGCCTTCGCTCGCCCCTTTGACCAGACCGGCAATATCCACCAACCGCAGTGCAGCAGGGATGATCTTTTGGCTTGGGATGAATTTGTTGATCTGCGCAAGCCGAGTGTCTGGAACCGGGACGATTCCAACATTGGGTTCGATCGTGCAGAATGGATAATTTGCCGCCGCCGCACCTGCCGAAGTCAGAGCGTTGAAGAGCGTGCTTTTTCCGACGTTAGGTAATCCGACAATGCCACATTCCATAAGGAGGGGGATACTAACCATCTTCCTGTTCGCTACACTTTTGTCACTTGTTCACGGACGGAGCAAGCAGGACAGACATGCATCACAGTCATGGAGGACTGATTGGCATACAAGAGTGCTCAGAGAGATTTACGAAAGAGATTTTTTATCCTGTTCACGCTGATGGCGGGGGCATCGTGCTTGCTTGCAATTCGATTATTCACTTTGACAGTTGTTCAAGGCAGTGCGTTAGCGCAAGCTGCGGAAGAAAGACTTGATGTCGAGAAATTGTTGCCGACATGGCGCGGAAAACTTCTCGATCGCAAGGGGAGAGTCTTGGCCGAAGATGCTCCAAGTTATGACGTCGCTGTGAGTTATTCATTGGCCAAGGGAACATGGGCCCTCGAGCGTGCGGAAGCTCAGGCGCGTGTTGGCGCAGGAAGCGGATGGCGCAAACTGAAGCAAGCGCAGCGCGACGAGAAAATTGCACAAGCATTGCCAGAGTGGCAGCAACAGCAGGCATCGCTTGTGGAGATTCTTGCGACGCGTTCTGGGCTTTCCAAAGAGGAATTTGACAAGAATCTCAATGCAATAGCGACGCGCATTGATGAGCAAGCCGCCGCAGTTTTTCGTCGCATAATCGAGAACCGCCGTTCGCGTGGGCAAACTCTGGATGTGAAGCCAGAACCAATTCGTGAAATGCATGAGATGCATGTGGTCTTTCGCGATGTTGCCAACGAGATTGCGTTTGAAATGCGTAAGTTGTCGGATGCGTATCCCAAAGCAATCGAAATCGTCGATGCAGTCCAAAGGCAAGCCCCTTGGAAGTGCGCAGAGGTCGAGGTGCCGCGGGCAAATCTGCCTCGACCAATTCGAACATCGATACCACTGGTGCTGAAGATGGATGGCGCGCTCGATCAAATTGTCGGATCGGTTCGTGACGAAGCGTGGAAGGAAGACCTCGAGCGCCGTCCATTCGAACGAACGCTCGAAGATGGCACGACGGAAGTCGATCTTGGTGGATATCGCGCAAGCCGCGATACCGTTGGATCGCGTGGTATGGAGAAAAAATTTGAGGATGATTTGCGCGGAATTCGGGGGGAATCCGTTCGGCGGCTCGATTCTTCACAGGAAGATCGAATCGAGCCAACACCAGGAAAAGATGTCACGCTGTCGATCGATGCACAACTGCAAATGCGAGTGCAAGCAGCGCTCGATCCACGCACAGGTTTGACCTCGGTGCAATCATGGCACACCCACAGTGATGCGTTGAGCATCGGCGATGCATTGCCTGCAGCTGCGGTGATCATTGATGTTGCCACCGGTGAAGTCTTGGCTGCGGCATCGACTCCTTTGCCTCAAGATCAAACGCGTGGCGGGCGAACTTCGATGGCAAGCGAAACCGCAAGTATCAATCGTGCGATCGAAGCGGCGTATCCACCAGGATCGCTTGTCAAGCCACTTGTCTATATCGCCGCCGTCACGGAAGGTGTCTTGCGCGAAGATGAAAAGATTGAGTGCAACGGACATTTTTTCAAGGATCGCACAGATGCCGCGCGCTGTTGGATTTACCGCGAGCGGTATAAGTTCACAACGCACACGAAATTGACTGGCGGTCCACTGGGAGTGGAAGATGCGCTTGCCCGATCTTGCAATATCTATTTTTATACATTGGCGAATCGATTGGGCGCAGAGCGACTCTGCGAGTGGTATGGACGATTCGGACTTGGAACGCTTGGTGGAACGATTCCTTCGGCGAAAGCGGCGGCTCTCGTTGATTCGAGACATGATCAATTTTCCGCAGTTTCGCTGGGAATTGGGCAAGGTCCAATGACAGTCACTCCACTGGAGATGGCAAATGCATACGCAATGATGGCGCGTGGTGGATCTGTTCGATCACCGTCGTTTCTTGCGGGTGGAAATCAAACAAGTGCGATGCACACATTCTCTCCCACAGCAGTCTCGCGCTCTCTCGATGGTTTGCACCGAGTGGTTTCTGAAAGTTATGGAACCGGTAATCACATGGACTATGAAGATGGATCAAATGATTCGATCATTGATACGCCTGGAGTTCGCGTTTGGGCGAAGACTGGAACGGCTGAGGCGCCGCCTTTGAAAGTAGATCGTGACCGAGATGGGGTGATCGAACGGACCGTGACCGATGCGGATCACGCGTGGTGCGCAGCGTTGGTCGCAAATGAAGGCGACAAGATTCCGCGTTATGCCATCGCAGTCATCGTCGAGCATGGCGGTGGTGGTGGTCGCACCGCAGGACCTGTGATGGGCGCTGTCATTCGCGCACTCGTTAGTGAGGGATATTTGATTGGCGATGGAACGCGCAAAGCAAGAGAGCAAGTCAACGCAGGTGCAATTCGATGAGTGGATTCGTTCGTGGACCAGCGCGAGCGACCCAGGCCGCGCCATTTTTCCCAGTAATCTCGCAAATCCTCGGTCTTTCGTGGTGGAATGTTGGTTGGATTCCAGTTGTCGCATCGGCGCTACTGACAGGCATTGGCATCGTGGCGATTGGGACCACCGAACCAAATTTCGCGCTTCGTCAATTGGCATATTCCGTTGTGGGCATCGTCGCCGCTTCGTTGATTGTGGTTCCATTGCCAGCTTTGATTGAGCGATGGAGCCCAATCGTCTTTCTGATCACGCTTGGTTTGCTTGTGCTGCTGATCGCGCCTGGCGTTCCTGAAGCAATCGTTCGGGCGCGAAATGGAAGTCGCTGTTGGATTGATTTAGGCCCGATCGATATTCAGCCCGCGGAGTTTGCAAAGATTGCCTGGATTCTTGCAGCAGCGTGGTGGCTTCGCCGTGCCGCCGATGTTCGAAGTCGCACAGGTGTTTTACTGCCAATCGTATTGACCGCTGTTCCAGTTCTTCTGATTCTCGTTCAACCTGACTTGGGAACAGCATTACTATTTTTCCCGACATTGCTCGCGATGCTGTTGACGCAAGGAGCTCGGCGATTGCACTTGGGCGCTGTTGTGCTGAGTGCAGCGCTGTTGGCACCAGCCTCGTACCCGATGCTGAAGCCTCATCAGCGCGCGAGAATTGATTCGCTCGTCGCTCAGTTGACAGGCGATGATCGATACAACCGAACAATTGGATTTCAAGCAGACCGCGCGCGCACACTTGTGGGGGCAGGAGGATTCTTCGGAAATG
>SXSS01000095.1 GCA_005792145.1 Planctomycetia bacterium | reverse complement strand
GACGCTCTCGTTGGTGCAGCCTGTTTCGAATCTGGCGGAGTCGCGGAATCCGAAACGGCCATTGCGCCACCAACCGAGTGATAGGATCACAATATATGCCACTAAGCGATTGGTCTGAAAATATTGTCATCGGCGAAATGACCGACGAACCCGTACTGAGCGATGATCTAAAAATGTTGATCGCTCGCGCGGAAAAGAAACAAGCAGGTTTGCATCTCGTGCTCGATATGCGAGGCGTGACATATCTCAATTCATCCAACATTGCGCAACTTCTTCAGCTTCGAAAGACCATCGTCGCTGCGAAGGGAACATTACATCTCTGCGGAGTCAAAGATGCTGTCTGGAGCATCTTGCTGATGACTGGATTGGATCGCCTCTTCAAGTTCACTGATGATGTGCCGACGGCTCTCGCCGCAGCGCAGCTGGGGCTCTAGTTGATCCGTGGTCATTGACGACTGGCTGGAACACAAATGCGAATTCGCCGAACAACCCACGAACCTCGAATCGAATTGATCCCATTGATTGACGTGATGATGTTCTTGCTTTCGTTCTTCATCTATTCACAGGCTCTCGCTGTGCGAATCAGCGTGGTGCCGATGGAACTGAGAAAGTTTCAAAGTGCACAAGCGGCGAAGCCAGCTCCCGCCGCGACGATTTCGATCGCGCTTGACGGAAAACTTTATTACAACCGAGTTCCATGCGAATTGTCGGACATTGCTGGACGTGTTGCAGAATCGAAATCAGAAGATCCCAAGACGGTGGTGTACATCGCCGTTGCAGATGGTCAAGGAACGATTGACCGCGCGCCAATCATGCAAAGTGTTTGGGATAAATTGCGCGGATGCGGGCTTCAAGTCAATTTCGTCGGTCGGCCAATTGATACTGACGAGAAGAAACCTGCGACTGCGCCGGCAACGACTGCGCCGGCAACGACTGCGCCGGCAACGACTGCGCCGGCAACGACTGCGCCGGCAACGACTGCGCCGGCAACGACTGCGCCGACTGCGCCAACACCAGCACCCGCCGCACCGACGACCACGCCGTGACTGAATCGCGTCAACAGAACGCTCCACTCTATTTTGGCGCTGTCATTGCATTGATTCTGCATTTGTTGATCGCAATCCCCGTGCTGAGCGGTGCGTGGGGAGTCGGAGGCGATAGCCCACTTCACTCTTCGCTAGACGGAAAAAGCGAGAGCGAAAAGCGGCAAAAAGAAAGACTTGAAGAAGCGCTGAGGAAAGCAAAGGAAGCGCAACCCGAAGATGAGAACGAAGTTGTTCCTGGATTGGACAATGGGTCCGACCAAGGCATGACTTGGATTGGATATGACGAATATAAAGAGCAACTCGCGCAACACGCTGAAGTTGAACAAGCGGCATTCACTGATAAAGATGTTGCGGGCGGAGGCGCGCTTGCTCAGGGTGATTTGAAGCAACTCCCTGCCGTCGCGCCCGGGCAAGAGGCGCAGGCTTCGCCGCCTACTCCACCACCAACTGCTCAACCTTCGCCACCAACTCCGCCAACTGCTGCGACTGCGCAAACTCTTGCGACTCCACAAATCCCAGAGACTCCGCAGGCACCAACGACTCAGCCAACTCCTCCTGAGATGAAACCTGTCGAAGCAGTTCGTGCAGTCAGTCCAGTGGAAACTCCTCAACCAAGCGATACGAAAGGCGTGGCGCCGATGCCTGTCGAAACGGTGACACTTCCGACTGCGCCAGTTGGGCCAGATCCAAATCTTCCACCTGCGATCGAGCGTGCAGAAGTAAATCCAGATCCATCCAAGGAAGCACCACCAACTGCCGAGGTGCAACCAATGAATACTCCAGAACCAGTACCGCGCCCTGAAGTTCAACCAACGGAAAAGCCACAAGTTGAAATTCCAAAAACTCCAAACTTGAACCCCCCTTCTCCACAAACTCCACCATCGCCACCAACTCCGCAGACGCAGCCGAATCCAAACTCTGGTGCGAATGGTGCGACTTCACCAGTTGTTTCGCCAGTGACTGGCCCGCCAGGTGCACCCGGCAAGGGAACCGCGACTGGTGATAAATCTGATCGCGAATCTGATGCGACCAGTATTGTTGATGTTCCACCTTCAATGTGGCGCAGTGGAAAACCCCTCGCACGAAAAGGGCTGGAAATCAAGACGAGAAAACCTGAACTTCCGATTCTGACCAGACTCACGACTTCTCCTGGCAATCCCGTTTGCGAAGTTCTCTTCGGCAAGGATGGTGTGCCAGTGGCGTGCAAAATTCTGCAATCAAGTGGATTTCCAGATATTGATGGCCCAGTGACAGATGCGCTGTACCGCTGGCGTGCGAAAGGTTCGCAACTCGAAAAACTTGCCCCAGGAAAGACATTGACATTTCGAATTCGATTTATTCTCAACTGAGCCGCAAGCAATACTCGCCTGAGTCAGCGATCTGCGCCAACAACTTGCTCGCGATTGTGTGGCTTGAATATGGTTCGTGCAGATTTTTGGCAGCGGACTGATTTGCTCCAACGAGTCAAAAAATTTTGGGTTTGTTTTATGTGAACGCCGCGGGACGCACCTCCTGGCGCTCATACATGCTCGTTTCCGTGGCTGTTTCCGTCGCGCTACATCTTGCGTGCCCAGCCGTTGGAAAGTTCTCTCGGGCGAGTTCCGCAGGCGGCCGACGGCGCTTGCTAAAAAAATTCGTCAACTGGATCGTGTCGGTCGCCGAGGACTGTTTGAGCCCCGAGAGGACTTTTCACGGCTGATCACTTATGCATTTCCGCGGCTGTTTCCGCGGCTGTTTCCATCGCTTGCGTTATGCGTGCAATCTCTTCTGCCAAGCTGCAAGCGAAGCATCGTCAGTCAAGTCGTACCACAGCGGAGTGATCGTGACATTGTGCGCCATGAGCGCCTCAACATCGCTGCCCTGCGCGGTGTGAAAAAACTCCATGCCATTTCCATACGGCCAGTAATACGCCCTTCCCTCGGGAGATTCCCGTCGCTCATGCCGATCAACTCCCGCAGATGTATTCATACGCACAACACGCAGCGCAGGCATCGCAGCATCCGCTTTTTCAGTGCGCGGAACATTGATCGAAACAACACGGTGCGCATCAAGTGGATGTTCAATCACTCGATCAATCGCCGCGCGCGCAATTTCTGCTGCGCGTTGCCACTGAGTCCGTGGCGAATCTCCGATGTGCAAGCTGACGGCGATCGCGGGAACTCCAAGAAACGCCGCTTCGATTGCGGCGGCGATGGTTCCTGAATAGATCACGTTGATACCGACATTTGCGCCACTATTCATTCCACTGATGACCAAATCGGGCTTCGAACCTGCGCCAAATCGTTCCGCCCAAATCGTCCGCAGTCCAAGCTTCACGCAGTCCGCCGGCGTTCCATCGATGGAAGTCCCAAACATATCCGCGTTCACTTGAAAATCCCTCGTCATCAACGGACGATGAAACGTAATGCCGTGACTCATTGCCGACTGAACACCCGCCGGAGCAATCACCACAACTTCACCAAGCGAGCGAATCGCGTTATACAGAGCGGCAATCCCTGGTGCGGTGATTCCATCATCGTTTGTCAGGAGAATTTTCATAGGTGTGGCAACATAGTTGAAGTGATCAAACAATGTTCAATTCGATTGTGGTTTCAAAACATAATTTCGACCGCCCCAGCGCACCGGCTTTCGCGCGCGCAAATCTCTTGCGGCTCTCCATTGAATGCGAGTCACTGCGAATGATCCATAGGCATATGCAAGTGCAGCAATCTGCGGCACGCCAACCAATCCAAAGATCCGTCGGAGCGTGATTTGCTGACAGACAAGCGCCGCAAGCCCAGTAAGCACACCAGCAATACCCAGCGGTATATCACTCAGTGCCAAACCAAGAATCCCTGCACCGATCGCCGCAAGCGCGATGATCGTCACTCCAGCTCCAACCACGATGCATTCGAGTCCATAGCGAAAAAGTCTCGATGGATTTCGATTGCACGCCTCAATAAAAATCCGTCGCCATCCTTCTCGAAATTGTGCATACGACTCATACATCCGCACATGCAACAATTCGTCCGCGACAAAGATGCCTGCCTTGCGGCCAAGAAATTGCACGATTCTTCGAGCGAATGCTATGTCTTCCAACAAATCATCTTTCACCGCCGTATGTCCACCCGCAGCGTCATAGGCCTCACGCGTGAAGAGCATGAACTGCCCATTGGCAAATGCACGGGGATTGTTTTTATCGTTCACCTTTGAAATGGGAAAGATCTTCATCAACTGCATGATCGCAACTGGTTGCACGACCGCTTCAAAGTTGCTGCGAACGCTGACTTTGGGCAGCGCAGAAAGAAGTGCAAGTTCTCGCTGTCGCAGCAGCCCAACCGAAGCACGCACAAGCGTGGGATCAAATGTTGTATCTGCATCCGTAAAGAGCAAGAGTTCGCCAGTTGCAAGCGCGCTGCCTCGATTTGCAGCGTTGCATTTGCCGGCCCAATCATCTGGGCACTCGTGATTGTCAATCAACCGAACGGTTGGTTGTCCTGCACCAGCGCTCGATAACGCAAGTTCTCTTTCTAAAGCTGCTCGAGTTCCATCCGTGCAACGGTCAAGCACGAAGATGATTTCGATCGAGCCTCCATAATTCTGTGCAAGCAAAGTCCGAAGAAGGTCAGGCGCATGCGCCTCTTCGTTATGCGCGGGAATGATGATCGAAACACTGGGCCATAAAGGCATCGTGATTGTCAAACCTTCGCGCAAACTTGGACGATTGCGGCCATCACGGTGCACGCGCCAGCGCGCCAGTAACCAATATCCGGCGCCTGCAAGAGATAAGCCACTCAAGACCCAAACTGTCACGATCAACACTGCCATCAGCACAGAGTATCGCTTCGATGCGATCCCATCGCAGAGACGGCGCACCGCTACGCTTGTGATGTGAATCAGGCTCTTTCCAGATCTCAGGCGGCGCAGTACGACAAATCCTGCACAAAGGACTTTGGAATCAATCCACTTGTCCTGATGACTCATGCCGCAGTCGAATGCGCGGCGATCATTCGACGCGAATTACAGGGCGATTCATTGGGCAATTCATTTGGCAATTCGCCCCGTGTCGTGGCTTTGTGCGGCAGCGGCAATAATGGCGCAGATGGATATGCGATTGTTCGCACTCTGCACAGTCATGGGATCGATGCTGTCGCGATCGAAGTCGCGCAATGCCGCCCAGAATCGGATGCAAACATCATGCGCGAATCAGCGCACCGAATGGGATTGGTGCACCCTTGGTCGAATCTTGCTCGCATCGTCGATATGCAAAATCGAATCGTGATCGTCGATGCGATTTTCGGCACAGGGCTTTCACGCGCACCAACTGGTCCAACTCTGGATGCAATTCACTGGATCAACACGCACGCATCCAAGGGAACACAGGTCTACGCGATCGATCTTCCCAGCGGAATGGACTGCGACTCCGGAAAGGCGCTTGGTGTTGAGGCGGACGTGGTCATCGCAAATCGAACCCTGACAATGGTTGCGAAAAAGAGCGGATTTGCAGCACAATCTGCACATTTGTACCTCGGTAAGATCACCGAAATCCCCATCGGTGGACCGCGGATCACACGGCAAAGTCAAATCGTGGAATAATGGTGCGCTTTGTACGCCTCCCTCCTCTCCAATCGCTACCTCACTTCCAGACTGATCCCATTTATTGCCATCGCAGCCGTCGCGATGTGTGTCGCAATGGTTGTCACAGTTGTTTCTGTGATGACCGGTTTTTTGGACATGCTCAAGAATTCTGGACGACAAATCGTTGGTGATGTCATCATTTCTTCTGGCATTGCAGGCTTGCCATACTCCGATGAATTTCTTGTCGATCTCAAGGGACTGACAGATGTACAAGGTGCGACGCCGCTGATCGACACGATCGGACTCCTTCGTATGCCATATCCACGCGGCAATCAGAAAGAAGTCACGAATGTGCAAGTCTGGGCCGTCGATCCGATCTCGCTTGCAACGGTCACGGATTATGCGAACGATCTGTATTGGAAGCCTGCAGAGAATGCAGCAGCCGCTTTGGCGATGGCAGAAGATGATCCTCGAAAAAATCTAAGCGAGAAAATTCTGACAGATGGCAAGACACTCATTCAATCGAAGACGGGAAATCCAGGAATCGCTCTTGGAATACATGTATCTATCGGGAATGAACGGCAACGAGACGGCTCGTATCGACCTCGATATGGCTGGTTTATGCCTGAAAATGATGTGACTTTGACGGTCGTTCCAGTTTCGAGCCAAGGGAAAATCGCCGAGCCGCGCGAGCAGATTTTTCCCGTCGTGAATGAAGTCCAAACTGGCATCTATGAAGTCGACCACAATCGAATCTATATCCCATTGAAGGAAGGCCAACGACTGCTACGACTCGATGAGGCTCCGCTCTATGACCTGAATGCAGAACCCGATGCTCAAGGTCGATATCCAGTCGTTGGCACAACTCCTGCACGTGTGACCAAGATTCTTGTGCGCGCCAAACCAGGTGTCTCGGCGAACTCACTGCGCTCTCAAGTCGAAACGACTTATGCATCATTTTCCAAACGAATCAACTCAGACCCAACTCGCAACGCGTCGATGCCAGACTTCGTCAATGTTCTGACTTGGGAACAACAATTGCGCGACTTGATCGCACCAGTCGAAAAAGAACGCGAAATGATGCGAGTACTTTTCTCGTTGATCTATCTGGTCTGCGCTGGATTGATCTTGTCGATCTTCTGGTCAATCGTTGTCGAGAAGACTCGTGACATTGGAATCCTGCGAAGTGTCGGCGCGTCGCGGCTTGGGGTGATGTGGATTTTCTTGCGATATGGCTTGGTCATCGGAGTCCTCGGCAGCGCGCTTGGAGTGCTCTTGGCATGGCTTGTTGTGCGCAATATCAACGCGATTCACGAAGCAATTGGCAGTGATGCTCCCCCGACAATTTGGATTGGCTCGTTCGTTGTGACTGGATTCTTGGCCATCGGACTTGTGTACGCCATCTGGCGTGGAAAACTTTTGCGCATCTTGCTTTGGTTGCTTGCGACTCTTGTGATGGGATTGATCGCGACTTTCTTGGCCCTTCATCATGGAACTCTAATTTGGGATCCGAGCGTCTATTACTTCACATCTGTTCCAGATCAAGTTGATTGGACAACAGCATGGACAACTGCAATCGGTGGCGTGGTATTCAGCGTGATTGGCGCCGCCATACCAGCATCCAAAGCGGCGGATATAGATCCAGTGGAGGCGCTGAGATATGGCTGATCACAAATCCAATCTCCACGCTGAATTCGAATCACAGACACCGCTGATCGAAGCGCGTGGCGTGAGAAAGACTTATTCATTCGGCGCAGTCCCAGTCGAAGTTCTCACTGGCGCGGACCTCATCGTTCATCCTGGTGAATGGGTTGCAGTGCTTGGCTCATCAGGCTCTGGCAAGAGCACGCTCTTGCATCTCTTGGGTGGTCTTGATCGTCCCGACAAGGATGGTGGGGAAATTCGCTTTGATGGGCAACCGATTTCAGTTTCGTATGGCAAGCGTTTGGATGGCTATCGCAACAAAGACATCGGATTCGTTTTTCAGTTTTATCACTTGCTGCCAGAACTTTCGGTCTTTGAAAACGCAATGCTGCCAGGGATGGTCGGAAATTGGCTGACAAAACGCACCGAAGCCCGCGAATCTGCGCGCAAATTGCTCGATTCATTTGGTCTTTCCCATCGGCTTGAGCATCGACCAAGTCAACTTTCAGGTGGAGAGCGCCAACGCGTTGCAATCGCTCGTGCGCTGGTGAATTCTCCGCGCGTTCTGCTCGCTGATGAGCCAACTGGAAATCTCGACACAAAAACCGGCGAAGGAATTCTTGATCTACTGGCGCAGCGACACGCAAACGGATTGACATTGATTATGGTCACTCACGATCCCGCCGTGGCAGCTCGCGCAACGCGAGTTGTCAAACTGGCCAACGGTTGTGTCGCACACTCATCAGCAAGCGAATAAATTTTCGCTCCTTGAAACTTTTTCGAGTATGGGCCCGTGAGCTCAATATGCCTGCCATATCTTGCCCATCCACGAACAGATCACTTTTGATGTCGACACCTCCAGTTGCACCCTAATTGCTCAACAATGTCGCGAGATCTCTGCCGTTGACAATTCGATCTCCACCAGAAATGTCAGTGATACAAACGACTGAGTGACTTGAAGCGTCAGCAGAATCTGTTCCCGCATCGACTGCTCACTTGCACTGAAAATTCTCCCATTGAAGTTTGGATCTCAAACTGGCGCAGAGACGGGTGTTCGAATATTTTGGCAATGAAGGTGGATTTTATCGGACTATGCGCCAAGACATAGCCCATTCGATGTTTACAAGACTTTGCAAGTCCCTTTGGTTGCCAATTTCTGCTTCTGCTGGACAAAGCTGGAGGAAAAATTGGACATTTCATTTGAGCAGCGACCATTCGTATCCGATTATTCCTGCAGTGGCACGCTGAATGCTCTAGGGTTAAGAGCGGCTTCCCCGCCGGCTTCGTACGATTCAGTTCCACTTAAGGAGGTTTTCAATGTTTGAACGTTTAACCGACCGCGCACGCAAAGTCATGGCCCTTGCAAATCAAGAGGCTCAACGCTTCAACCACGAGTACATCGGAACCGAGCACATTCTGCTTGGCTTGGTGAAAGAGGCTTCTGGCGTTGGCGCCAATGTCTTGAAGAATCTCGGTATCGATCTGCGCAAGGTTCGCCTTGAAGTGGAGAAGCTCGTCAAGAGCGGACCTGAAATGGTCACGATGGGAAAGTTACCGCAAACTCCGCGCGCGAAAAAAGTTCTCGAGTATGCAATCGAGGAAGCGCGCAATCTCAATCACAATTATGTTGGAACCGAGCATCTCTTGCTTGGACTCCTGCGAGAACAAGATGGCGTTGCTGCACAAGTGCTCGTCAACCTTGGATTGAAGTTGGAAGAAGTTCGTGAAGAAGTTCTCAACTTGCTTGGCGCAGGCGGCGATCCTGAAGAAGAACAACCACAGAATCCTGCGGAAGCGCAAGGCGAACAAGCGCCTGGCTCCGAGCGTGAAGGTGGTCCTCGACGAACAGCCAAGAGCAAGACCCCTGCTTTGGATTCATTCGGCCGCGACTTGACGGAGTTGGCGCGCAACAGCGAACTCGATCCCGTCATCGGTCGCCACGCTGAAATCGAACGGTTGATTCAGATTCTCTGCCGCCGCACGAAGAACAATCCAGTTCTTCTGGGTGAAGCAGGTGTCGGAAAGACTGCAATTGCCGAAGGTCTTGCACAAGCGATCATCAATCAAGAAGTTCCTGATTTGCTCTATGACAAGCGACTTGTCGTGCTCGATCTTGCCGCAATGGTTGCAGGAACGAAATATCGTGGACAATTTGAAGAACGCATCAAGGCCGTCATGAACGAAGTTCGACGCGCCAAGAATGTCATCCTCTTTATTGATGAACTGCACACGCTTGTTGGCGCTGGTGGAGCAGAGGGCGCAATCGATGCGTCGAATGTTCTCAAGCCTGCCCTCTCGCGCGGTGAAATCCAGTGCGTCGGCGCAACCACCTTTGATGAATATCGCAAGTACATCGAAAATGATGCCGCCCTCGAACGACGATTCCAATCCATCGCTGTCGAACCACCAAATGCGGTGCAGACGGTTGAAATCCTTAAGGGACTGCGCGATCGATATGCGGCGCATCACCGTGTGAAATACACCGACGATGCACTGCGCAGTGCTGTTGAATTGTCAGCTCGTTACATCACAGGTCGTGTGCAACCAGACAAGTCGATCGACGTGATCGACGAAGCTGGCGCGCGATTGCGACTGAAGAGCATGACCAAGCCACCGGACTTGACCGAACTCGAAGAGAAGGTTGAACGCCTTGCCATCGAGAAGGACGAAGCAGTCAAGGGTGCCGATTATGAGAAGGCGGCAGAACTGCGCGATCAAGCAGAAAAACTGCGCAAAGAGAAGGAAAAAGTCCAACAGACTTGGCGCGACCGGATGAACGAAACGGAAGCAGTTGTGGACGAAGAAGTCATTCGCGAAGTTGTCGCAAAGATGACGGGCGTTCCATTGACTCGCATGGCAAAGGGCGAATCCGAGCGACTGCTGCAACTCGAAAGTGAACTTCATCGCAAGGTTGTCAGTCAGGACGAAGCGGTCAAAGCCGTCTCGCGTGCGATCCGCAAGGCTCGCGCTGGGTTGAAGGACCCGAAGCGTCCGATGGGATCTTTCCTGTTCGTTGGCCCATCTGGAGTTGGCAAGACTCTGTTGGCGAAGACCATCGCAGAATTTATGTTTGGCGATCCTGAAGCGATGATCTATCTCGATATGAGTGAATATATGGAGAAGCACACGGTCTCGCGACTCGTGGGCGCACCTCCGGGATATGTGGGCTATGAAGAAGGCGGTCAACTGACCGAAAAGATTCGTCGCCGACCATATTCAGTCGTTCTGCTCGATGAAGTCGAAAAGGCGCACCCCGATGTCTTCAACATGCTTTTGCAGATTATGGAGGAAGGAAGGTTGACCGATTCATTCGGACGACAAGTCGACTTCAAGAATGCAATCGTGATTATGACATCGAACATTGGCGCGGACTTGATCAAGGGCGGATCTTCATTTGGATTCACGAAAAGAGCCGAGGTTCAGGATCATGACCGCATGAAGAAAGCACTTCTCGCAGAATCTGAAAAGTTCTTCCGACCAGAGTTCATCAATCGACTGGACGAAATCATCGTCTTCCGTCCATTGATCAAGGATGATTTGGTTCAGATCATCGATATCGAATTGGCAAAGGTTCGCGAGCGATTGACCGAGCGCCAAATGTCGCTCGAACTTGATCAGCCTGCGAAAGACTTCCTGATCGACAAGGGATACAACCCAGACTTCGGCGCGCGACCCTTGCGCCGAGCGATTGGGTCGTACATCGAAGATCCGCTTGCGGAAGCTCTGCTCACGGGAGAGTTCAAGGCAGGCGACACGATCAAGGGAACACGCCCCGAAGGAAAAGATCACCTTGCGTTCGTGATCAGTTCCTCAAATGGAATAACTCCTGCTTCTTCAGCACAGGTGGCCGAACCAGAACTCCCTCCCGCTGCTACATAATCTGATTCATCGCGAATCAGATTGATCACTGCTTGCTCTTCACTCCCGACTGAAAGGTCGGGAGTTTTTTTGTGAAAAATAACTTGTATAATTTTATATATGACTAATCGCATCATCATAATCCGAGTGATGATTGGAATTCTCTTCGTGGCATCCGCGACAGCGATTCTGTCAATCTTTATGTCTTTCGATAATGGCTTGGGAGTGCGAATGGTTGGGTCAAGCGTGCTGCTTGCAGTTGGATGTGCGTTGCTTCTGCCGATCACTCCGAAAGAAAATACTCAGTCGCTCTTTCTGACAGCTCGATTCTGGATCTGCTTCGTTGCATTCGAACTTCTTGCCGGACTTCTTTTAATCTGGCAGGATCTCATCAGTGGGACATCTTCGATTCGAAGCGATACCATTTCCTGCACAATGCTTGTGGCTTTTCTCGGCATTTGTACCGTCATTGCCCCAACACGAAATCTTGAAATTGGGAATGAAAAACTGAGGAGCATTTCGAGATTAGCGACTTGGCTGATTAGCTTGCTCACCATCGGAACCGTTCTGGCGTTGCTGACGAGTGGCTTCAGTTCAACCCCATTACTGGTTGAAAAATTAATGAGCTCGTGGTTCACGCTGCTTTGCAGCAGCATCGTTCTTTGTTGCTGTGCTTGCGGACTTATTCTTGGCACGCCGCGTTGGAGAAAAACAATTGCGATCATTGGTCTCATCACGACGAGTGCCGGAGTTGCTTGCTGGATGTTTGGGATTCTTTCCAACTTTCCTAGAAATTCATCGATTCTTCAACTCGCCTTTCAAACGAGCGGAATTGCTGTGGGTATTTGCATCTTTTCGATCAGTCAGGCTCTGCCTATTGGGCGAGTTGAATCTCGATTAATCCCGTGGATTGCGCTGCTTACAGCCGCTGCCGGATGGCTTTCTGGAGATTTAGCCATAACATATGGTTCAACTGATTTGACGGAGCGACTCCTTGCCGCGACTCTGGTCTTGGACGGATGTTTGGGTTTGACTGTCATCATTTTCTATGTCATTGGTCGACGAGTATCCAACAAAGATTGGGTCGTCACAGGCGCAAGTCTTACTTGTCCTCGCTGCGGCAAGAAAGCAATTTTTTCTACTGGCGAGCATCCCTGCTCCCGCTGTGGATTCCATGTGCTTGTTGCATTTCGCGACGAAAATTGTTCGCGCTGTCAACACGATGTTCGACACATTCCCACAGGCAACCCCTGCCCAGAATGCGGACTTGCAGTCGAAAATTCTGCGGCGAATTATTTACTTGCTGGCGCAACCGGAACCGAAACGCCTTCGTTCTGAATTTCGTCTGGAGCCCAACGAGCGATCAGCGCATTGGCGGCGGAGACAATTTCCTCGCGGTTTGCAAGCACTTTCGGCGCAGAATCTTCCACCTTGACTGCGCTCGCTGCGACAATTCCAACTCGATCTGCTTCCATCAATTCGCTCTGCAATGCCTTTGCATCAACGGACTCTGGAAGTTTGGGCGATCCAAACCAAACGCGTAGACCTTGCGTTGTGCGATCTGCCACGCTCTTTTGATCCGCAGTCGAAGGAATAAAACAGACTCGATAACCAGAAATGAAACCGTGATTGAACCACTCCACAGATTCGATCCAGACCGAACCATCTGCGCCAGTTCCACTTGCAAGCAAGAGTGGCTCAGCGAGCGCGCGAGGCGCAAGAATGTTGGAATCACCACGAATCACCATCAACCATCCTGATGAAACTTGTTGATGTTCACTGCGAAAGTCAGTTGCGTATGACTCTTTGATTGTGATGGGCTGTAGAGAAATGATTGTGGGAACAGTATTGATCGATGGCGTCGCAGGAAGCACGGGAAGCGCTGGGCCTGGATTATTCTGGACTGGATTATTCTGGACTGGATTGGCCGCTTGAGCGAAAGCAATCGCACTCAAGGCAGAGATGCTGTATGCAATCACATTTGCGGTCAGAAAGTTGTTCAATTTATTTGATGCCATGGATTGGTTTTTCATTTGAGTATTTCCTCTGCTCATTCTTTCGTGAATTGGAGGTCGTCTATGATGAATCGACCTGTCGCAGATCCTGCAGTTCCACCAACTTCAATTCGAACCGCAACGATCTGCCCAAGATTGATTCCAGTTCCACCACTCTGAAAATCCCGCAAACGCAGCCGAATTGTGCGTAATTCATTCTGCCAGCCTGCGCCCGATCCGTCGCCTGTGCGCTGATAAGGTCGGTTGACCGCTTCGCCTTGGGCCGAAGACGAAACACGAACTTCGATCCCGGCGGCATCACGCAAGACGATGCTGAATGTTGCGCCGCCTGCAAGTGCAACGGTATTGGGATGACGCGTTCCCTGGCCAACACGAACTTCGATGAAATTCATTGCGCTTACGTCGCCAATAGAAACCGGAACCGCCCACTCCATGTTCTGCGCAGAGTTCCAGTCCCATGCAATCATTCGTCCCGTGTCGCTGGATGACGCTCGAGTGGAACCATTGTGAGGATTCGCCGTACTCCATGAAAATGATGCGTCAGTGTCACGCGAAAGCGCTTCCGAAACATTTGTGACTGTCGAAGTGACCGCACCTCCACAACTCGAGAGGGTCGTGGATGTTTGAGTCTGAAAAGTATCGATTGACTTCACACTGGCAGAAGCGGCAGGAACCAGTTCCTTCACGAGGGTTGTAGTCGCGGCAACTCCAGTTGGCCGTAAAGTGGAACTCGGTCGCCACATAAATTCTTTCATCGCAGTTTCACCTTCGATGTGATATTTGATCCCAGCCAAGATGAATGCCTTCGCAACCGCTTGTGCGCCGGCGTTCAAGATCGCCGTTCCAGATGGGCCAACAAAGTCGTTCACTCCACAGCAATTGAAATCATTGTGATCTGCGCCGTGAACATAAACAGTGTTGCGAAATCCAACACTTCTCTCGGCAAGATCGAACGACCACGCGATGCTACTTGTCGGGGTTCCACTGACATCACCGTCGGCGGCGCCCCAGAGAAGCATGAAGTTTGCTGCGTGAGGATTTGCAGAATTGACACCCAAAAAATCCGTGGGCGATATGGGACAAAGAAACTTGATATTGCTCAATCCATACCCAGTTGGGGTGTATGTCGCATCGAAGATTCGGTCATATCCACGCACAATCCCTTCTCCGCCACGACTGTGGCCGATCCAAGTGATGCGAGATGCGTCAATCTTGCCATTGATTGCGCCGCTGGCAACGGTGGCTTGTTGCGCGATAATTGCGCTGGTGTGTTGCAATGTTGTGGTAGACGCGGTCTCGATTCCAGGAACAGTATTGTTCTGATGGCTGATGACGATGTATCCCCAACTTGCCAGATGAGATCCGAGATAGTCATACCACGTGTATTGATGGCCATTTCCATGTGAAATCACAACAAGCGGACATGGAGCCATCGAAGCAATGGTCGTTGGATACCACAGCCGTGCAAGAGTAAAATTCGCAGTCGCGCCTGTCGCGGTGTAACTGCTTAAAGTGGTTACTGCGCGAGGTCCTGTTGCGGTTGGATCGCGCGATATCCAAAGTCCAGCACGATCGTCGCCGCCATCGATCAAGTCTCCAAGCGAGAAACGACCATTTCGATCCATGTCGATGACAAGGTCATATCCTCGACCGACTGAAAGTCCGCCATCGCCAGAAAGCGTGGATCCGTTCGTAACTGTAAATCGATTTGCTGAAATTCCACCAGCTGCAAAGGTGATCGGCTGCGATGTTCCTCGAACATCTGTCAACAGATCATTAGCAGCCCATTCGTTGGTTGTGCGTGCAGCAACAACAAAGAAATCAGCCGTTGCGCCGACTTGAATCGGAGTGAATCCGGGGTCCACTGCGATCGTGACCGTGGTTCCTGCGATGAATGTCTGGACAAATGATGCGAACGGCGCCGCAGTCAATGGAAAACATGCGAGACGAATTTCGGTTGTCGGTTGCGGAGGCGGGCAAGTCTGACCCCAGAGCGAGATAAGTATCGTCAAATCGGCACCATCAACAAAACCATCTCCATTTAAATCACCTGTGCTGGTGCCGCTCCAATTCGCCAAAAGGATGGTCAGATCTATCGCATCTACTCGCAAGTCTCCGTTGATGTCACCAGGACAGGCGCCTTGAGCAGTGGCGTGCAACAGAACGCTGCTTGTAATTGCGGCAACTACAGAAAGCCGAAGAGGTAGATATATCACAAAGTAAGAATACTCCAGTTTGCGCTCCAAGCAAAAAAAATCGCTAGGATCTTCCCAATGCCAGTCATTTCAACAGTTCGAACAAGCAGAGTCATTTGGCTTTTGTCTTATGGGATTATGTGTATGGTTCTTGGTTTCTGGGGAGCGTATGACTATTGGGTTCGTATCCCCAAGAATGAGCTTGATTATGCTGCATTTTCCCAAACAAAAGAAGTTTTCGACCGACTTGAAAAACAATCTGCAACGAAGTCTCTCAGTGCAAGCGAGATCACCGAGTATGAAAGTGCAAAGGCAAAAATCGCTGACTATAAGGACGGCGCTCCTGAACCAGTTCCCGCCTATGACCGGCCTCTGCAACTTTGGATCTATGTCATCGGTTGCGGAGTTCTCGGTGCCCCCTGGTGTTTCTGGGGACTTATCAAAATCAAACGACAACGCTTCGAATTGAACGAGGAGGGAACGCTGATCGCAGTCGATAGGCGGAGCGAGATTCAACTTTCTCAAGATCAGATCAAATCCATCGACATGTCAAAATGGATGAGCAAGTCCATTGCGATTGTTCACGGAACCGGCGGCGAGCAAATCAAGTTGGATGATTACATGATGAAGAACGCCAATCTCATCATCGGACGAATTGCCAATCGCTTCGAACCTGAAGTTTGGAACACCGATGGCACGAAGTGGAAGTCTGCAGAAGAAGAACCTAGCGAGAAGGCTGACGAACCTGCCGATTCTGCGCCACGAGAAACCTGATGCCGCGTGGATTGACCGACCCGACAACCGCAATTGAGAAGCGGGATCGATGCTTCGACCTTGCGCATCGTCCAAGGGTGTTGCTTGGAAAAATGGGGCTTGATGGACATGACCGTGGTGTCAAATTGATTGCGCGAATTATGCGCGATAGTGGAATACACGTGATCTATTCTGGACTCTGGCAAACGCCGCGAGGCTTGGCAATCGGAGCGCGCGATGAAGATGTGGACTGCGTCGCCGCATCGATGATGAGCAACTCGCATCTTGTGCTTGTCCCGAAATTGCTGGATGAACTTCGAACTATGGGGCGCGGTGATATTCCTGTCAATGTCGGCGGCATCATTCCCCAAGAAGATGTTCCAACGCTGCTGGGCAAAGGTGTCGCTCGCATCTATCACACTGGCACGAGCATGGATCAAATCGTCGACAGTGTGCGTGAGTGCGTCAAGGAATATGAGCCTCTGCCAAGCGATGCGAATTCGACGGCGAAACTTGCGCGACTGATGTCGATGGCGAATGCGGGAAAACTTCCTGCGAATACTCCGCTGAAACGTCCAAGACGCGTTGTGGGAGTCACCGGCGCACCTGGCGCGGGAAAGAGCACACTTGTCGCCGCAATGGCGGCCGAAGCCGTCCGTCGAAAGCACAAAATTGCAGTGATCGCATTTGATCCAATGAGTCCAATCACAGGTGGCGCGCTCTTGGGAGATCGTTTGCGCGTCGACTTCAACGCCGTCGACGAAAAAGTTTTTTATCGCAGCCTCGCAATTGTTGGCGAGGACTATCGATCGCTCGACCAACTTGTTGGACTGGTTGGCGCCGCGGGATATGAAATGCTGATCATCGAAACAGTGGGCGCTGGACAGAATGATGTCGCGATTCGACATCATGTCGATCGCACTGCAGTTGTCACAGTGCCTGGAATGGGTGACAGCGTGCAAATGGACAAGGCTGGCATCTTGGAAATCGCGGACCTTTTTGTTGCAAACAAAGCAGATCATGCGGGCGAAGCTCAATTGGTGCGGGAACTTTTGGATGTCGCCGCTGGCCGCAAGATTTATGAAACAGTTGCGACCCAAGGCAAAGGCATCATCGAACTTTACGAAGCGCTTCTCGAGCAGGCTTGACAACGACTCTCTCTGTAGACTTCTGCGCTCAACATCTACAACCTTCAGAGCGAGAACACGATGAGCACAACAACACTTCCACGAAATACAAATCAAGCACTTGGAATCGGACAATACGCAATCGACTTCATGCAAAGCGGCGATCCCGCAGCGGTGGTCAAATCGCGAACGATTCTCTTTCACACCGACAGCGTTCTCTGCGGCGCATCTGCGCTGGCACTTGGAACCAACGCTCCACGATTACTGCGTGAAGAAGCTCTGGGATATCCACGCAAGAAATCTGGCGCGTGCGTTTTCGGTTCCGGAAAAAGAGTCGCCAGCGAAAAAGCCGTTGTTGCGAACTGTTCCGCTGTTCGAGAGTGGGATTCCAATGGCACGAACTTTGGCTTCAATCCTTCGCTCGGTCACACCGCAGGCGAGTTTGGACACAATGATTTCTATCCAGTCGCTGTCGCTGCTGCACATATTGCGGGACTTGATGGCGCAACCGCATTGCGCGGAATGATTGCCATCGATGAGATTCGCGGTCGCCTTGCAGAAGTCTTCAGCCTCAAGACATACAAGATCGATCATGTTGTGCATGGCGCAATCGCCAGTGCGGCGGTCTATGGTGCGATGCTTGGCGCAACGGCGGAAGAAATCGAAAGTGCCATCGGCATGGTGGTCGCTCATTACATTCCATGGCGAGCGATTCGCGCTGGCAAGCAGTTGTCAGATTCCAAAGGCGCGTCGGCAGCAATCAGCGCGGAAGTCGCTGTGCTTTCGATGCAGCGTTCGATGCGAGGATTTATGGGTCCGCGCGATATTTTTCGCAATCCAGAAAGTATGTTTCGACAATTCGAAAAGACCAAGGGAGACAGTCCGTTCGATCTCGTCTTGGGATTCGCAGGCGAGGATTTTGCCGTGATGGGAATGCATTTCAAGCTTGGCCTCTATGAGCATCAGTCCGCTGGCGCGCTGCAAGGTTTGATCGATCTCATCGTCGCAAATCCAACTCTGCTCAATCACAGCGCTGATATCGCCGCGATTCGCATCCGCGCGTATGAACCTGCGTTTTCAATCATTGGAGATCCTGCAAAGCGCGATCCAAAGACGCGGCAATCGGCGGATCACTCCATGCTCTACATCGTGTCCACCCTGCTTCGCAAAGCGATCGACACGCATGAGATTACTGCGGGCGAATCAATGCCCGCCACGAGTGACGATTGGTGGAAGGAAATCATGCTCGGCCCTCATGATTATTCCGCAGAAGCCATCAACGACACTCGCACGCGCGACTTGATGGCGAAGATTCACTTCGAACATGGTGGACCAGATTATGACCGTCGATATCCAGATGGCATCCCCACTTCACTCTCGATCGAGATGAAAGATGGCAAGAAACTGGAGAGCGGGCTTGTGATGTACCCCTCTGGCCACGCCCGCAACACGACTGCGAATTTGTCCGAGATCTTGGCGAAGAAGTTCCAACTGCTCGGTCGATTGGGAATCAAGAAACCCAAGAAAGCAGTCAAAGTTTTGGAACAGCTCGATCAGCTTTCGCCCAAGCAGATCCGTGCG
>SXSS01000094.1 GCA_005792145.1 Planctomycetia bacterium | reverse complement strand
TGTCGAAGCTTCGTATGCACTCGTGTTGTCAAAGTTGTAAAGCGCAGTGAAGCCACTGAAAATCGGATTTGATGAATTTGTGCTCTCGAGAATCGTGACTTGTTCTCCTGATGCACTTAGCGAAAGATGAGCGAACGTCGATGTTCCTGATCCAATCAATCCGCTGGTCGCAAACGCATAGTCAGCAGATGAAACTTTCGATCCGATGATCGTTCCGGCAGTGATTGTGTTGATAACCGTGAAGCGCATGAGGGTTTCGTTTCCATCGCCATCAGTTGCTGAAACGCCGCGAAATGCGCTGCCTGTCCAACCATTGTCGGTGAAGTACAGGACTGTGCCTGGTGCAAGATCGACGAATGTGACGAATGACACAGAATCCGTTGGCACACCAGAAGCTTGAAAGCCAACGATTGCAACATCGCCAGCCATCAATGCTCCGAATGATGAAGCAGAAAGAAGTGTGGCAGTGATTGCCGCAAAAGGTAGGGATGACTGAAATGACATAGAAGGAGCTCCAACTCCTTTTTACGCCTCCCTACATTCTGAACGAATCAATCCACAACGCGTGGATTAACTAAAAAAAACATAGTCCGAGATCGTGTTAATACAAGTGAATAATTGGTGAAGATTGCGTGAAGAAGTCGAACAACATAGTGAAAAGGTTCATTATCATTCGTCCGTTGCTGGACCCATCGGATCCCATACAAGTTTGTTCGTGTTCCAATCGCCGCCTACGAAATTTGGATCGCGACTTCCTTGGACATTTCGTGTGGCATCCGAATTCAACATCCAACCAACATGTCCATCAGCGAACAGCATGTGACCACCATCGAAATGCCGTGATGCGAATCGTTTCCAGTCCGCTCGATGGCGCTTCAGATCCCGTCCGAAGTGAACATCGTTTCGTGGCAATTCACGGGCATTTGAGCGCATTTCAAGCATCAAGATCGTTGCATCTGCTCGCGAAATTGACGCGAGCTTCATTGCAAGCTTTGGGGAATATTGACCTTGCCCAGAAGATGCCAACAGCGTGTTGTTCAATTGACTGTTTGGAACATAGTTGAAATAAAACTGACGCTGAATTCCCCCAGAACCTGGCTGACCGCTGCCCCATGGTGCGGGATCCTCAGTCGTTGCTCCGGGATCGATAAAAATAGAATCACCCGATCCTGCGAATGGGACATTTGTTTGTGCGTTGTATGCATCATCCGAAATCTTGGAATATGGAAGTTGACCAACCAATGGTGGGATCGCATTCGCCCAATATGCTTTTTGAGCGAGATTCAAAGGCATATCATTCGCATCCTTCAATCCTTCCCATGGCAAACGATCTTTATTGACTGTTGACCACATGATTGTGCCGACTCCCCACTGCTTCAGATTAGATTGACTCTTGGTTGCGGCAGCGCTCTTGCGAACCATACCGATCCCAGGCACCAACAAACCAACCAAAGTAACGATGATTCCAAGCACAACGAGAACTTCAATGAGCGTGAATGCTCGCACTCGATGAATTGAAAATTGACGGCGGATTTGTATCAAGGCAACCATCCCGAAAGAAGCGCAGTGAGATCAGCTCCGTTGATGACACCATCGCTGTTGATATCGCCAGCTGGCCCCGATGTTCCCCAGGCTGAGAGGAGCGATGTTAAGTCTGAACCATTCACAAATCCGTCACCATTGATGTCAGCCGGATTGGGGATCACCCACACACATCCAACTTGCGGAAGCGCAGTGAACGATTGAGTAACAATCGTCGAACCTGGGCACGACACCCATGAATTCGGTTTTCCAAATGTGCTGGAAGTGCTCGAATCATCGTAGAAACTTGCGGCATCGATGCGACCAGAGGGATTCGCACGCAGTCGGCAAACATCATCGGCACCGACACCACCACCAAAATAATTCGGCGAACCTTCACCTTGAAGCTCGACGATTGGCGCGAATGATTGATCGCGGACTTCAATCGCCCAGCGATCATTCGACACGGAAAATTCTCCCGAGATGTGCTGCGGCTTCGTGCTTGTCGTCTGCGAAACAAGCGTCGTGTCAAATGTGTTGACATTGACCGATCGATCGCCTGCGGTTGGGTTGTAAGACAAGTCCGTGTTCACACCACCCTGCACGGCAGTGCTTTCGGTGAAGGTCAAGATCATGCCACTTTGAAGGTTCGACCAGAAAATGTTATTCGATAAACGGATCGTTCCAGAATCTGTTTTATCTTGCCAGCGCAAGATCCAATTTCGCATATCCAAGTTCTCTGCAATGATTACAAACTCACACCAGTTTCCGCCGTTGCCAAGCGATCGACCAAACTGCAAATCATTGGCCTGACCACCAGCGGCATCGGCTGCTTGCGTTCCGCCGCCTAAAAATCCAGTCGCAGAGACTGCGTTGAATTCATTGAGCATAATTGGCTTGCATGTTTGGCAGAGCCCAGCAAGCACTGGCGCACGCAATGCGGAAAAATCCTGATATGTCTTGCACTGAGTGACCGTGTCGCTCCAGCTATTCGGTTGACCGAAAGAAGAACTGTCACCATCGTCGTACCGTGAATATGGCGTGACTGCCTGCGACGGATTCTCCTCAAGTCGCACAATTTCACGGCTATTTACGCCGGTTGCCCCCCATGATGGCTGACCTTCGCCAGCAAGATCAATGACGATCTGTCCTTGCGCATTGATGATGCGCGACGCCCAGTTGTCGTTTCCAACATCCATCGGATCGTTGTAAGTTGGGTTTTGCGGGTCAATCACATTCGCATCGCAAGTAACAAGCGCTGCATCAAAACAATTGACATTGATCCACCAATCTCCATTGCACGGATTGAAAGACGTGTCTGTGTCAAGACCACCAAGTGCTGTCGAGTTTTCGATAATTGTCAGAATTGTTCCCGCACGTAAGTCAGACCAAATCGTCGCGCCAGAAAATACAATCTGCCCTTGTGGGACTGCACCATTTTCGTACCAAATATCGGTTCCATCCGCATCGGTCGCAGCAGTTTCGATCCATTGAAGTTTCCAACCACGAATATCGGTGTGATCTTTGACGATGATGATCTCGATCCAATCACCAGCGTTGCCGAGCGAACGACCAAAGTAAACATCTTCCTCAGTCGAACAGGTCGCTCCGCCGATTCCATCAGGTGTTGGGCACCCCGCCACTGCCGTAGCTGGATTGCCAAGCCACTTCGTGGTTCCAACCGAATTCCATTCGCTCACGATTACATCCGCTGCCACAGAATGAGCGGATGAAAGTGCGTAAAGGATCGAAGCAAAAGAGGCAACGGTAAATCGATTGAAGATCATGTTTGAAATGATGCGCTACAATTGTTCATATAATGTTCAATTTGTATTTTGATGGTCTAGCGGATGCGTTCTTTTCAAGAAATGAACGCAATCTGAACCTTCGTTATCTTTACTCCGCCCCATGACATTTTTTCCATCTGTTTTCTTCTGTGCGGCTGGGATTTGCTCCCCGCCCTTGGCGGGTACGGTGCCCTCGGACATCGCTCAGGTCAAGTTTCTTGGCGAGTATTCCACTGGGATTTTTAACGAATCAGCGTGCGAGATTTCGGCGTGGAGTCCAGAGTCAAAGCGGCTCTATGTCACAAGTTCTGCGCAAGGGCTTTCGATGCTCGACATTTCGGATCCCGCAAAACCCTCCCGAGTTTCGATGACTCGGCAGTTTGGAATCACAAGCGTTGCTACATCCGGAAATCTTGTTGCTATGTGCTGGATTCCAAAGTCCAAAGGAATCCAAGGCGAGGTCCGATTCTTCGATCTTGAGATGAAGCAGATTTCAACAATCAAAGTGGGCTTTGGACCCGACATGCTGACATTCACACCCGATGGCAAGACATTGCTCGTCGCCAACGAAGCGGAGCCGAGCGATGATGGCGCCGAAGATCCTGCTGGATCGATCTCGGTCATCGATCTCTCGCAGGGTGCTGAGAAAGCAACGATTCGAAATGCAAGTTTCGATGCGTTCGAGTCACGCGCCACAGAATTACGTGCTGCAGGAGCTCACGCACCGATGACTGGTCGATCGTTGGTCCAACAACTCGAACCTGAATACATCGCTGTCTCAACCGATGGCAAGAGTGCATACGTCACATTGCAAGAAGCGAACGCAATTGCGGTGCTCGACATTGCCGCGGCGAAATTCACCGCAATCTTGCCCTTTGGGCTGAAGGATTTCAGCAAGGTCGGCGTTGGACTTGATTGCAGCGACAAAGATGATCGAGCAACTCTTTCGCTTTGGCCAATTCGCGGTATGTATCAACCCGATACGGTCGCATATTTTCAATGCGATGGACAGGATTTTCTAGTGACAGCGAATGAGGGAGAATCTTTCGAATATCCGTTTTACAACGAAACTCAACGCGTCTCTAAACTGAAAAACTCGAAAGACAAATCGAAGCCTGCCCTTGACCCAACGCGATTTCCACTTTCGGCCGAAGGTGACGATGGCCATTCGCAAAGCGACCTTTTGAAATCAGAAGCAATCGGACGACTTGAAGTCAGCGAAGCTTGCGGTGATACGGATCAAGATGGAGATTATGACGATCTCGTTTGCTTCGGCGCACGATCGGCAAGTATTTGGCGAGTCGTGCCAGCTACAGGTGGCGCGCAAGCGCGACTTGAATTGACTTGGGATTCTGGAAGCGAAATGGAGCGCATCATTCGCGATCGAATGCCTCAAGCATTCAATGCGGATAACCGCAAGAATTCTTCACAAGATGACCGCAGTGATACTCGCGGCCCAGAACCTGAATGCGTTGTAGTTGCGATGATTTCCAATCATCGAATGATCTTCGTTGGATTGGAACGCGTTGGTGGTGTGATGATGTGGGATGCAACCGATCCAAAGAAGCCGCTCTTTGCTGGTTATTTCAATCGACGCGACACAAGCGTTGACCTGGATGTCGATGCGGATGGAGACAAAGTTCCAGACAAGCTTGCGGATGTTGGCGATCTTGGACCCGAAGGTCTTTGTGTAATTCCTGCAGATTCAAGCCCCACGAAGCGCCCGATTCTTGTTGTGTCCAACGAAGTCAGCGGAACGCTTTCACTTTTTGATATCACCGTGGCAGAAGTCGCGCCGAAAAACACTGAAAAGAGTTCGCGCTGAAAACTTTTTTACTTTGACAGCGCCGAATCGATCGCAGCTCGAAGGGCTTTTCCGCCATCTGGCGCCATGCCAACTTCCGCCAAAACAATCACGCCATCTTTGTCAATGACGAGAAGTGTTGGAATGCCAGTGACTCCATAGGATTTCGCAAGATCATCACCAACGAGAAGGCACGGATAGGTGAAGCCCTTCGAGTCCATATATTTCTTCGCCGCACCTTCACCGCGCTCCCATGTGTTCACTCCATACACCGCAACATCCTTCTCTTTATATTCATCGGCGATCTTCTGAATCGTCGGCATCACTTGCTTGCAGGGACCACACCAAGTTGCCCAGAAATCCAGCAAGACCACCTTGCCTTTGAGACTTTCAAGAGAAACTTGTGCGCCATCAAGTCCTGTGAGCGTGAAATCCAAAGCCTTCTCGCCAACTTTCGCTTTGAGTTGTGGTGGTTCGCGTTCGCCTTCAGGCGCCTCCTTCCGCTCCTCTCCTTTGACATAGCCCGCTGGAGGCGTAGTCGAAAACATTGATGCCTCAAGAGTCGGATCGAGTTTGACATTCGAATACTGATATGACATGGCAAGATTTGCCATCTGATCCTCGCCATTGATTGCCATTGTTTGCGTCATTCTGCGAGGAAAATTATCGCTACGCGCAACAGAAAGTGATGCAGTCGTCGTCATCGTGGAAGGCATTTCATCGCCACCATCATCGGATGTTCCAAGATCGATCGAACGCAATATGCGAACCATATCGCACAGTTGTCCGTCGATTGTTTCCTCGCCGATCATCGTCGCGGCAACAACTTTCGAAGGCGCTGCCTCTTCAGCATGCATCTCGAAAATCCATTGAGGCACGCCAGATCCTGCTGACTTCAGCAGTGAAGGCCAGTTGATTCCTTCTTCCGCATACGTCCTAGAGGGCACATTGACCAGAAGTGAATTCGTTCCATCAAATGTAATCACGCGCACAGGCTTCTCATTTTTGATGCTCTCAATTCTCATTCGTTTGCATGGCGATCCTTCGGATACTTCGAGATCCCAGATTGAACTTGTGGGCTCCATAAACTCGGGCGGCAACAGTCCAGAATCCCTTCCGGTCGCCGTCATCTTTGAGGTCAATTGAACTGCCTTCAAAGCGCGTACCACAGCGACTGACTTTTCATAAATCGTTACAGCGCTCTGGTCGATCGTCAGTGGTTGGGATGGTGAAGGAGAAGCGATTTTAGAATTCCCGCTTTCTCCAACAGGAACAACTGCTGTGATCTTTGCGGCAACAACCTTCGCAGATTTCGCGGGTGCGGACTCTTGAGCCTCGACGGAAGTGGAGAGAGTCAGACAGACAGCAAGTGTGAATTGCAGGAAGTGATTGATCATTGATACAGTCTAAATTGAAAATCATCCAAACGTGAATAAGTCTTCAAATGAAATGCAGAATTTTCGAGTTGTCGGCCCGATCGGCGCGACTGGAATCATTGTTGCTTCCATGGTCGGCAGTGGGATTTTTTCGCTGACTGGCCAATTCGGCGCGAACCTCGGAACTTCCCAAAATATTCTTGCCGCTTGGATCATTGGTGGTGTGCTCGCTTTATGTGGCGGACTTTCGCTTGCGGAACTCGGCGCGATGATCCCGTGTTCTGGAGGCAGTGTCGAATTCGCACGTCGCGCATTTGGAGGAACAATTGGATATCTCGTGGCAATGGTCACGATCTTTTGTGGCTACTTTCTCTCGCTTGCCGTTGTTGGAATTCTGCTGGGTGAATATGTCAATCAACTGCTCCCTACTCCATTCAACATCAAATTGATCGCAGGACTGTCAATCGTTGCCGCGTTTGTCTCGCAAATATTCGGCTTACACGCTGGATATAAATTCAACACTGCGCTGTCAATGATCAAGGTTGGATTTGTTGGATTGTTTGTACTTGCGGGTTTATTTTGGCCAGTCAGTATGCGGATGACCGCGCCAGTCTTGACAGAAACTCTCGAGCATCCATCGCTTCTTTCCGGCGCTGTGGCAAGCGCGACACTTGTCGTGAGCTTTGCATATCTCGGTTGGTCAACCGGCGCAGATATCGCGGGCGACATCAAGCGTCCGGGACGCGATGTGCCGCTGTCAATAATCACCGCAATCTCGATAGTTTTTGTGCTTTATATTGGCGTCAATCTTGTCTATCTGCGAGTGATTGATCCCGCAGCAATGCTCGAAGCCGATGGGACACCAATGCAGGCAATTGGCGCGGTTACGGCGCGCCTGCTCTTTGGTTCTGCGATTGGAAATGCAATGTCTGGTGTGATCGCGTTGCTCTTTTTTTCAACGATCGTTTCTGGAATCATCACGGGCGCGCGCATATTGGAATCGATGTCCCACGCGAAAGAGATTCCAAGCTGGACAGGCATCCGGCTTGTCAATGGTGTGCCGATGCGTGCGCTTCTTGTCACAGCAGTTGCAAGCCTTGTTTCCCTTGCAATTGGAAATCTCCAAGACATCCTTGGATTGTTGACAGTTCTTATCAATGTCTTCTCTTCGCTCTCGGTTGCGGCGGTACTCATCCTTCGCAAAACGATGCCTGATGCACCGCGCCCCTTTCGCGTCCCTTTCTATCCAGTGACTCCAATTATTTATATGTTGCTTGCAGGTTGGAGCATTGCCATAAGCGTGATGGATGGCGGCTTGAATGCGATCATCGCCTCCGTTGCTACGGTTGCCATTCTTTTATTGATCAAGCCACTGATCATGATTCGAAAGTTTGGGACTTCTCTGCGGTGAAAGTGCTGGGACTTTCACTCAACCACCAACATCTCACCTGCAAGCCCTGGACCAAATGCGAGGCCGACCCACGGGCGCGCCATATTGCGATCGAACAATTCGCGCAGAATGAAAAGCAATGTTGCGCTGCTCATATTTCCAAAGTCTCGAAGAATGCGACGACTCGCATCGCCTGAATCCTGTGCGATCGCAAGCGAGTCGATCACAGCATCGATCACACGAGGCCCGCCTGGATGAATTGCCCATCCGCGAATGTCTTCGACCTTCAGCGAATGTTTCACAAGCGCTTTTCGCACCCACTCGCCAACGCGTGATTCGATAATTTCTGGGACACGCGCACCGAGGGTCATTTCAAATCCATGGTTTCCAATGTGCCACGCCATTTCATTTGCGCTGTTTGGCATCATGATGCTGTGTGTTCCCGCTATTGCTGGCAGTGCATTCGGATCGCCACGCGCCACGATCACCGCTGCAGCGCCGTCGCTGAACAGTGTGTTGGCGATCAATTGGTCAAGGCGGACGCCATAATGCAAATGTGCGGAAGAAACTTCAGCGCAACAAATCAGCACAACAGCGTCTGGATTCGCAAGCGTCACATCGCGCGCAATAGCCAACGCATTCACCGCCGCGTGACAACCCATGAATCCAACATTTGTTCTGCGACAGTCGGAGGAAAGGGAAAGATTTTCGATCAACCAGGCATCCATTCCTGGAGCTTCGAAACCCGTGCATGATGCGGTGACGATGTGCGTGATTGATTGTGGTGAAATGTTCGCGCGAGCAATCGCATTCATACAGGCCTGCTTGCTCATCTGCCGTGCAGTGCTTGCCCACAGTTGCATGCGCTGAGCAGTGGTTGGTCCGAGGCCCTCTGGATCAGCTTGAAAAAAGGCAGGCTTGCCTACTTCCGGTGCCGAAGCGCACCAACGACCATCAATTTCACTTCGCTCTGCGAGTCGAAGAATGACTGCGCGATCAAGCGATTTAGGCGCGACCGACGATGCCATCTCGATCCACTGATCGCGAGTCAATCGCTGCGATGGATTCGCGCATCCGATTGAGTGAATGCAGGCGTGCGTCACTGTGGGGCTTTCCCGCAAATGCGAGAGCAAGCAGGCGCATCTATGTCCGAACCAAATGCACTCGCAACTCGATCTGCAAGCGAAGGGAAAAATTGAGCAGTGCGGATTGCACTTCGAAGCAATCGTGGATGGCGAAGAAGATGAGCGGTTATCAAACATCGCATACGCGACGAACGAACAATTCGATTCGTAATGCTCGGCCACTTCTCTGATGATGCGTTCGTAAAAATCATCGCGCTCGCGTGACTGCCCGCAGCACTTCCAGTTGCGAGGGCCCAACTCATTCCCTCGCCGGTGAAAGGTTCGACATAACCGCCAGCATCACCTGCGACCAAAACATCGTCACAAGCAAGTTGAATGCGTCGACGCGTCAAGAGTGGCGTTCCTCGCCACTCCGCCGCACCAAGCCCCGAGCCACTGCGTAGATGCGAACCAAGCCACCGCACTGCAAGCGGTGCAACTCCACCTGCGTCGCGAATAACGCTCGGATGCGCTGCGGCGGCGATATCAATTCTTCCATTTGCAAGCCGAACTGCTCCGATATAACCACCTTCGTGAACGCTCATAAAAATTTGCTCGCGCGCAAGATCAAGCGCTGCGCCATCAACCGTCGCGCCAAATCCCATACGGCTTGACTTCGACACTCGCCATTCAAATTTGGATAGACAATCAAGCGAAGTCCCCTGCAATCCATCCGCTGCGATCCGCACGCGAGAGCGAATCTTTCGAACGATTCGATCTTGACGCACAGCGACCGAACCATCATCATCAAATGAAGCGGCCGCGCCCATCACCACTGTGCAGCCGTGATGCAGTGCGAGGCCAAGCAGAGATTCATCAAGTTCATCACGCCCGATCGCAACGCCTCCTCCGCGCTGCAGTGTCACGCAGCGATCACCGCATTCCAAGCGCACTGTGGATAATTGTTGCGCTCGATTGAGAACTGATGATGCTCCAAGTTGAACAATCGCTTCGATTCCCGCAGGAGCCAAGCAACATCCGCAGACTTTGGAGCGTGGATGAATGCCGCGATCAACGACAAGCACTGAACAACCTGCACGCGCTGCCGCGATTGCAGCGGCCGATCCTGCTGGTCCGCCGCCTGCGATAATCACATCGAATTCATCTGCAATTCCAGATACATTTGTGGCAAGGAGATTCATACTGCAACCTCGCTCGCGGCTCTGGCAGAAGGCCGCCGCCACCAAAGTCTCCACCGCGCGGGCCATGCATAAGAAATAGTTGCGCCATGCAGTCCCGCTTCGTGTGCCATGACGCGCGCTTCATCAAGAGTGAACGCAGCACGCACACTTGCGATTGCGTCGAAATGCACAACTCGCGAACGTGTCAATGCGCGCGATCCAATCCATGCGAGCGCAAATCCGGTGTTTGATCGGTCAAGGTCCGCGATTCCTACGGCGATATCCGCGCCACTTGCCATTGTGCGCATGACCGCTTGGCCGGTGTCCTGATCGAGATGATGCATAAAGAGCGAACAGATCACCACATCGGCCCGCACTGGAAGTTGTTCGTGAAGCAAGTCGACACGGAGCAGATCGACACGCTCACCGATTGAGTTCGCATTCTGCTGAGCAACTTCAAGCGCACGCGAACTGCAATCGCAGAGAATCCAATCGATTTTCAATCCTCGCCGTCGCGCCAACTTCGCCATCGACATCGGGCCATCGCCAGAACCTGTCGCAACATCCATAACACGAAGCGGCCGACCCTTTGCATTCACTTCAACAGCAAGGCTCGCAATACTTGGCCAGAGAATGCGCGCGCTCTTGGACCATGCGTTCAAGCGTTTCAAGCCCGCAAGCGCGGCGTGATGTTCGTGGGGATCAAGGGAAGGATCGTCCATCAATTCTTCAACGCGATGTCGCGCAAGCGGATTGATTGGCGACCAGCGGATGGGATTCGTTGTGCTTGTCATATGTTCCGCTTGGATTGAATGCAATCCTAGGGCAACATCCTTGCTGCAAGGCATGCCAAGAACTGATTCGATAAAATCAAATCCATCGTGAATGCGAAACCAATCATCTATCTCATAGCCAATGGAGATCTTCGCGCTTCTGCAAATCAGAAATGCGAAGCGGCTCAACTTGCAATGGAGGCCGCGCTGGTCAAAGCGATCAAGCTGGAAGGCTGGACCGTCAAGCGGGCGCATGGCTTTCGCAAGGAAGTCGGCCATAGTTTTATTGATTCTCAGAAATATGGGATGGAAATTTTTCGCAAGATTCCACAGGACGCTCCACTGATTATCGCCGAGGCTGTCTGGCAATATTCGCATCACATCCTGCATGGATTGATGACGCACAAAGGACCGATCTTGACTGCGGCGAATTGGTCTGGCGTATGGCCGGGACTTGTTGGCATGCTGAATCTCAACGGATCCATGACGAAGGCTGGCGTTGAATATTCCACGCTGTGGAGTGAGGACTTTCAGGATTCAACTTTTCGTGCTGGACTTCGCGCGTGGCTTCGCGCTGGAAAGGTCTCGCATGCGACCAAGCATGTTCGCACATATGCCAGCGCGAAACTCCCATTATCTGCGACACGCATCGGCGAAAAATATGCGGCCGATCTTCGCCGCCGCAAGGCGATTATGGGAGTCTTCGATGAAGGGTGTATGGGAATGCATAATGCGATTATTCCCGATGAATTGTTGCAATCCACGGGTGTTTTCAAAGAGCGACTCAGCCAATCCTCGCTCTATGCCGCAATGCTGCGAGTCACCAATGCAGAGGCAACGACCGCACTTCGTTGGTTGTTGCGTCGAGGAATGAAATTCAACTGGGGTAAAAACGCAAAGACCGAGTTGACCAAGCAACAGACGATCGAACAACTGAAGATGTATATCGCCGCTGTGCGAATCGCGGATGAGTTTGGATGCGCGACGATCGGCATTCAATATCAGCAAGGTCTGAAGGACCTCGCGCCTGCTTCCGATCTTGCCGAAGGTTTGTTGAACAATCGAGATCGACCACCCGTTTTTCACGCGAAGTCGCGCAAGGAACTTTTCGCAGGGGAAGCGCTGCCGCATTTCAACGAGGTTGACGAGTGTTCTGGACTCGACGGCTTGGTGACATATGAACTCTGGAGGAAACTTGGCTGGAAACCAGAGAACACTTTGCATGACCTTCGCTGGGGGCGGCAATACAACGGAAAGTCTGGCAGCCGAATGCTCGACGCCTATGTTTGGGTCTTTCTCATTTCGGGCGCGGCACCTCCAGCCCATTTCATCGATGGCTATCGCGGAACATCAAGCGAAAGACAACCGCCGATGTACTTCCGGCTTGGCGGTGGAACTGTCAAAGGAGTCTCCAAGCCGGGTTGGATCGTTTGGTCCCGTATATATATAGAAGGAGCGCGCTTGCGATTCGACATCGGAATCGGCGAAGTCGTCGAACTCCCCCAAGCTGAGACAGAAGATCGATGGAAATTGACCACACCGCCGTGGCCCATCATGCATGTGGTGCTTCAGGGGATCGATCGCGATCAAATGATGGCGCGACACAAAGCGAATCACATTCAAGTGGTCTATGCACCAAGCAAAGCCGATGCGCGAAAAGGCCTGGCGGTCAAGGCGGCGGCGATGCGCGCCCTTGGGATGGAAGTCTTCATCTGTGGGACACTCTGAAGATGACGACGCCTTCCCAATCTATCGCAGACCTTCTCCAACTCGCGCACAAATTGGGCAAGGATGATTTGCGAATGTCGATCTTGGGAGAGGGCAATGTCTCGATGCGCTCGAGTGAGCAAACATTTTTTGTGAAAGCATCTGGGTCGAATCTTGAAACTTTGGATGAATCAGGACTCGCAGAATGCCGCTTCGACAAATTGCTTCCAATGATCGAAAGCAAAGGGATGGATGATGCGCAAATCGATCAAGCCCTTTTCGATGCGCGGGTCAATCTCGCCGCAAAGAAGCCATCGGTCGAATCACTCTTTCATGCGTGGTTGCTTGGGCTTCCTGGCGTTCAGTGTGTTGGACACGTGCACGCAATAGCCGTCAATCAGATTCTCTGTTCTCCTCGCGCGAAAGAATTCGCGCGCAAGCGGATCTTTCCAGACGAAATCGTTTGCTGTGGATGCGAATCTGTTTTCGTTCCATACACCGATCCTGGACTCGCGCTTGCAAAAGTTATCCGTGAAAAAACTCTGAAGTTTGTGGCGCGCACAAAGCGCGAGCCACGAATTATCTTGCTGGAAAATCACGGGGTGATCGCATTGGGATCATCTCCCCAAGGCGTCCTTGCGTCACTGTTGATGGTCGAAAAGTCCGCGCAGATTTTTGTCGGTGCTGCGACTCTCGGCGGGCCAAACTTTCTGACTACGAAACAAGTCAATCGCATTGCCGGAAGACCAGACGAGCATTACAGGCAGAGCGTGTTGAAACTCTAAGCTTCGCGCAAACGCCACGGAGAAATCATGTCGCGCTATCTCGCAATTGACCTTGGGGCGGAATCAGGTCGCGTCATACTCGGCGCATTGCAAGGCGGGAAGTTGCGCTTGAAGGAATTGCATCGATTCTCCAATCAGCAAGTTCGCGTTCGCGGCACACTTCGATGGGATGTGGTGCAGCTGTGGGCGGAAATCCAAGTCGGATTGCATACGGCTTCCAAAGTGGGAGATATCAGCGCGATTGCCTGCGATTCGTGGGGAGTCGATTATGTTCTCTTGAAAGGCAACCAGCCACTGCTTGCGATGCCATTTACATATCGCGACGAACGAACATTCGCCTCTTTCGAAAAGGTCTTGAAAAAAGTATCGCACAAAGATTTGTTCGCGCAGACTGGCGTTGGCTCCTATCCCATCAACACGCTCTTTCAACTCTGCGATGATGTTCAACATCGACCCGAATTGCTCCGCAAGGCAGATCGCATTTTGTTGATTGCGGATTACATCAATTGGATGTTGACGGGGAAGTCGAAAGCCGAAACAACTCTTGCTTCAACTTCACAATGTTGGAACACGCGCAATCGAACTTGGGCTTGGCCGCTTCTGAAAAAGTTGCGCATCCCGAAGCATCTCTTTCCAAAGACGATCGAACCTGGCACGATCATTGGCAAAATTCTTCCGCAGGTCGGCGGTAATACAGGACTCGTTGGCACAAAAATCGTTGCGACTTGTTCGCACGATACCGCCGCGGCCGTTGCGGCAATACCCGCAAGCGGAAAGAACTGGGCATACCTTTCGTCTGGCACGTGGTCGCTGTTGGGGGTCGAATTGCCACGACCACTTATCAACGAAGATGTGCGCGCCGCGAATTTCACAAACGAAGCGGGCATTGCGGGAACCACGCGATTGCTGAAGTGCCTGATTGGATTATGGATCTTGCAAGAATGCCGCCGCGAATGGTCAAAGGCAGATGGTGATTACACGCGCATTGTCAAACTTGCGCGCAGTGCCAAGCCTCTGCGTTCACTGATTCATACTGGAGATGTTCGATTCGCAAAGATGGGAAATATGACACGCAAAGTGCAGTCGTACTGCCGCGAAACAAATCAACCCATCCCACAAACACATGGCGCAATCGCAAGGTGCATTTTCGAATCACTTGCGATTTCATATCGAGTTGAACTCGATGGACTGCAGTCGCTCATCGGGCGAAAAATTTCGACGCTGCATATTGTCGGAGGTGGATGTCAAAACGCGCTCTTGAATCAGATGACGGCGGACGCGCTTGGCCGTACGGTCATCGCGGGTCCAGTCGAAGCGACTGCCGCTGGCAACATTCTTGTCCAAGCCGCTGCGATGGGGCAACTTTCGGGAATCGCTGCGATCCGAGGTGTGATGCGACGATCCTTCACACTGAAGTCATACAACCCAAACAGCAGTACAAAGAGCGTTCAATCGTGGCGCGAGGCACTTGATCGCTTCCAAGACCTTCCAATCGTTGCGGCGGCATCGTCCACTACTATTCGTCGCGGAAGAAAATAAAAAATATGACTTCATTCAAACACGTACATCATCTTTGGAAGGACGCGGAAGTCGCCGCACTCGATCCTGTTGGACGGCTTGTCTATCGATCGAACAAGTTGGGAGCAGATCAGCGGATCACGAACACGGGCGGAGGGAACACCTCGTCGAAAGTTTCGCAGAAGGATCCATTGACTGGCGAGAACATTTCTGTTCTGTGGGTGAAGGGTTCTGGAGGCGATCTCCGCACAAGCACGAAAGAAAACTTTGCGTCGCTCTATCAAGAAAAAGTCGTGGGTCTCCAGCGCGTCTATGCCGCTCGACCTGACAAAGGTCTGAAGTCCCCCGCCGAAGACGAAATGGTTGCGATGTACAACCACACAACTTTCAATCTCAATTCGCGCGCCTCTTCGATCGACACTCCGCTGCACAGTTTTCTTCCAAGCAAACATGTCGACCATATGCATCCCAATTCCGTCATAGCGATCGCTGCGTCCAAGAATTGCGCGGCGCTGACGAAGGAAATTTTCCTCTCCGCGGGATCGCCATCTATGGCGTATGTCCCCTGGATGCGCCCTGGATTCGAACTTGGACTTGCGATGCAAGAAATTGCCAAGCAACAACCAACCATCAAAGCAATCATGATGGGACAACACGGATTTATTTCTTGGGATGATGATGACAAAGTTTGCTATGAACGAACTCTTTCGATGATCGAAACCGCGTCGGTTTTCATCGAGGCGAAGTATCAAGCGAAGGGTGGTGACGCGAAAGCATTTGGCGGCGCGCAACACAAGAGCCTTGACGATTTACCGCGCCGAGCGACTTTTGCCGCGATCTTGCCGTGGCTTCGCGGACAAATTTCCAAGCACAAACGATTTGTGGCGACCATCCAAGACGACGATGCGATTCTGCGCTTCGTCAACTCGAAAGATGCGCAACGACTTGCGGAACTCGGCACATCGTGTCCAGATCATTTTCTACGAACAAAGATCAAGCCGATGTATGTGGCTTGGGATCCGCAGAGCCAAGACATCGCCACACTGCGAAAGAAAATTTCCGTCGCGCTGGAAAAATACCGTGCGGATTATGCGGCGTATTACAACGCATGTAAGCATCCAAAATCCCCCGCAATGCGCGATCCAAATCCAACAGTCGTGTTGATCCCAGGACTTGGCATGATCGCCTGGGGCAAGGACAAATCCGAGTCACGCGTCACGGCAGAATTTTATAACTGCGCAGTCGAAGTGATGCGTGGCGCAGAAGCGATTGACCAATATGTCTCGCTTCCACAGCAAGAAGCTTTCGATATCGAATATTGGCTGCTTGAAGAAGCGAAGTTGCAGCGGATGCCAGCGGAGAAAGAACTCGCGCGACAAGTGATCGTTGTCATCGGCGCGGGATCGGGCATCGGCAAGGAAACAGCGCATCGACTTGTGAAGGAAGGCGCGCACATTGTTTGCGTCGATGTGAACGAAAACGCAGCGAAGGCAACAGCGAAAGAAATCACTGATAAGCACGGCCTTGGAATTGGCGTTGCAGGTTCAGGTATTTCTGGGTGCGGTCCCGCAATTGGATTCGCGGCAGACATCACCAATCGCGCGTCGATTCGCACGATGCTTGATCAGGTTGCGATCGCATACGGCGGGTTCGATTCGATCTGTGTCACCGCTGGAGTTTTCGTTCCTCCCGATACAACTGGACATATTTCTGACGACAAATGGGCGCTCACTTTTGCGCTCAATGTCACTGGCAGTTATCTCGTTGCGGATGAAGCTGCGATCACTTGGAAAGATCAAGGGCTCGCTGGCAATCTTGTGCTGACTACCAGCGCGAATGCGCTTGTCGCAAAGAAAGGGTCGCTGGCGTATGACACTTCAAAAGCCGCCGCGAATCATCTCGTGCGAGAATTGGCAATGGAACTTGCCCCACTTGTGCGGGTGAACGCTGTTGCTCCGGCGACTGTTGTGCAAGGTTCGTCGATGTTTCCTCGCGACCGAGTGATTGCATCGCTGGCGAAATATTCCATCGCCTATGACGCAAGCGAGTCCGATGATTCGCTCACTAAAAAACTTTCCAGCTTTTATGCCCAGCGAACGCTGACCAAGTCCCCCATCACACCTGCAGATCAAGCGGAGGCATATTTTCTGCTTGTGTCCAATCGCCTCAGCAAGACAACTGGCCAAGTGATTGCTGTCGATGGCGGATTGCACGAAGCGTTTTTACGGTAGAACTTTTTTACGGATTCCGCGCAACTCGAAGGCCATCTCCAAGAAAGTCGCCTCGGTAATCCGGTGCTACGCCATATCTATACGAGGCCCGAGACATTTTTGCGATGCCCGCCCACGATCCTCCACGAGTGACGCGAATCTTTCCTTGACTAGGTCCCATCGGATCCTTCGCTTCACTCTTACACTGCGAGTAGTAATCGGCTTGAAAATAATCAGAGCACCACTCCATCGCATTGCCAAGCATGTCGTGAAATCCCCATTCATTCGCGGGTCTTTGCCCAACAATGCCGGGTTGAGATTTCGAATTCCCTTGGTATCGCGCGATGATTTCCAGATCTCCATATCGCGCTTGGTCTGATCCGGCACGGCACGCATATTCCCACTCTGCCTCTGTAGGCAGTCGAAATCCAGTCGCATCAAGAAAACGCGTCACATCGCCGAATTCGACTCGCTGCACAGGAAGTTGCGGATCAAAGAATGAGCTTGGATTCGAGTTCAGTTGTCGCTCCCATTGCAACTGAGTCACTTCAGTGCGACCAAGATAGAAAGCCTTGGTGATCGAGACTTGATGCGCAGGCTTCTCAGAATTCTGCCCGTCTATATCACCAACGCTGAGTCCCATCGTGAATGTCCCTGATGGAACGAGCAAGAGTTCGATGCCAGATTTCTTATCGCGAATCTTCCATGGCAAACCCGTTGCAATAATGCGCTGAAGAGCGTCTGCGTCAGTGACGATCTTCGGATCAGGATTCGGTTCAATTACATCGGCCCATTCGAATGGCGAAGGAATTGCTGGCGGCGCAGCGGGCGCGGCAACAGCACTCGGCGCACTCGGCGCACTCGGCGCACTCGGCGCACTCGGCGCACTCGGCTCTACAACCTTCGCGGGATCTGCTTCTTTCGAGCAACTCGACATTGCGACCGCCACAAATAAAAAAACAATTCTGCTTTTCTGACAGAGCGAGCTGTTCATCAAGAAAATACTACTCTGATTCAATGTGACAACCTTCAAATGAATCATCTGGACTCTCGCGCTTGTACTTTCTTGAGTACTTGTTGGCATCGGGCTACTCGGTATGGGCCTTCGAGCTGCCAAGCCCAACGGTGGCCGCCCCAAATTTCGACGGAACATACAAACTTGAATATCGCATTATGACAGGCGGCATTTCAGTCCCCAACTTGGGTCGCAGTATTTTCGTAATGGTCGAACGTACTAGCGAGCCGCAAGCGCTTTCTTTGTTTCACGCCTGAAGTCATTCAACAGCGTGCACCCCATCAACTTGTACAAGATGCGCGCACCGACGCTGCCATTCCATTCATCGCCGTGCGTGCTTGGAGTTACTTCGCAGAGATCGAAGCCGATCACGCGGCGGCCGGTTTTCGCAAGCATCTCGAGAAGGTGACACACCTCGGGGAATGTGATCCCGCCAGGAACCGGCGTGCCAGTCTGCGGGCAATGCTCGCTCGTCAACCCATCGATGTCAAACGAGATGTAGACCTCTTGCGGAAGTGCGGCGATGATCTCTTTGCACACTGCGCTCCACGTTGCGCCGTTGAACTGACGATCGCGCATGCGTTGGTCAAAGAAGGTTGTGACGCGACCCTTGGATTTCTCAATGAAATCCGCTTCGCGCTGACCGAAATCTCTGATTCCCACCTGCACTAATTTCTTGACGCCAGGCAAACGCGTCATCACATTATGGAAGATGCTGGCGTGGCTCCAAGTGAATCCTTCGAAGGAATCACGCAGATCCGCGTGCGCATCAACCTGCAAAATACCCATCCCAGGATGTCGCGCAGAGAGTTCAGCAATCAGACCAAAAGGACTGGAGTGATCGCCGCCGAGTACCGCTGGAATAGCTCCGCGATCAATTATGCGCGCAGCTTCGCGCGCAACAAAACTATTCACGCGCTCGCTCGCGGTGTTCACTGTGGCGAGCGCCTTCGCGTGCGCTTTCGCTTTCACTTGATTGCTCGGCACTGCGCCACCAACCTTGATAATTGGCTCGGCCACTCGGCGCGCCTTCTTTGAAAGTGCAACGATGTCCTTCGCAATTGGGAGCATGGCGATGCCCGCCTGCCAGACTGGGCCAAACTGAATGTCTTGCAGGTCCACCTGCTTGCTCGCCGCCATCACGTGCGCAGGACCAGCGGCGGTGCCGGCGCCATAACTCGTGGTTGCGTCGAACGGCACCGGGATCACAACGATGCGCGCGTCGTTGACGCCGATAGAAAGTCCAAAGAGACCATCGCCTGTCGCAGCAGCATCGGGATCGAAACCGGCAACAAATTGTGGCTTGACGAAGTGCATCGCGGATTTCTTGTCAGATTTCGTGACAGATTTCTTGACGGATTTCGTAGCGGGTTTCTTGACGGGCTTCACAGTGCGCATTGCAATATCAGGATATGGCATCGGCTCGCGTGCGCACGAGGGAGTGATTATGTTTGCGCCAACCATCCGTGCTAGGGATTGATGAGTCAATGTGTCAGCAAAACGCAGGGAATCTGGACAAACGGACTCTGGTTCTTCACTTGACTCTCACACGGCGCACTCATTTTCGTGCGCCAACTTTTTCCGCCGCAATATTTTTCGAACAAGGCGGCGGTACGCAACTATCAAGCGGATCATTGGGACCAATCCAAAATCGCAATGAGATGTCTATTTCAGTTGTGCGAATTCTTTTGGAAGCATCTGAAAGATAAAGTCCTTGCGTCTTGAACGCATTGTTTCGCCACCGCTGTTGCACAGATAAAGGAAGACGTTTTTGATTGCCCTGTAAAAGTCGATGTTCTCCTCGATCACCGCCAACGCTTCCGAGTCCGGATGGTCGAAGTAACTCGCGACAAACTTCTCCCATACTCGCATCGCATTCGCATCGCCGAGCCCCGTGAACTTGTAGCAGAGACCCAAGCCTGCGTAGTAGTGCAGTACTTGCTTTATCTGCCCTAGATCGAAGTATGGCGTGCCCACAGCCATATCACCCATATCGATCAAACAGAGGCTATCTCCTTGCATCATGATGTTGCCTGGATGAAGATCCCAGTGGATGAGCGTGCCTTGTCTTTGAGTAAGCAATAATCGATCCTTCAAGAACGCCCGCTGCCGATCATTAAAAAATTCGCAAGCATCCACGTATCCACAAGCAAGTGTCACAGCATCGGGAAAAATGTTGGTCGTAGGCACGATGGAATGGATCTGCTTGCAGAAGGTGACATACATCTCCACGACGGCATCAAGACGATCGACATTCTTCTCGATGTACTTCGAAAGCGTGTCCGCCTTGATCATCTCGTACAGGATGCCCCTGCGGTTGCCGCACTCAACCACATCAAAAGAGATTGGCGTTGGAACGCCTGCAACAAAGGCTTGTTTCGCAAGCTCCTTCTCCTTGAGGGCGGACGCTTCTTTGACGAAGTCGAAATAAAGTTTCACGACTGTTTCTTCATCAATTTTATAGCACTCGCCATTTGCACCCTTTGCAATCAACTCCAGACCGTCGATAGATAATGTGCGAGGCTTTCTCTCGAAATGCAGGATGCGGTCAAGACCAGTCATCTCGAAGAGGTCGGCGATCGGCTTCGTCACATTCTTCAACTGCAAACTTCCGTGTAGATCCTTCATCTTCTGTTGTGCCTTCAGAATGGCACGCAGTCCGACGGAGGAGACATAGTCAACCCCGCCAAAATCTAGAATGAGTTCTTTGATGTTCGCAAGTTGATGGTCGATCAATTCTTCAAGAACTGGCGCAGCATCGACAGCGAGGCGACCCGAGAGCCTGACGGTCATACACGCATTCTCTACGGTTGTATCTAACTTCATTTGTTGCTCTTCTTGAAAGTTGAAATCTACTTTGGCTACAGGCTAACGATGGAAACTACTTGTTTCATTGAAGGAATCTACTGAAAAGTTTAAGACGATCGTCCGTCAAATCGCACGCGCACCTATAAAAAAACTCAGGCGCAAAGTTCATACTTTGCGCCTAAATAAACTTGGGGGGGAAATGAATCGGGGCGGCCGGATTTGAACCGACGACATCCTGCTCCCAAAGCAGGCGCTCTAGCCAAGCTGAGCTACGCCCCGTGAGGGACGATGAGTATAGCAATCAATTCATCCCGCCGCAGAAAGTCGCAAACCGATTACTCCCGCAAGAATCAACATTAAACAAGCGATTCGCACGACTTTTTTTGACTCCTCGAAGGCGATCATCCCAACTGCGGCAGTTCCCGCTGCGCCGATTCCAGTCCACACCGCGTACGCACTCCCAATTGGAATCACCTTGACAGCGTTGCTCATCAGAAAAATACTTCCACTCATTGTCAGAATAAATCCTGCGAGCCATTTTGCTTTGCGGAATCCATCGCTGAATTTCACGCACGTTGTAGCCAAGATTTCGCAGCACCCAGCTGCGAATAATCCGATCCATGCAGCAGACTCCATCGATTACCCGCCCTTTCGTGTGTCGCTCGTTTGAATCGGATCATCATTGACAACACGATTGACAAGTGGCTCATGCAATAATTTCAATCCCAAAACTCCCGCAACAATCGCGCAGAGCGACAAGACCCGCCAGAACGATGTTGGTTCATCATAAAGAATCACTCCACAAATCGCTGCGCCCGCAGCGCCAATACCTGCCCAAACTGCGTATGCGGTTCCAAGGGGAATATGACGAATCGCGAATGCCAACAAAACGAAACTGATGATCATTGCGACGACGACTCCAATCGATGGCCACAATTGCGTGAATCCATCCGTGTGTTTTATTGCGACCGCCCACACGATCTCGAATACTCCAGCGCACAGCAAATAAAACCACGACATCGCCCAATTATGACGTGAAGCGTTCCAGTCTGCACTCCATTTCTTTTCGTG
>SXSS01000093.1 GCA_005792145.1 Planctomycetia bacterium | reverse complement strand
GTTTGTGCAAGCACCTGCAGCGTAAATGCGATGCCAATAGAAAAGACAGCGGAAAATGCTATTGCGCCTGAACCCATGCGTAACAGATCGATAGAGACTGGTTCGATACCGATCGCAATGATTCCCGAAAGAATTCCTGTCACCAAAAATTGCACGAATGCAATGCCCAGCGCGTCGCCGCGCATCGCGGCCCATCCAATGACATGGACATGCAGCGCCCACGCAATTGCACAGCCCAAGAGATAGAGATCTCCAGCTGAAAACTCGCGCCCACCTTGCATTGTCAGGAACCAAAGTCCGACGAGAGAAAGCACTGCGCCAATCCACACGCGAGCGGTGACGCGTTGCCCCCAGCACAATCCAAGCAGCGGAGTCCAAATGACATATGTGCCAGTGATGAATCCCGCAGTTCCCGCTGTGACTGTCGACATCGCTTTTTGTTGAAGCGACGCGGCGAGCAACATCACGCACGCCGCGATGATTCCACCTGTCATGGTCACTTTGGTTCGCGCAGAAGTTCGGCGAACAATGAATGGGAATAAAAGTATTGCACCCAGCAGAAATCGAGCGGAGTTGAATGTGAATGGAGTATCGCCCATCTCTTGCGTGGCGATTCTTTGCGCAACAAATCCAGCACCCCACAGCACAGCGCACACGAGAAGAAATCCATCCGCGACTGGAACGGAAATGCGCACGGTGGTTCTGCGGGCTAGCGAATGAATCTCACGCGCCCCATGTCTGGGATGAATGATCGTCCGCCAGGAGTGAGCGCGAGTGGCGCTGGAAAATACACAGACCAAGCCTTGCCAATGACCATTTGACTTGGAACGATGAATGGACTTTCAATTCCGAGTTCGCCTACGACCAGAGGATGTGGTCGACCCCAGAGTCTTGAATCTTTGCTTGCGCCACTGTTGTCACCAAACATGACATATTCACCAGGCTTCACTCTGGAAAGAGTCGTTGGATCCGTCGCAAATGCGAGTCCTGCAATCGCGGGACCGTTGGTAGGAAATTGATTATTCGCGCTTAAAAAATCTGGGCGATAGTACAGATCGCGTTTCACCTCGACGCGCCGAAGCGTGAATGGCGCGCCATCGAATGTCCACTGGATTCCCGTTGGAGTTGGACGTTGTCCCATTGGATTTGAAAGCACCTGTTCGAGCGATCGCCCAAAGTGTGAGGCAAGAATTCTTTTGATGGATCCACCGAAGTCATATTGCAGATCAGCGATGCGTTCGCCATCGACGAACACGGACATTTCTTGATCGACATGCCACATCTCCAACCAGAGCGGCGTGTTCGACTTGGGAATGAATGGCCGCGTGACGGTCGCAATCACTTCTTGCGATTCTGCTTGTTGCACGGAGAGCACGACTTGGCCATTGGCAAAGTCGAACTGATAAAGCATTCCGCGCGCCGTCAAGTTGAGCGTCGTACGAAATGCGCTTGCATCTGTCACGTCGATCGCTGCGGCGATACTGAGATCAGCTGTGGGAAAGAGCGGGACTTCACGGCGATAAATGTTGTAGGCGTTCCAATCATCGAGTGCGAGAACTTCATTTGACCAAGTCAAACTTGCGGCAGTTTTCTTCTCCCAAGTCCACGCTCGATCCCCGCGAATTTTCCAACCTTCTGACGCAGTCCACGGTGCGCCCGCCCAATTTCGACGCAAGGCAGATTCGAGTCGTGGAATATCTGTTGGCTGAAAGTCGCTGTCATAGACTGGTTGCCAAACTGCGCGTTGAACATATTCCGGCTTGCGCTGAATGCGTAGTTCGTCTGCGCTTGCGGAGATTGGACCAGTAAAAATATCGCCATCGGCAACCAAAAGCGTTTCATCTGGCATGCCCACAAGTCGCTTGATGTAATACACCGCATCACCAACAGGATCTGTCGGATTCTTAAAAACCACAACATCCCAGCGCTTTGGCGCGGTGAATGGGAAGAGATATTTCAGAACCAACACACGATCGCCCATTCGGCTTTCTGTCGCGAGTTCTTCGTTTGGCAACATCTGCACAGGAAGCTGCCGAGTAATCATCGGATCGAAAATCGGCCGAGGACCTTGCATCTTGCTCATCGCCGCCATAATGAGTTCGGCGCTATCCGCGGCATATTCATATCCCGTCACAGGACTTCGCAGACGAACATGAGCGCCCATCAAAGTTGGCGCCATCGATCCAGTTGGAATCACAAAACCCTCAAGAATAAATCCGCGGAATGCCATCGCGAAAACAAAGGCGACGATCAGCGACTGTATTGTGTCGATGATGCCGCTCGTTGTTTGGGGCGCGTGTTCGCTCGCGCGAGTGGCATTCATTATTGAAACATCCTACAACTTCGGTTTATTTTGGGGTGGCGTAGGAGGTTTTTTTCCGGTTTCGTCCGGCCGAGAAATGACTTTGACATCTTCGATTGGATACGCAAATTCGTGGCCGTTGGATTCGAGCCGTATCAGCACAAGTTGCACCAGAATGCGCGCCTCCAACACAATACCTGGACCATCTGGCGTTTCAACCCGAGCCTTCACCTTCGGCATCCGCTTGGAGAGCGTTTCGTATGTTTCATCTTCGTATCGCAGGCAGCACATCAAACGCCCGCATCTGCCACTGATTTTCATCGGATCAAGAGTTGCCTTTTGCAGTTTGGCGCTCTTCATTGAAATAGGCTTCAGCACCTTCAAGAAATTCTTACAGCAACAGTGTTGCCCACATTTTTCATAGTCCGCAACCAATCGCGCTTCGTCGCGCGCACCAACCTGTCGCAATTCGATTCGCGCGGAAAAACGAGCGGCAAGAATCTTGAGCAAGTCCCGAAAGTCGATTCGTTCTTCGCTCAAGTAATAGATCGTCAACAATTCACGACCGAAAATTGGTTCTACAGCGACAAATTTCATCGGAAGCCCGCTATTGCGTAGAATTTCTTTCGCCACGGGACCAAGCGACGCAACCTCGGACTGCGTTGAATTCCACTGGGCAATGTCTTCGGTTGTTGCGACGCGCAGAATTCGTCCTTCTTGATGGAATGGATAATCGCGCCCACCAGAATTTTCGATGTACTCCAACACCTCTTGGCGCGAGACGCTTTTCGAGCAACCAGAATTGGAGCAAACAGTCGTCAGCATCTCCACCAGCTCCGTACCGCGGTGCGTGTGCGCGATCATTCGCGTCCCGCATCCGGGCTTCGCGCCGCCTTCGTATGGATACTCGGCGATCCATTTCATACGCCCGCCTCGCACAACAATCGAAGTCGGCGGCTTCAGTTTTGCATAAGCCTCCGCATCAGTTTCGAGCGAGCGAAAACTTGGATCCGCATCGCGTTCAAAAATTGGAAGGGGTTGGATCGACATAGTTTGGTTCTTCAGGCGCGTCCGGCGGAGCGACGGTTTTTGACATCATCTGGATCTCTGCGTCGCGCGCTGAAGATCAGTTTGATCGGCACTTCTGAATATGGCAACTCTTCTCGCAAGCGATTGAGAAGGTATTTCTCGTATGCGCCTTCGAAAAGTTCTGGCTTGTTGACCACCATCGCAATTGTTGGTGGATTCGTTTCGATTTGCGAGATGTAATAAATCTTGGCAATCGTTCCGAGTTTCGATGATGGCCCGCGTTCGGTCAAGATTTTCTGCACGAGCGCATTCAACTTTCCCGTTGTTTCGCGGTGGCTTGCTTGCGTGTGCAGATTGAAAGCCATCGCAATTGCATCCGCAGTTCCATCGCCGTTCTTTGCGCTGATGAAAACAAGTGGCGCAAAGTTGAGCATTGGCAACTCTTGCGTCAGATATTCCAAGTAGTCATTTGGAGTTTGCTTTGCTTCGACGAGATCCCATTTATTCACAACGATGACGGTTGGTTTGTATGCCTCGACCAATTCTCCAGCAAGTTGCTTTTCAACTTGCGAAACAGGCTCCGTTGCATCAAGCAACAACAGCGCGACATCGGCTCGGCGAAGAGCAACCTCAGTTCGGTTGTGGGAATAAAATTCGACATCATCGGCCCACGATTTGCGCTTGCGAATGCCAGCGGTATCAATCGCGATGAAAATTCGACCCTCAGATTCGAATCGAACATCGACAGAGTCGCGAGTTGTTCCGGCAATTTCGCTGACAATAACGCGCGGCGCCCCAGCGAGTGCATTGACAAGACTGCTCTTGCCCGCATTGCGTCGACCAACGATTGCAACTTTCATTTCTGGCGATGCTGGCGGCTCATCGGGTCGCGATCCCAGTCGCGTCCAAAGTGCTTCCATCAATTGCCGAATTCCAGAACCCGCCTTGGTCGAGACAGACAAAGTATCACCGAAGCCCAGTTTGGCCGCATCGAGTGCGTGAACTTCCCAAGAAGGTCCATCCACTTTATTGGCGACTTGAATGACACGATGCGTATTTCCAGCACGCCTCAAGAGCTGGGCGATTTTTTCGTCAAGCGCGGTAATTCCAGATTGCGCGTCGATTGTGAAAAGCACAATGGTTGCGCCTTCAACTGCCGCAAAAATTTGCGCTTCGATATCGGGAGCGAGCGCGGACAAATCTTCCCCCGCATCATCGAATCTTTTTCCTTCGGCCACATAGATTCCGAAGCCGCCCGTGTCGCAGAGTTCGGCGACGCGTGGCAAGGCATCCGCCTCATCGGTGTCGTTGGAAGGATTGATGGTGATAATTGTCGAAATCCGATCGCGAGTCACACCAGGCGTGGGATCAACGATTGATATGCGCTCGCCAGCGAGTCGATTGAACAGACTGGACTTGCCCACATTGGGGCGACCGACGATAGCGATGACTGGCAACATTGGAGAATTGGATCATAGTCGTTCGTCGATAGTTCACCCAATTCGATGCTGGTTCACTCTCGAACGCGCATGACGAATCCAAATTTCTTACAAAGTGGTTTTTGCTCGCGGCGCATAAGTGTGATGGCTCGTTTCGCTCCCGTTCGTGATCGAGATTCATAGTGCAGCAGCGTCAACCAATACGTTTCAAATATGGTTGATTCGAGCCACGGGACTTCGCGCGAAAATCCGCTGACACAAAGCGCTTTTGTTCGCTTCATAAACTTTGTCAGCCGTGCTGGTGGAATTTTTAGAAAGCGGCATCCTGAAAAATGCAAGATGCGACCTTGGCATCGACCTGCAAGCATTTCTTCCAAATCATCAAGCGAGATGCGTTCGAGTGGAACTCGCATATCGCCTGGAAGAAGCTCTCCAGGTCGAGAATGAATCGCAAACCAAAGCAAATCGAAGCGACGGTATCTCGCTTGAAAAGATCGACGCAAATAGAACTCGATTTCGGCACGGGTCACAACATCGCGAAGGACATATGGAATCCGCGCATCGCTGCTTTCCATCAAGTCGAGCGCAGGGCGCATGGACATTGGACGGACCAATCCGAACCAGTCAGCCTCGAGACAAAACACGCCATGGGACTTCGGCATGAGGCGAGTGTAATTCATCAACGAACAATTTGGAGCGCGACGAAATTTTATGGCAACAAGAGCGATCGACCCGTCATCGCATCTGGAATAGCCATACCCATCATGTCGAGCATCGTCGGTGCGATATCTGCAAGTCTGCCATCAACGCGTAGCGATCGTCCTCGAAACGAATTGCCGACAATCATCAGCGGCACATCATAATTTGTATGCGCTGTGTGGGGCGCGCCGGTGATCGGATCTTTCATCTGCTCTACATTTCCATGATCCGCAGTGATGACAAGCGATCCGCCACGCGCCAAGACCGCATCAACGATCTTGCCGACGCAGGCATCCACAACCTCGACAGCTTGAATTGCTGCGGGCAAACTTCCTGTGTGACCAACCATATCGCAATTCGCAAAGTTGACGATGATCACATCTTCGCAGTCTCTCGCAGCAATTCTGCGTAAAACAGCATCGCGAACGCCGGCGGCACTCATCTCTGGCTTCAAGTCGTATGTCGGAATATCACGCGGACTTGGAATAATTGTGCGAGTCTCGCCCTGAAATGGATCCTCTCGATAATCGTTAAAGAAAAATGTGACATGCGGAAACTTTTCAGTTTCAGCGCAGCGAAATTGTCGAAGGGAATGATCGGCAAGCCACGATCCCAAAATATCTTTCATCGGAGCAGGTCGGTCAAAGATCACATGAACCGGCAATCCTCGCTCGTACTGTGCCATCGTGCAGAAAAATAAATCCTTTGGAATCGCGCCGCGATCAAATCCACCATTGGGCAAATCACGAAACGCGCTCTCCGAAAAGAGAAAAGTCTTCACGATCTCTCGTGGCCGATCGCCACGGAAATTGAAAAAGATCACGCTGTCTCCATCGCGGATTGCGCCGTCAACTCCAGAGATTCGAGTTGCGGGAATAAATTCGTCGCTGGTCTGGCTGGATGAAGTTGGCGATGCATAGTGAAGTTCAACTGCATCCGCGGCGTTGTCACAAATTCGCGTGCTTCTTCCAAGCAAACATTCCCACGCTTGTATGACACGATCCCAGCGATGATCTCGATCCATCGCAAAGAATCGGCCAATCACCGTTGCGATTCTTCCGCCATTTTCTTTGAGCGCAGTTTCGAGCGTTTCGATAAATCCCAGCGCAGATTTTGGCGGACAATCTCGGCCGTCAGTAAAGACATGAACAAAGAGGCGTTCCTTTGGGAAGTCACATTTGCGAGCGAGTTCCAGAAGCGCAACAAGATGCGAGATATCGCTATGAACTTGTCCATCACTGACCAATCCCATCAAGTGAACGCTTCGGCCGGTTTCCTTGCCGCGCTTGAAAGCATCGAGCATGGTTGTGTTGGATGCAAAGCGTCCGTCGCGAATGGCGTGGGAGATTCGCATCAGTTCTTGATCAACGATTCTTCCTGCGCCAATGTTTTGATGGCCGACTTCGGAATTTCCCATCACTGGCCCGCTCGAATCGATTGGCAAACCAACATCTTCTCCGCTGGTTCGAATCAGAACGGTGGGAAAATCGCGGGAGAGTTGAGCGTCGACAGGGGCTTTGGCCAAGCGCAGCGCATTGAAGGCATCGTGCGAAGGATGCGGATTTCGACCCCAACCATCCCGAACAATCAGAACGCAGGGGGTATTTGAAATGCGCGGCTTCACGATGAGCAGAATAGATCATTGGGATGCAGGATGGAATTCGGTGTCGCGCTTCATCGGACTGTCGGATACTCTTGGGAAATTGGAGGTTCGGCAATGCAGGACGCGATCGCCAGAGTAGAAACTATGGACGGAACACTCAAAGAACGATACGAAGAAGTGAAGCAACGAATCGCAGCGGCAGCTGTTCGAAGTGGGCGCAAGCCCGAGCAGATCATGCTTGTCGTTGTCTCAAAGTCTGCAACGATTGAGCAAATTCGAGAATTGATTTCGTTCGGTCAGCAGGACTTTGGAGAAAATCGAGTTCAGCAGTTGATCCAGCGCGTTGCGCAGATTGACGAACATTTGGTCCGCTTGCGGGAATTGCGTGGTCAAGCGCCAGAAGTTCGATGGCACATGATCGGAACGATTCAACGCAACAAGGTTCGTAAGGCCGTCGAGTTATCGCGCTTGATTCAATCCGTGGATAGTTTGCGCTTGGCAGAGGAAATTCATGTCCAAGCAGCACGTCGCGAACAGCCCATTGATGTTTTGCTGGAAGTGAATGTTTCTGGCGAGATATCAAAGCACGGAATTACTGGCGCTGCAGTTCGGCATGTTGTGCAACAGTTGGACACGATGGTCAACATTCGTGTTCGAGGGTTGATGTGTATGGCACCGCTTGTTGGTGGCGCAACAGCAGCGCGTCAGACATTCGATCGCGGATTTGAACTCTTCACAGATGTGCGGCAGAGTGGTCAAGGGGGAAAAACTTTTGACTTGCTCTCGATGGGAATGTCTGGCGACTTCGAAGAGGCGATTCTTGCTGGTGCAAATATTGTTCGAGTTGGATCTGCGATCTTTGGTAAAGCCGAAGCTGAAGTGGCGTCTGAATTAGATACGGAGACGGAGAGCGCATGATTGATCCGATGGTCACGGAGGCGGCGCGCAATCCTAAAATAGAATCCCAAGATGGAAACACAGTCACAAGTTGAAATTGACGAGCACACTCGGCGGATTCGCGCGAGACTAGAATCTGTCGTTATGCAGGATGCTTCGGCGTGGACATCTCTTCTTCCTGGGCGATTCATCGTCTTTGACGGCCCAGATGGCAGTGGAAAGAGCACTCAATTTCAAGCGGTGGCGAAAGTTGCACAAGCCGCAGGTGTTGAAACCGTTGAAGTGCGAGAACCAGGCGGCACGCCCATTGGCGAAAAGATTCGCGCTGTGCTGCTTGATCCCGCAAATTCCGAAATGGTGACTCGATGCGAGATGCTCCTTTATATGGCGAGTCGATCGCAGTTGATGGAAGAACGAATTCTTCCCGCACTCTCGCGTGGTGCATTCGTCTTGGCTGATCGATTCATCTCGTCGACACTTGCATATCAAGGAAGCGCTGGCGGTCTGTCGCGACAAGACATCCTCTCTGTTGGCGATATTGCAATCGGTGGCCGGTGGCCTGATCTTGTTGTGGTCTTTGACGTTGATTGGAAGACCGCACAATCTCGAATGGCTCGCGCACTTGATCGAATGGAGCAGAAAGACGCTGAGTATCACCGACGCGTCCGCGATGGATATTTGGAACAGGCGCGTTCGCAACCTGGAAAATATCTGGTGGTTGATTCAACAGCTCAGCCCGAAGCAGTTTTTTCTGCGTTGATCGCGGGAATCACCGATCGATTAAATCGCTGATAAGAAGGGGATTTATCGTCAATTTTAATAATCAAATCGAATGCGGGACCACAACACCCATTCGTTTGGCAACAAGCGCGCAGATTGTATCGGTTGCACGGGCAAGATCGTCGTTGACAATAAAGTCGTCATATGTTTTTCCGATGCGAGCGCGAGCGATTTCTTTTGTGCTTGCCGCGAAGCGTCGCTGAATCGCAGCTTCATCTTCGCGCCCTCGCAGTCGAAGTCGATGAAGTAACTCCTCTTCCGAAGGTGCAAGCACGAAGACGCCATACATCTGTGGATATTTTGCACGAACAATTTCCGCCCCTTGCACATCGATATCCAAAATTGCAAGGCGACCATTCCTCAGCGCAGTCTCGATCGGCTCGCGCGGCGATCCATACCAAGAGCGACCGAAGACTTGAGCATATTCAAGAAAGAGATCATCGTTGATCATTTTCTGAAATCCAGATTCGGTGATGAATTTATAATCACGCCCATCAATTTCGCCAGGACCTGCTTGACGCGTTGTTGCTGAAACACTGAATACGCCATCAAAGCGTCGAAGGAGTTCGTGGACGATGGATGTTTTTCCCACACCCGATGGTCCGCTGAGAACTAAAAGAAGTCCATCGAGGCGTACTCCATCTGTGCGCAAAGCATCGGTACGTTGATTCGACATATTTAGAGTGTAAAGAGTTTGGGGAATGCGCTTTTGTGGTGCACGAAAGAAAAATTAGAAATCAGATGTAAGAAAAATGAGCGCTCACTCCTTTTATGCATGCATAGGCGGCGGTTTCGGACCCGGAGTCCGCAAGAAAGTGGGGTATCTATGTCTCGAGATGAAGTTCGGCGTGATCGACTCAGCCAATTTGTTGATCTTGCGCGTATTTATCGCAGGTGGACAAGAATTCAAACAGCTCAGGCGCTTGGGCGCGAGCCATCCAAAGTAGTTCCGGAAAGTGGTAATCCCAAACTCGATTTAGTAGTTGGACTTGCAGAAGCGCTCGACTGGGATGTCGGCGATGTTGCGGAAGGAATCTGGCGCGATGAAGCCGAGGCTTATGGAGAAATTGAAAGGATGGCTGAACGCGGATTTGCAATACTCGATCGAGAAGCAATCGAAGCGCATCGCTCTGGCGAATTTCGGCGAATGACCGAATTATCGCGCGCTTTATTTCTCGCCGCGCATACTGGAAGTGAGCGTGCGACCGCGGCAAATCGTCTCGCGGGAGCGTATGACGGACTTGGGCGATATACGAAAGCTCTCGCAGCCTTGCAACGTGGGCTTGCAGAGCCTGGAGTTCCCACTCATGTTCGAATGATGCTCGAGGTGAATCTTGCGAACGCTCATTATGCCCTTTGGCATCTTGTTGAAGCTTGTTCTGTTTCGAATTCGCTCGTCGAGCGTTTTCAATCGCGACCAGCGGAAACGCGCACCGAGCGAGTTGTCGAAGCGTTTGGACATTATGTTCGAGGACAATCCCAGCGCCGATTGATCGAGACCGATCCACTCAGCGGAAATTCGCACGCGCAGCGCGCTCGAGAAGATTTGCAGATTGCGCTGACTTCATATTCAACCCTTGCAAAGGAATTTGATGATGCGTCTTATGCGGGTATCGCCAATACTTGCACAGGGGCGATTTTGGAATGCGACGCCGCGCTTGGTGTGATGGATCCACTGCGTGCTGCAGAAGCACTTTCCGCAGGATTGGATCAAGTTGTCGATGTCGCCAACTATCCACCAGGCGATTGGTTGGAGAGTTATGGTTGGTGGGCGATCTTCGGCTGCAATGTTGTGCTGCGCGGATTGAGCGGTCCAGAATTGCATCGACATATGGCGGTGTTTTCCAACAAGACCGCGGAAATCGCAGAGCGTATGGAAAATTGGTCGATGCGTGAACGCGCGTTCACATTCGAGCATCTGCGTCGACAGAGAATGAACGAATCACTTGGCTACGCAACCGAATGGTTATTAGACGACGACGATGTTCGAACCGTGACAGGCACGATGGGTCGATTCCCATCATTTCGTGAAACAGGATGGCGAATCCTCGAGAGCGCTCGCTCTTTGCATACAGCCTGAAAGGCAGAAAGGAAAACCATATGAAATTCCCCCACAAATTTGCATGGTCTATGGTTCGCAAATCAATGAAGCGACTCTCATTTTCGTTTCTTACCTTTTCATTGATCGCAGTTGGAGCACTCTGCCTGCAGACCAACAACGCATTTGGCATACCGCCGCATTGGTCACTTCGAGCGCAGGCATACCCGCAAGCATTTGTCACATTTATGGACGATCACTTTGGACGCGCGTGGATGCACACCGTTCAAGAGCGTGTCGTTCGACGGATGTATGCCGTTTGGTGCGAAAAGAATGACCCTATGCGGAAAGAGAAGAAAGAGCGATAGCGAACTTTTGTATTGAATCATCATTGCTGTGGCGAGTCATCGCCAATGCCGTCACAGTATCAGGTACTCCCCGTATGAACGATTTCATACGGGGAGTCTGCTTGTTTTGCGGTGTTGTCACCTAGTTCAAAAGTTCTATCGCTGTATCAACCGTGAATCACGCGACCTTCAGTCGCAAGCGCCGCTTCATGAATCGCTTCGTGCATTGTCGGATGAGCGTGGACAGTCGAGATGATGTCCTCCGCGGTCGCTTCGAGGCGTTTGGCCAATCCCATTTCACCAATCAGTTCGCTTGCGTCTTCGCCGAAGATGTGAGCCCCGAGAATTTCTCCGTATGGTTCGCTGGTGATGATCTTCACAAGTCCATCGGTTGCCCCGACGGCGATTGCTTTACCGTGCGCCTTCAGCGGATACTTGCCAACTTTATATTTCAATCCCTTCGCCTTCGCCTCGCGTTCGGTCATACCGATCGACGCAACCTGTGGATTGCAATATGTGCATCCTGGAATCGATGAATAATCCACACCAAGCGTGTGATGTCCCTTCATTCGTTCGACGCATGCAACTGCTTCTTCGCTGGCAACATGCGCAAGCCAAGGTGGTCCGATGACATCACCAATCGCATACACACCAGGAACACTTGTTTGATATGAAGGTTCGGGCTTGTCTTGATAGTCCGTCCAGATGTGGCCTTTCGCAGGACCTGAATCGCAAATGCGAACACCAAGCGAAGGGTCGAACAAACCGTCATAGCGCGCGCCGACACCGACGGCGACAAGGACAACCTCGACTTCCAAAGTTTCCGTCTTCTTTTCATCTTTCACTTCATACAAAGTGACCTTCGCACCCTTTGGATTCTTGTCGATCGCCTTGACGCTCGACCCAATTCGGAATGCGATTCCTTGCGCTGTAAATGTTTTTATCGCTGCCGCGGAAATGTCATCATCTTCGATTGGCAGAATTCGATCCTGCATTTCAACGACGGTGACCTTCGTTCCAAAAGCGTTATAGAAGTATGCGAACTCCATTCCGATTGCGCCAGATCCGATGATCAACATCGAAGCTGGTCGAGTTGGAAGGTTCATTGCTTCATAACTTGAGATGATCGTCTTACCATCGCATGGTGCGAATGGAAGTTGTTTCGGTGCAGCCCCAGTTGCAAGCATGACGCGATCTGCAGTGATGATTTGTGCATCACCTTCGCTTGCACCCTTGTAATACGTTCCATTGGCTTTGCGCACTTCAACTTTGCAAGGTCCCGCGGCCGTCTTGCCTGCGGTGATCTTCGCGTGACCGACAATGTGATCAATTTTATTCTTCTTAAAGAGGAATGCGATACCAGCATTCAATTGACCAGTGATGCCACGGCTTCGCCCGACGACTTTTTCCCAATTCACTTTGATATGCTCGGGTTTGATTTCAATTCCCCAAGTCTCGCCGTGGCGAATCGCCTCCATGTAAAGCTCCGCATTATGCAGCAGAGCCTTTGTTGGGATGCATCCCCAGTTCAAACAAACGCCGCCAAGCTTGTCGCGTTCTATGCAACAGACTTTCATACCCATTTGCGCTGCGCGAATCGCGCCCACATAACCGCCAGGTCCGCTTCCAATCACGATGAGGTCATAATGCTTCATATCTGTCATAGGGGGGGTGATTCTAGCGATCTGTCGCGAGAGGTTTGCTAGTATCCCTTCCCCCTCAATAATATGCGGGAAACCCTATGCGAACTGCACTCATCAGCGACGTCCACTCGAATCTCTCCGCGCTCGAAACGGTGCTGGCGGATATCGACAGCCGGGGTGTTGATCGGATTCTTTCCCTCGGCGACATCGTTGGATATGGGCCTGATCCGAAGGAGTGCGTCGATCTGGTTGCCAAGCGTTGCGAGTGGAGTTTGATGGGCAATCACGATTTTGGTGTGCTGTATGAGCCAACAAATTTCAATGCATCCGCCGAGGCCGCGGCATATTGGACGCGTCGACAATTAGAGCCGCCGAAGGCCGAAGATGGCGAATCAGGCGCAGAGTATGACGTCGCGGAAGCCGTGAGTCGATGGGATTTTCTTGGCCAACTTCGCGTTCGTGTTGTATTCGGCCCATTCCTTTGCGTGCATGGTTCGCCGCGTCGACCAATCAATGAATACATCTTTCCCGAAGATCCGCTGAATAGCACGAAGAAGATCAAGGATATTTTTGCGCGCATCAAGCCATCGCGAGTCTGTCTTGTTGGGCACACACATGTTCCAGGTGTATTCACCGACGATCCAGATTTTCTTCCCTCCGCTGAAATGACTGATGGAATTTATAAATTTTCAGCGCAGGATTCTGTCATCGTGAATCCTGGTTCGGTTGGTCAACCTCGCGACCTCGATCCACGCGCTTCGTATGCAATCTTGGAAACTGGCGAGAATTTCGAACCAATTTCAGTGCAGTTCATTCGCTTGGAATATGACATAGAGCGCACCGTTGAAAAGATCAAAGCCATCGATGATTTGAATGATTGGCTCGGCGAACGACTTCTCCAAGGTCGTTGAGCATCAAGAATGAGAAACGAATAAAAATATGAATACGGGAACTCGAAAATTACTTCTAACGCTGTCGGTGATTTTATTCGCGGCAAGCATTGTGACGATCGTCATCACGGGGAAAAGCGCCGAAAAATCGAAGCAAGTCGCGGATTCGCCGGCGGCCAGCACTACACCTCCTGCGAACGCAGAGGTCGCATCGAATGCAACTGCTTTGCCTACGCCTGCTGCGACGACCAATGTCTCTGTACCTGCCGCGGTCATCCCGCCGAATGCGCCAACTACGACAGTTTCTCCAGTAGTGCCAACAGCAAAGTTGAAAGCTCGTCCATCTGGCGCAGCGGCTTCTACTGTGGCAAGTCTTGGTTCGCTTGATCCAGCAAAAGATCGCTTCACAATTGATTTTTCGACATCAGGCGCAGGAATTAGCAAAATTGTTTTCAGCGAATTTTGGGTGAATGCATCTGATCGAATAGCGGCAATTCGCCACGCATCAGCAATTGCATCTGGCGCGAACACAATTCCGCCATTGCCCGACGCGAGCAATCGATATTTTCTCGCGCCAGTTGGAACGCTCGTAAATTTCACCGTGCCAATGTTGGCCGCCCATTCGATTCAGGTCGATGGCCAATCAACATCGCTCTTTGGCGCTGTCTGGTCTCAACAATCTGCTGGAACTTTCGAGACAATTCTCGTCGATGATGCGGGAACGCCAGTGCTGAAAATTCGACGTGTTTTCACCCTGCAAGCGAAACAGGGCGATGGATATGACATCGCACTTTCGCAGACTGTGGAGAATCTTTCCGCCGCCACACACACGATCAGCATTGTGCAATACGGTCCTGGCGATCTGACGCGGGAGGCGAATGAGATGATGGATATTCGTCGTCTGCAGTTTGGATATTTGATGAGCGAACGGCGCGATCCAGCGCAGACTTCTGTGATCACCCACGATGCGATGCTCGAGCGCGCTACAGTTGTAACAAATGTCGCCGCCGCAAAATTTGATGTGTGGCCAAGTCCAGAGCAGAAGGAACAAGATCAACACCTGAGTTGGTTTGGAACCACGAACCGATATTTTTCTCTCGCAGTGCATGCGCCAATGACACCTACCGCGACAGGTGTTCCAAGCAAATCACTTGCAACATCGATCGAGTCCATTCGTGCTTCCCTTGGCGATCCAAGTTCGACCGATACAACAGGAGCGCCAACATTATTTATTGAGTTGCATTCGCCAGCGCGCACCGTTGCTGCAGGGCAGACAGCGGATTTTTCAATGGGTGTGTTTGCGGGTCCTCTCGATCATGTGATCCTCTCGACCGTCCCTCCATACAGCGCGCTTGAAATGTCGGGGCTTATTGTCTATTCGATGGGCGGATGTTGTTCGTGGTGCACATTTGCGTGGTTGGCAAATTTGATGGTCATCTTCTTGGATTTCCTGCATAACTATGTTGTGTTTGATTGGGCGCTCGCAATCATCGCGCTTGTGCTTGTTGTGCGACTGATTTTGCATCCGATCAGCAAGAAGTCACAAGTGCAGATGCAGCGCTTGACCAAGGGGATGGCGGAGATGAAGCCAGAACTCGATGCGCTCAAGGCGAGATATGGCGATGATCCAAAGCGAATGCAGCAAGAGCAGATGCGGCTCTATAAAGAGAAGGGCGTCAATCCAGTGGGATGTCTTGGTGGATTCCTGCCAACATTCTTGCAGATGCCAATTTGGATGGCGCTGTATGCCGTTCTATATCTGGCATTCGAACTTCGCCAACAGCCAGCATTCTTCGGCGTCTTCCAACTTTTTGGTGGATGGAATTTTCTTGGCGATCTCAGCGCGCAAGATCGATTCATCACACTTCCAACACCGATCAATCTTTACTTTTTCTCTCTCGCAAGCATCAACATTGTTCCGTTATTGATGGGTGGCGTTTTTTATATTCAGCAGAAATATATGGCGCCGCCGCCATCGACTCAGCAAACTCCCGAGCAGTTACAACAACAGAAAATGATGCGGATCATGACTGTCGTTATGTTCCCTGTTATGCTCTATGCCGCTCCATCCGGATTGACTTTGTACATCATGACTTCGACGCTTGTTGGAATTTGGGAGAGCAAAATGGTGCGCCGATACATTGAAATGACAAAGGATCAGCCAGTCGTTGTGAAGAAGTCCAAGACGCGAGACGCAATTGGAAAGCTGTACGAGAAGGCCTTGGAACGCGCCCAGTCAAAGCGACAAACAAATAAGAAGTTCAAAGACAGAGGCTGATATGCCTGGCCCTGCGAACTGGGTCGAAACTGCATCAAACTCCGACGCAATTGCGGCGATTTCTTCGCCGCCAGGTTCTGCTGCCCGAGGCATTGTGCGCATCAGTGGTGACGCTGCGTTTCGAATTGTGAACGAGCGACTTATTGAAGGGAAATTGACCGCACGTCGTGGCGTGCAATCCGTTCGTATTGGCATCAAAGTCTCCGGGGAAAAGGTTGATGTACCCGCGCTTGCTTTGGTGATGGTTGCTCCTCAAAGTTTCACGGGGCAAGAGACCGTCGAACTTTTACTCGCGGGTCACACGACACTCTTGACGGCCGTGGTCAACACATTGTGCGATTCTGCATTCGGCACAATATGCGCGCGCCGCGCATCACCCGGCGAATTCAGTGCTCGCGCGTTTCTCAGTGGCACGCTTGAAGTGGAGGAGGCGGAGTCGATCGCACTCTCGATTTCGGCTGAATCAGATTCACAGTTGGATGCTGCGCGACAATTGCGCTCTGGACGCGTAAGACAAATTGCATTCAAAGCCGCGGAGGAAATCATTGGCTTGCTTGCGCTTGTTGAGGCCGGCATCGACTTCAGCGACCAAGAAGATGTTGTTGCAATTACCGCGGTCGATCTCGTCAGGGGAATCGCTTCGGTTCAGGCGGATCTTTCCGCAGCGGTCAATCAAACAACTCCTGAAGAATCGCTGCGTGCGCTTCCTGTGATTGCGCTGCGTGGCGCGCCGAATGCGGGAAAATCGTGTCTTTTCAACGCACTTCTTGGGCATGAACGCGTTGTGACATCGCCTCAAGCAGGTTCGACGCGTGACGCGATTATTGAAACTTTGAAACTGAATCGAGGTCGCGAAGTGTTGCTGGTTGATTTGCCAGGAATCGAAGATCCGCATCATGCCCTTGGAGAGCAGATGCAAGAACTTGCGAAGCACGCATTTGATTCAGCAACATTGCAATTGAATTGCGTCCCAATTTCGACTGATGCGACGGTGATGAGTGGCGCGCGAATGATGACTGTGTGGACGAAGTCGGACTGCGCAGATGATCAAAGTCACACCCGTGCCAAAGTGCAAGGCGGTTGCATCACAAGCGCATTGAATGGTGATGGCATCGACGAACTTCGGGAAGCGCTCACCGCAGCAGTCGATGATGGAGGATGGGTTGGCGGATCGAGACTCGCGCCAGTTCTGCTTGAACGGCACCGATCTGCACTCGCCGAAGCGCAGAGTTTGATGGCACAAGCGCGCGATGCGGCACAAGCATGCGTCGATGCAGGGCGACGCGCCGCTGAGCCTGCGGAGATTATTGCGATGGAATTGCGCGACGCGCTCGATTCGCTGGGAATCGTCGCGGGTCATCGCACTCCTGACGATGTGCTCGCCGCGCTCTTCGCGCGGTTCTGCATCGGTAAGTGATCTGCGATATAAAAGAAGGAATGGCGCAGGTTCATAAAATGGAAATTCGGCCGCGTTACTGCGAGTGTGATCCGATGAGCGTCGTGCATCACACCGTCTATCCAATTTGGTTTGAGATGGGCAGAACGGAATTGTTGCGTGCGAGTGGTTCGACATACGCGGATCTTGAAGCGCGCGGAATTTTGCTGGCGGTCACGCGTTTAGATGTCAGATATCGCAAACCCGCAAAGTACGACGAACTGCTGGTTCTCGAAACCACGCTGCGCGATGTTGGTCATGTGAAGATCGAACATTCCTATCGACTTTGCAGAGGAGACGAAGAACTTGTGATCGGCGAAACAACTCTCGCATGTATTGATCGTGATGGTCGCGTGCAAGCTCTGCCAGAAAATTGGAGTGGCGCTCCTATTGTGGCGGGTTGACTTGCCCAACGCGCATTCTTACGCGAGTGATTTTGCCTGCGCTTGCATTTCGGATTTCAGCATCAACCCCGCCGCGCAATATCCGATCAAGCGTATAGCTCGTCGCCGCGGACCCTGTCACGACCGTCAGCACGCCACCAGAAATTCCTGAGAGGCGCGTGTCATCTCGAACATTCGCGGGAATGAATCGCTCCCATAATTCAGCGGCGTTACCAAACCTTTGCGCGTGTTTTTCGACAGTCGTTCTCAGTCGAGTGATATCACCGCGGATCGAATCGGCAGGGATCGTATTTGTACTTCTTGCGCCACGCCGTTTTTGCAGGTCATGAAGATGTTCAAGAGGATTCACCATAGCGCGCGGCAATTGTACGGTGCGCACTCGCTGATTTCACCTGTTTACTATGCTTTCATTCGTGACAAGCCTTCGGCTGATCAACATTCGCAAGACATTCGATCAAACGGTCGCGGTCGAAGATGTCAGTATTGAAGTTTCGGCGGGCTCGCTTTTCTTTCTGCTTGGATCTTCGGGATGTGGCAAGACCACGATTCTGCGGATGATTGCTGGGTTCGTCCAACCAACTGCGGGGCGAATTTTCTTTGGCGATCGTGATGTCACCGCACTTCCCCCAGAGAACCGCAATACCGGAATGGTTTTTCAGAATTACGCGCTCTGGCCGCATATGAACGTATCGCAGAATGTCGGATTTGGTCTGGACGTTCGTCGCATGCCATCAGCCGAGAAGAAAAAGCGTATTGGAGAATCGCTGGAACTTGTCCGTATGAGCCAATATGCCGATCGACTTCCCAACCAACTTTCTGGTGGCCAGCAACAACGCGTCGCATTGGCACGCGCCATCGCGTTTCGTCCCGATCTGCTTCTACTTGATGAGCCACTTTCAAATTTGGACGCCAAGTTGCGTCTTGAAATGCGATCCGAGATTCGGCGGATCTCCAATGAACTGCGCATCACGATGATCTATGTCACGCACGATCAATACGAAGCGTTATCACTTGCCGATCAAATCGCAGTGATGTCAGCGGGAAAGATTGAACAACTCGGTGCGCCGAGGGATATTTATCAACGGCCTCGAACTCGATTTGTCGCAGAATTTATTGGCGAAACAAATTTTCTTTATGGAGAGATGCAGGGGACGCGCGACTCAAGTGGGTTTGCACAGGTTGTCACGCCGATTGCAACGATGCGTGCTCTTGTTCCGCCGACAAAGAAAGCTGGAGATCGGATCACGCTCTCGATTCGGCCAGAGACGATCACAATTGATGAACTCGACGCGGTGACGCAATCGCGATCCAATGCGACCATCATTCTTGGAAAATGTATTGAGTCAACATATCTCGGGGCTTATGCGCAGCACATAGTCGAAGCGAATGGGCAACGCATCAAGGTTTTCCAAGTGAATCCTCATTCAACTCTCTTTGCAGGCAAGCAAGTTCGCGTGACCATCCCTGCGGATCAAGTTGTTGGCGTCGAGGAGTGAAATCAACTTTGCATTTGTGGTTCCGCCTTTGGCTGAATGCAAAAATATGCAACTATGAATGCCGTCAACGCAACGATGGCATGAAGACCAAATCCAAATCCGATATCGCGCGCGGTCAATGTTGATGGCGCATTTTCTGTCGCGGTGGGCGAAGCCAAACCATGCATCACAAGCACCATCAATGCGATGCCAATGGTGGATCCAAACTGTCGCATCATTTGTACAAGTCCGCTTGCTTCACCGCGCTGGGCGATCGGTGCACGCGAAAGAGAATCGGCGTTCGCGGGGCTCATTGCAAATCCACATCCCATTCCGAGCACAGTCATTCCAATCGCAAGAATTGGATAGCTCAGGGCGAAGACGCCAATTGTTTCAATCACCGTTCCAGTCAGCACGAAGGAAAGCCCCAAAATGATTGGGCGGCGCGGGCCGTGATTGTCATACATTCGTCCTGCAAAGTGAATGATGCCCAGAACGGGGACAAGCAGCGGAAGCGTCCCTAGTCCTGCTTGCATTGGCGTGAATCCCAGAAAATTTTGCATATATAAGGATCCATAAATTCCTTGGCCCACATTGATAAAGCTGACGCATAACAATAAGAATGCGTCTCCAAAGAACCCTCGATCTCGAAAGAGCCTCAGATCAATTGTCGGTTGTGTCAATCGGAATTGCCGATGCGCGAACACAAACAAGAGCACGCCGCCAACCACGATTAAAAGCCAAGCAGGTTTTGTTGTGGGGCCGTGAAGTCCAAGCTCTTGAAATCCGCTGACTAACAATGGGGTACCGACAAGCAAGATCAGAATCGATGCCCAGTCGGTTTTTGCTGTTGTGGCGCGGGTGGATTTCATTCGCAGCGTCAATGTCAGTCCGATTGAAATGAGTGCGATGGGAACATTCAGCCAGAAGCACCAATTCCAAGATGCAAATTGCACTAGAGCTCCGCCGATCAGCGGACCGCCCGCCATAAACAAAAGTGATATACCGGCATATGTCGCCATTGCGCGTCCGCGCTGATTTGCAGGATAAATATCGATCACAATCGCAGCGCTTGCGGGTTGCATCGTTCCTGCACAAATTCCCTGAATAACTCGCGCGGTGATAAAGACCCATGCAGTTGGCGCAAGCGCACATCCGATTGATGCGATCATAAATCCAATCATGCCCAAACGAAACGCATTGATCCGCCCCATCCAATCACCAAGCTTTCCGCCAATCGCGACCCACGAAGCCATCGCAAGGAGATATCCATTGACGGCCCACGCCAAAGACGAATCATCAAATTTCAAATCTTGTCGAATACTTGGCAATGCGACGCCAAGCACCGTGGAATCAAGCATAATCATTGAGAGTGACCCCGTCATGGCAAACAATGTCAGCCATCGTCTGTCGGGCTTATTCGGTTCGGTCATAGAGCGAGTATAAGACGCATATGAAAAGCATTGGCATAAAGTCGTTCAAGATCGCTGCATCTTTGATTGCAAGCGTCGCCATTACAGGCGTGATTGTTCTTGCTGTATTCAACGCGTCGACTGCAAGTGAGAAAGTCGCACCAGTCGCACCAGTCGCACCAGTCGCACCAGTCGCGCCAGTCGCGGGACCAAACTATTCATTTACTTCGTTTGATGGTCGCGAATTGAATCCCGCGACATTGAAAGGAAAAATTGTCTTTATTGATTTCTGGGCGACATGGTGCGGTCCGTGTCGAGCGACTCTTCCAGCTCTGGAACAACTCGCACAGGCGTATCCAAATGATCTCGTCATCATTGGAGTTTCCAATGAACCGAAAGCAACCGTGACAAAATTTCTGACTGGTAAAGCAATTTCGTATCCGATGGTTGCACCCGCGCCGCCTACGGGCAAACCATTTTCGTCCGTGCGCTCAATCCCGACGATTTTTATTCTCCGCCGCGATGGAACCTTGTCGCAGACGATGGTTGGTTCGCACAGCTTTACCCAATTGGCGGAAGCGATGCGAGCGGCAGATACTGCAGTACGCTGACCTGATGCGAATAATAATTTTTTGTTGCGTTGTGGTTCTGGCCTCGATCTTTCCAACAAAATCTCTGGCGCAGGCTCCGGCTCTACCAGCACCAACCGCAGCGAAAGCCGATCTTGATCGACGCATGGGATGGTTCCGCGACGCACGCTTCGGTATGTTCATTCACTGGGGGCTTTACGCAATTCCAGCTGGTCAATGGGACGGCAAGTCGATTGCCGGCATAGGCGAGTGGATTTTGAACTCGGGAAAAATTCAGCCGGCGCAATACATGAAGTTGCAAGATCAATTCAACCCGATTGATTTCAATGCGGATGAGTGGGTTCGCATCGCAAAACTTGCTGGCCAGAAGTACATCGTCATCACCAGCAAACATCATGATGGATTTGCACTTTGGAATTCGAAGGTTTCAAATTTTGATGTGATGGCAACTCCATTCAAGCGGGATATCTTGTTGGAACTTGCGCGTGCATGCGAGCGCGGCGGCATTCAACTGTGTTTTTATCACTCGATTATGGATTGGACACACGACGATTATGTTCCGCACCGTTCATGGGATCCACGCAAGGATGAGGACGCTGACTTCGATCGATACATCGGATATATGAAAGAGCAATTGAAAGAATTGGTCTCTGGCAAGTATGGCAAGATTGGAATTCTCTGGTTCGACGGAGAATGGGAAGAGTCTTGGACGCACGAGCGTGGTCTTGATCTTGCAAAGTATGTTCAATCGCTCGATCCAGACATCATCATCAACAATCGCGTTGACAAAGGGCGATCGGGAATGGCTGGCATGAACGGCGAAGGGGATTGGGCTGGCGATTATGGAACTCCTGAGCAAGAAGTTCCTTCGACAGGATTTCCAGGTCGTGATTGGGAAACATGTATGACCATGAACGACACGTGGGGATTCAGGAGCGATGACCATAATTGGAAAAGTGCTCAAGAAATGATCCGCATGCTTTGTGATATTGCCAGCAAGGGTGGAAACTTTCTGCTGAATGTTGGTCCGCAAGCCAACGGTCAGATTCCACAAGAATCAATCGATCGGCTCATGCGAATCGGTCAATGGATGGAAACAAACGGCGATGCAATTTATGGCACCTACGCGAGTCCATTTGTTCGCCTCCCATGGGGACGATGCACGAAGAAGCCGTTGCCCAACGGTCAGACGCGACTTTATTTCCATGTCTTCAATTGGCCGAAATCTGCTGATGGAAATACCAACGCGCTCGTCATTCCTGGTTTGAGCAGCGAAGTTCTTTCGGCGCGTCTGTTGGGGGCGACAGGATTCGCGGCGCAAGTATCTCGACAAGGCGATGGTTGGTCGATCTCAATTCCAGTCACGGCGCCGGATGATGTCAGCAGCGTGATCGCAGTCGATATTGTTGGCGAACCTCAAATTATCGCACAGGCAATTCTCCCAGATGCAACACAAACATTTCATTTGACGGCGAAGGACGCCGAGTTGCGCGGCCGTTTGATCTATGAAGAAAAGCCCGACAGCATTGGATACTGGACCGATGTCGATGGCACCGCACGATGGGTGTTGCGCCTTCAGTCTCCAGGAAAATACAAAGTGATCGCAGAAGTCGCCGCCTCTCCAACTGAAGGTGGAAGTCGATTTCGCGTTTCAGTCGCAGACGCAGGAGTTGAGGGTGTTGAATCGACCGTTCAGGCTGGCGCAAACTGGTACGATTTCAAGGCGTCAGACATGGGAATCATCTCTTGCCCTGCGGGCGATTTTGAAATTGTGGTCAAGCCATTGTCGAAGGCGGGATCTGCAGTGATGAACTTGCGAAGGATCATTCTCCAGCCACTTGCGAAGTGATTCGTTTTTGCTTCAAGGCTAATGCCGAAAAGCTTGCACAGGAATCTCCGCAAAGTTTGTCGTCATCGGCAGGCGCCAGCGAAGAACAAGTGCTTCAGTTCCAACGGATTCGAACATTCGAACATCAAGATCATGACAGCCAATCGCAAGCGCGATATCTCCAACCTTTGGCGTGGCTCCATGCAATCCACCGTTATTGATGACAAGTACGCCGTCGATCCATAACTCGCTTCCGTCATCGCTCGCGATTTCGAATCGATAGACACCGCTTGCTGGCACATCGATCATGCCGCGAATTTGTATCGCGTATCGGTCCGCAGGTACCCCGACTGGAATCGCAACCGATTCGATCACGCTTCGCTGTGTCGAGCCAGAAAAAGCATCGTTCGCTGGAACGATTTCAAATGTGCCAGCGATCACTCGCGCATCGAGTCCAACACGATCGCCACACGCTTTCGCTGGCGATAATTCGCTGCGAGTGAAAGTGATCGCAGTCTCGGCATCGCTCATATTTCCCTGCCAACTTGTTCGCGCTCGCAAGGTCGAAGTTTGGTCGAGCACGATTGCGAACTCTCCCTGTGCATTCGCTTGGATTGCGAGTGTGTTTATGCTTGGCTGCGAATCATCCGTCGTGACATGAATCATCGCACCAGTCGGCGGCGCTGCGAAGCGCACAGTCGTTGTGCCAACAAACATCCGATCATCGCCCAAGATTTTCGGCGCGGTCATGATTCTGGGTTGCGAGGCGAAATCGAAAGCAATCACAGAATGTGCGGAGGCCTTCGCAATCGCACCAAGAACAGAAGGATCAAGTTTGACGATCAAGTCTGGACCCTCTCGACGAAATGTCGGCGCAGCAAACTCTCCACCAAGCACACGCACCGCTATCGGATCATCGATGACGCCATCAAGACGAATCAATCCAGACTTTGGCGGCGAAAAAAGATGCGCATTGAATGTTGTACGGCCCTCTTGGTTTGTGCCCATCGTCCATCGTCCCCATTCTGGAACAGGAAGATCTGCATGACCATTTCTATAAATCGAACTCGAATGTGTTTGCATCCACCGACCGATCCCTGCGAGCACCTCGAGTGATTCGGGATCGATGCGTCCGCGTCCATCAGGTCCAATGTTCAGAAGATAATTTCCGCCCTTGGAAATAATGTCGGCGAGATTTTGCAAGACAGCTGGCGCGGATTTGAAATCATGGTCATCACGCGCATATCCCCAAGACCCATTGAGTGTCATGCATGTCTCCCACGGACGATCGAGCATTGCATCTGGGATTAAATTTTCTGGCGTCGCATAATCGCCTGGCTGAGCCCAACGATTGTTCACGAGAATTCCTGGCTGTAACGCACGAGCCATCGCAACAATCTCATCGCTGGTGTGTTCGCGCGCCCCATGCTCCCAGTCGCCATCGCCCCAAAGCACGGCGATTTTTCCATAACGACCATCGAGAAGTTCCTTCACTTGCGCTCGCATGAACTGTGTGTAACGCGCATATTGCGCTCCATCAATTGGCCGCGCATCCCACTCTCGGCGAGGGAGATAGTCCGGATGCGCCCAATCCAACAGCGAGTAATAAAACCCCAACTTCAAACCGTGGACTTCGCACGCATCGGCAAGTTCTCGCAGTGGATCGCGACCGCGCCCGCCTTCCGCGATCGGCTTTCCAAATTTCGTCGCCGCAATATCTTGATCGCTGACGGCGCTTGGCCAATTCGCAAATCCTTCGTGGTGCTTTGTCGTGATCACGATGTATTTCATCCCAGCATTTTTCGCCGCGAGCACCCACGCATTGGCGTCGAAATCCGCGGGATCAAATCTTGGCATCAACTCTGCGTAATACTCGGCAGGAGGAATTTTTTTGCGGTTGAGCATCCACTCGCTCCAACCAGGAAGAAAATGTCCCTTCCAAACACTTCCAGCTTCGCTGTACAAACCCCAATGCACAAACATTCCAAATCGCGCCTCTCGCCACCACGCGAAATCTGGCGGAGCGATTTGATCACTTTTTGGACACGCATTTGAAGTGATTGCACATGTCGCAAGAACAAGCGCGACAATTCGAACGAGCAACTTTTGGTTCCGCATGCGAATACGGTACGAAACCGATAGGCTTCTTGTATGCCATCAATGATTCTTAACGGCCAACAAATCGAACTGACAATTCAATCGCAAGAGACGCTTGGAAGCGTTATCAATGCGATTTTGCCACTGATTGCTGCCAAGCAACCTCTCGCGCCATCGATCGGCGGGCTTCTTGGTCAAGGACTTGCGTCAGAGCAAGCCACGAGTGATCCACACATTCAGTGGTGCCTCTGGCTTCTGCACGAAATGGGCGTTCGAGCATTGACTGTTCCGCCAGGTGGCACGGGCGGTTCAATCGATAAAGTCTTATCTGCGGAGGAGCGTCAGCGTGATATCTCCGATCCATATTCGCAAGGCAACATTGCAACAGGTCGTGCATTAGCAATGGCGCTTGCGAATATTTCAAGCCGAGTCTTCGTGCTCAATGGAGAACAGCGCGATGTGAAATTGATGACGAGAGACAAGATGGAACCCGCAATGCAAGCAGTTGTTGATATGCGTCGATTGAATGAGCCGATCCACATCACAACGACGCGCGCGCTCGCATCGCTGATCTCAAGCAATGTCGCGAAGGATGATGAACGGATCGATGCGGTTATTTCGATCATCTCCGATCTTGGGGTTGTGGGAATCAGCATCGATGTTGCCACCAGCACAATCACTTTCGACGGTCTCTTTTCAGAGGCGAATGCCGCGGCTTCCGCGTTTTTGCAGGGTGGTGGGGTGAATGGCGTTCTTCGGATGCGCCAGAGAATTCGCGAGCTCAATTCGCAGATGCAAGGTTCGGGCGGCGCAGCGGCGGGGCAGGGCCGTCAAGATGGACGAAATACTGGCGCAATTGGCTCGAAAGGGGGCGATACGGCTCGGCCTTCGATCAAGAGTCTTGTGAAGCCTCGTCGGCGCCGTTAAAGATCGTCCGAACAAAGTTAAAAAATTCATCACAAAACTCGACTTTCTCTTAATTCGAGATATGGTTTCTTTAATGATGAGCCCACGGATAAACGCTATTTTATCTCTGCTGCCGATGAGTTTGACTTTTGTCGCTTCAATAGAAGCCCAAGCTCAGATTCAATTTGTTGATCAGACGACCACGCGCTTTCCAGTCCAAGCGGAATACACCAATCAGATTGGAGTCGCCGACATCGATAGTGATGGTGATTTGGATATGTGCTTCGCCAATGGGCAGGGTTATTCGTCGCTCGGCACTCTTCTCAAACCACGCATCTATATAAACAACGGCGCCGGTGTTTTTAGCGATCAGACCGACACACGTGTCGCAGGCATCACAGGATGTTTTCGAAGTGCGGAATTTGGGGATGTGGACCTCGACGGAGATATGGATCTCTTGCTTGGTCAGGATTACAGCCGGCAAATGCTTTTGCTGATAAATAATGGTTTGGGTGTTTTTGCCAACGAAACTACTACGCGCATTCCAACCTTGAACACATCCACAGCCCGTGCAACATTCGGCGATGTTGATGCAGACGGCGATCTTGATATTGCTTTGTGCAATTCTGGAACAACGCGATTTGGTACAACGGGGCAACCGCGTTTGTATCTCAATGATGGCGGAGGAAGATTCACCGATTCAACGACGGGGCGAATTCCAACTGGCAACATTGCGCAGCAAATGGATGTTCTCTTTTTCGATGCAGATGGGGATTACGACCTTGATCTCTTTGTTGCGACTCGGGCTACAACCCCAAATCAAAGTCGCCTTTGGCTAAATAATGGATCTGGAGTTTTCGCGGCAGGTGGAAACTTTCCCAACGACACTACGGCGTATGCGTATGACGCAGGCGATATCGATAGCGATGGCGATCTTGACTTGATTGGAACGAATGCTGGAACGAGCAACGCAGAACTTCTGGCGAAAAATGCAAATGGATTAGGTACTTCTTGGACCAATGTCTCCACTTCGATTTCTCCCAATCCTTCAGTCGACGATAACGACAGCAAGTTTTTCGATATGGACAACGACGGCGATCTTGATTTGGTTATCGCGGTGCTCGGCGGGACGAAGCGGATTTATCGAAACAACGGAACGGGTGCCTTTACTCAAGTGACAAACATCATTACCGCCGCAACGGATTCATCGCTCGACGTGAAGGTCGCGGACTTCGATGGCGATGGTCGCTATGACATCGTCACGGGTCAAGGTGAAAGTGGCGCATTTCAGAATCGCATCTATATGAACAACGGCGCGATCGACACATTGCCACCAGTCAATGTCCGAACTGAGCAAGTGATTGCGGGGACAGTTCTTGGCGCGGCGCATCCTGTGCGCGTCGAACTTCGAGATGCGTACACGAGTCACATGGGTTTTCACGCGCGAAGCGTGACCCTTCGATTTGGAACTAGCGGCATTCTTTCGCAGTCTGTGCCGATGAAATTGACGGGCAATTGCCTTTGGCGCGGCGTGATGCCTGCACAGACGGCAGGATCGCTGGTCAGCTATTCCGTGCGCTCAGTTGATGCATTTGGAAATACTGGCGACGGTCCAATTCTGACATTCACAGAATTTGGAACGCCTCCGATCCCTGCCGACCGCAATGGAGACGGGCATGTTGATGGAATTGATCTAACCATTATCTTGGCGGCATTTGGAACTTCTGCCGCTGGTGGCGATGCAAATGGCGATAATTTTGTTGATGGATTGGATCTCGCCATCGTGCTCGCGGCGTTTGGGCTGTAATTTACAGCGTATGTCCATTCAATCAATTTCTGGATTTGTTTTTCTCGCAGCAACTTTTATGTTGGGAGCTTGCAACTCTCCACCAACACAACCAGGTCCGATCGCGGGCCAAAGCGTTTCGACGATTGGTCGTTGGTCGGGCAGTTTCACCGCACAAGATCAAACAAGCGGCGGACAAGCGCGACTTTCAATTGGCGCAGATGGAAAGGTGAATGGTTCACTTGTGGATTCTGTCTGGCAAGCCGCGCACGGAGTTGGTCGCACTGGAATCATTTCTGGTTCGTTGGTAGCGGGTGTCGCGCAAATCACGATTGCATGGAGCACAAGTCAAACCGAAAAATTTGAAGGAGTGGTCAGCGCGCCATCTTTTGGTTCGATGGGGATCAATATCCGCGAGTATGGTCCTGATGGAAATTTTGCCAAGGGTGGAAACATCGCATTCGCCCTTCACGAGCAAGGTGTTTCAGCAGGGCCTCCATATGGAAAGCCGACCACCACTCAACCAAATTTTATGGCTCAATATGTCGGGCGCTGGACTGTGAATTTTTATACCGCCGACGGAAACGCAGGAACAGGAACAGCGACAATTGCAGCGAATGGTGATTTTTCTGGCGTCCTTGTTGATGATGCCTGGGCGGATAGTTCCGCTGGATCCAACGCGCGACATGGATCGATCATCGGCAAGATTGATGACACCGGCAAACTTGCGCTGGGAATTTCGTGGGATGGATCTGCCGCCCAATACATTCAAGGCGTCGGCTATTTTGAAGGTCCAGAAGCAGTTGTTTTCCAAATGGGCAAAGACATCGACGCGGTCAAGTTGAACGGTCCCGCGTTGACAATGACCTTGGGTCGCCATTGAAACGCTTCTGGAGATGAAACTTATTTCGGCGCACTTTTGAGCGAATCGAGATATGCCACTAAATCTCGCATTTCGCGGGGATTGAGCAGGGGGCCCATCGCTGGCATTGCAGAAACTGTGCCGTATCCCACAGTGATATTTGCTTGCGGTTCGAGCAGAGATTGTAAGAGCGCGTGTCGATCCAACCGAGACCCAACGCCGTCAAGCGCTGGTCCAGCATGTCCGCCGACACCAGCAACCGCGTGGCATCGCAAACATGCGGCAGATGATTGATACATCAAAACTTCACGGCCGCGATCGGGATCGCCTCCAGTCAATAAATTTGGAGAGAGCGAGTCGGTCAAACTTGTTCCTTGCTTGGGCGACATCAATGCGGCGACCTTCGCAGAATTCGCATCGCCTGTCGCGAGCGCTGTTTCGATCAAATCCAATCTCAGTCCAGCGGCAACAGAATCTTTGTTCATTTGATCAAGCAAGCTGTTCAATTCTTGATTCGCACTCTGACTTAACGCGGTATTGGGAGCGCGCGTCAATTGACCAAGCAAAGAGATCGCCGATTGCTGTTCAGCCTCGCTGCCAGAGGCGATTGCTTTCTTCGCCTCATCAAGTGTTCTCGCTGGGTCAACCGCCGCCATGTATTGGCGCGCAGAGATTCGCAAGTCTGCATCCGATGACACAAGCGATGCATCAAGTGCTTGGCCAAGTGTCTCGTGCTTTGCGGCGGCTAATTGTCCAAGACACGCAACACGCTCGGAGCTCGGTCGTTTCGAGTCCAGAACAGCTTCCAAATTGGCTCGCTGATCAAGGGCAATTCCTGCGACGGTCGCAAGTTTCAGCGCGCCCGCGCGAAGATCACCATCAGAATCTTTCGCAAGCATTGGAAGATTCATCGTCAATGCACGGCGAAATGCAAGTGCATCGCGTGCGGCGGGCACAACCAGGTCCACGCGCCCATGAACTCGGTCGCGTCGACCAGGTGATTGATATTCACCAAGTGCGGCGAGTGCTTCAATTCTGATCGCTTTTGGTAGTTTCGGATTCGCAGCGATTGATGCGATCGCTGTCGCGCCTTCACTGTCCGCATCCAAAGTCCCCATCGCAAGATTTGCGGCGATTGTTCTTCGAGCGAAAGCGGAAATGTTCGGATCGACTTCAACGCGTCCAATTGGTCGCTCGAAAGAACTGCTTGGCAACTTCCAACCGATTGCAAGATGGTTTCCACCGCCGCCTTGTGCGTGGCGCGCTTCAAGCAGATATTTTTTCCCCGCTTGCAATTGAATCGCAGCGGAAATCTGCGAGGGATCGTTTTCCCATCCTGCTGGATCGGAATATCCGTCCACGCGGGCGATGACTTGCGCGCTCTTCGGCGCACCAACTTCTTGAATAGTCAAAATTGAGTGATCATCGCTAGTTAAATAGAAGTGATATTCACCATCTTCTGGCGCAGTCACCACGCCACTCAACCGTTGTAGATAGTTGTTTCCATGTTCGGAAAATCCGACAGCTTCGTTTGCTTCGCCAGTTTCATCCGCAGTGTGGTCGAATGCAGTTGCGCTCTCGAGAGCTTTTGATGACGCTGCGGTTTTGTTCTTCCAGACTTCGCGCTTGAAGACAAGAGGAACAATCACCACATCTTTTTTCGATTCGTTTGGAAGTGCCCCAAGTCGTCCGCTTGCCGCGGCAAGAGCCGCGAATCCACTTGGAATTGGCACATCCCAGATCGCACGCGCTGCCTCCGTCGCAATACGAAAATCTGGATCGAACAGAAAGCGCGCGATTGCGGGATCTTTCTGAATGCGCATTGCAAGCAGAACTCCAAGTCGAACGCTGGCAAATTGATCCGCCGAGAGTTCCTGAAGTTTTGCGGAGTCTGCGCATCCAGCAAGGCCCACCACAAGCGCGTGGCGCAAGAACGCATCCATTGTGTCGTTTTCGAAGAGCGCGGCAGTCAGCGAAGGAATCGCATCTTTCATCTCTGACTTCGACTTCGTTGCCAATTGAGCGCATGCAAGCGCACACGCAGCACGCACTCGAGGATTTTCATCAACGATATGTTCGATCAACTTTGGTGCGGCGGAAATGTATCCCGCATCGCCAAGCGTGCGCGCAGTTTGTGTCCGCACTTCGGCATCCTCTGCATCGAGCATCGAAACAATTGGCGCAAGTGGATCGGGCGTGGTCACCGCTGCACATCGAATTCCACTCGCCTGCATTCCAAGCGCCCAAATTGCATGAATCTGCGCCAGTACTCGCAGTCGATCATCTGTTTCAGCAGCATCATCGCCTCCATCCGCTTCGCCTGCCTGCGCGAGCGCGAGTAATTGCAATGTGCTCAGCGAACCCATCGATGCAAGCGCAAATTGAGCGCCACGACGAACGCGCATATCACGGTGTTCCATCATCGGGATCAGTTCGCTGATTGGTCGCGAAGCAAATCCAGCTTTCAAAATTGCCCGAGTTTTTACAGATTCAGCGGCATCACGCATCATCGGATCCCATATCGCATGAATCGCTCCCTTCTGAGTTGAATACCAACCTCCGCCCCACGCGCTGACATACACGCGACCATCAGGACCGAAAGTGACATCAGTCGCAAGAACATTCGTCGCAAAGGGTTTTGAACTTTTCACTTTATATCCCGCGCCATCCATCTCGACTTCAATCGCAATCACACTGCTGTGTGTTTCACTTCCCAAAAAATCGCAGAGATAAAATCTTCGATCCCACTCCTTGGGCATTCCCGTTCCTGGTGTGTATGCAAGTCCAGACGGACCACTGCTGATATGCGCAAGCGGCGGCAACGACCACGCTGGATACCGCGCGTCAGATCCAGTGCGGACATGCCAAATTCCCTCTTGATTCCACGGTCCGCGTTGATTCACACCTTCAAGCGTTTGATAATTCATATCCCATCCAGTTTCGCCCTGTGCCATCACATAGACAAACCGCGCACGATCACCACCATCTGAATTATTGTCGCCTGTGAAAAGATCGCCATATTCGTTGAATGCAAGTTCTTGCGGATTACGCAACCCAGTTGCGAAAATTTCCAGTTGCGATCCATCTGGACGGCATCGAAAGACCGCGCCTGATTTCGGATCGGCAAGCACCACACCTTCGCGCGTCTTCACGTGGTATCCACGGTCGCCGATCGACCAATAGATTCGTCCATCCATACCAACAGTCAACCCATGCATGTCGTGACCGCGCAGCGCGGTGCGCACGCCAAAGCCTCCGAACATCGAATCAGTTGCGTCAGCTTTTCCATCCGCATTCGCATCGCGCAACCGCCAGAGATTTGGAATGCAGGTATAAAAAATATCGTTGCCATCCACAAGAATGCCCGCGCCCGTTCCATCGAGCGGATCGCGAAAATCGCGCGAAAAATTCGTGACACGATCGCCGATGTCATCGCCGTTTGAATCTTGGACTATGCGAATTCGATCAGCGAAAGCCGTGTAATAGTCCATACCACCTTTGCGCTTGTCTTTATATTTTTCGTAATAGGCAAGTCGATCTTCTACGGTCTGCGCGGTGAGATCCTCCATCAACCAAAATGTGCTCGAGCGATTATCTTCAACACCGCGTTCTTGCCGCTCGCTTTCAGCAATAAAGATTCGCCCTTGAGAATCAATATCAATCGCAACGGGATCGGCGACGAGTGGCTCACGCGCGAAGATTTCGATCTTGAATCCATCAGGCACAATCACAGGTGTGGCTTCTTGTTTCGCTTCTTGTTTCGCTTCTTGCTTGGCCTCTTGCTTCTGGGCAGCCGTTGGCGTTGCCGCAGTCGGCGGCGGAACAAAAGCCATCAACAATAAAATGATGTGTGTCAACATTGAATAGAGAGTAATTTGAATGGGTGAACTCGGTGCAACTGAAATCAATTCGTGATCAAGTCGCGCTAGTTGGCGCGCGTATTCAGCCGAAACTTTTGCCGCACGAATCGCTCGCGCATCGCAACGCTTTCGCTCATATCTGGCTTGGGGTGAAGACAATCTTTGGTGAACATTGGCGAGAGTCTGGGGTCGAGTCGCAAGTCACGGCATTTGTGACTTGGATCGACGCAAATCCCAATGCGGACTATGAATCTTTCCCCGGCCCAGTCACCCATTGCAAAGTTGCCCCATCGAAACCAGCCGAAAAAGGGCTCTTTGACTGATAGTGATTGGAACTCGAACTGAAATGCGCAAGTTTTTTTGCGGTCAACCCAATCCGTGCCATAATAGATTGTGAAAACGAAGAACGCTATCGGTGCATGCTTGCTTTGTGTTGCGGCGGCTTGCTTGGCTTGGACACCAACGCCTGCAACAACACTCGGTGGAGGAGCGAACGATCAAGTACAAGCGAAAATTGGCGCCACGACTGATGGCGGTTTTTGCATGTCGTGGTTCGACAACGCAACAGGTGGATATGACGTTCGCGCGAATCGATTCAATCCATCTGGAGTGCCGATGTGGGGAGCGAATGGCGTGCTAGTTGCCGATCGTAGTTTTTCCTCGACAGTGGATTACAGTTCGTGGGTTGTCAGCGGAAATCAGTTCGCCGTTGCATACAACGATGATCGACTTGGTGGAGATCGAATCAGTTTTTCTTTGCTCAGTGACTCTGGCGCAATCTTGTGGACGACAACGGTCGGCACGGCTGGTGCATCTGTCGCCAATCCAAAGGTTTGCCAAGATCCATTTGATGGAGCGATCTATGGATCATGGGTCGAGAATTCGGCAAGTAAAGTTCAAAAGTTTGATGTCGCTACTGGCGCAACAATCTGGTCGGCACCTGTCACTATTCAAGATGGCACGGCGCAAACCTGGAATGCCGATCTCTGGCCCGCTGCGGATTCAACTGGTGGCGTGATGCTTTCGTGCGTGCGCCAAGTTGGATTCACTGGTGCAAAAACTATTAAAGCGTGGCGACTTTCTCCAACCGGCGTCCTCGGATGGACCTCAGCAAGCACAGCACCATCTGTGGTGTTCTCGACGGGATCTCTTCAGATTGGAAATTATCCAAGTTGCCAATCGATCTATGGAGTCGGCTATGTTTTCTGTTGGTACACATCAAGCCCTCTTCAGAGCTATGTGCAGGTTCTTAATACGGCAGGCGTCGCACAATTTGGAGCGAATGGAACTGCCGTTACTGCAACAACAACGCGGAATCGTGTCAACCCATCTTTCGCTGCCGATGGTCCGACCAATCGCATCTATGTCGTGTGGCCAGAGCAAGTGCCAAATACTTCTACATATAGCGTCGCCGCGCAATCATTCGCATTGAATGGAACCGGAGCTCGATTGTGGGGAGAATCTGGTGCAAATCTCTTGCCTTCAACCACTCTTTATTCCGCGGACTTCACCGCAGTGCGATGCGGAGGTGGAGCAACATTCGCATGGCAATCATCGACGGCATTTGGCCAGGCCTCACTTTACGCTCGCCGATTGAATGAGGACGGAACTAATGCATGGTCAAGCGGAACTGTTCTCGTCGATGGCGTGAGCAGCAAGAGCAAGATGGTTTCATATCGTCAATCAGCAGCAACAGTTGTTGTGTGGAGTGATGGCGGGACAGGTTTGGCTGATATCAAAGGTCAACGCATTGGAAATGATGGTTCGATCGGCGGGAATCCAACTTTGCCTGGCGACTTGAATAATGACGGATTTGTGAATGGAGCAGACCTCGCCACCTTGCTTACCGCATGGGGAACGAGTGAGCAGCAAGCAGATATTGACCACGATGGAATCGTTGGTGGGGGCGATTTAGCAATACTGCTTTCGGCGTGGAGTTGATGCGCGGGATTTTTTTCGCGGCAAATCAATTGTGACGGTTGGAGCGATACCATTCAATTGTTTTCGCAAGACCTGTTTCGAATTCGACTTTTGCACGCCAACCCAAGAGTGAAG
>SXSS01000014.1 GCA_005792145.1 Planctomycetia bacterium | reverse complement strand
GCTGTTGCATCAATTGGCCCAACGTTGACGGATGTATGCCGAAGTAACTCAACAAATTCATCGGAGCGCTTGTGCCACGATGGAGGAACATCAATTGTGATCAATTCTCCAGAGACACTACTTGCAGTTTCTCCACGCTGCCCAGGCTCTCGGGGATAGTTCGAGTTAATTGCACTCCCAATCAGGCGCGCACGCGAATGACTTGGCGTTGCCATCATTAACTTGATAGGGAGTTGCTTGAGCGATTTTCCACCATTGAGAATTCGTCCACTTAACTGATTGACCATTGTTTGGGTTCGATTGGAATCATCGGAAAATGGATTGATGATGATCGGACCTTTTGCTTGCGCCATGGAACGAATCTCTCTACTACCGAGGAGCAACATGCCGGGGCGAAGTTCGGTTGTCCAAAGGGTTCCTCCCTCAAGACTTGTGGTGCTTGTTCCTGGTGCGACATAGACTCGAACATCAAAGCTTGTATTGCGCGGAGCACCAGCTGGAATTACCGCTTCGACGATGACGATTGCGGTATCTTCAGAATTGATCAGTGCTTCAGGATTGAGAACTTGCGAATTTCCAGATATCTCTCCCACGCCGTAGCGCATCATTTCCCGCAATATGTATTGTCGAACTTCGGCTGGTGCTGTTCGGCTTCCAGTTCCTTTTAATCCAACTACAAATCCATAACCACGAACCACAACGGGCTGATATCCCATGACAATTGTTTCGCTTGCAACTGTTCCGCGCATAATTGGATCCACATCAAGCGGGATTGGTGGGCGAGCAGATCGCTTGGGGGCAAGTGTCGGATCTGCCTTCTCGATATTCGAGCATGCACCCATAGCGAACACGCATAGGGCAGTAAGAAAAAGTGGGACAAAAATCAGTCGCATGATTCGGCTCGAAGCAATCTAGATACAAAACTGAAAAGAGATTCAAAAAACAAGAACACGAAACAAGACACAATGAGCGCTACAGGATTCGAACCTGTGACACCTGCCATGTAAGGGCAGTGCTCTAGCCAGCTGAGCTAAGCGCCCGAAGCGTGAGATCATAGCGAAACGGGGGGGAAAAATCGATCGAGCCAATCAGTCGATGGCCATGCATATGGACGAAACTTCTCTTGTGTTCCTGTCTCTTCACTGTGCAGGATAACCCGTTGTGGCCCGAGCCGACTTGCGACTGGGGAATCGATCAGCGTGCTCGAATCCGATGCGCTGACTTGGAAAAGTAAACGCCACTCGAATTCACGAATCGAATTTCGATCAAAGGATCGCGCGAGATTTGTAGCTCCATCGCAAGTGATCATGACATGCATTCCAAGAACAGGACCTTCGCGCAACAAAGTCGCCAGAAGTTTGTCTGGAGTTGGAGGCGTATCTGTGGCAGATGAATAACCAAAGTCATCTTCGTTTCTACGCAGCGAACGGAAGCGGTGAATAGAGTGGATCAGAACAACGCAAGGGGGAGATTGAGCAATGTGATCACTTTGCCTTCGCAGAAGTTCTGCGTTCACTTTTTCAAAGATCGACTCCGCATCACGCAATCCACCCGCAGCGCCAGAAATTCGAAGGCGCTCTTGAAGGCCCGCAAGCCGACCGAAGTTTTCGTCATCCGGCGGAGTACCGTCGAGCAGAAAGAGTTGGCATCGATCTGTCTTGTACTGCGAGGCAAGCGATACCAACACTCCTGCTGAAATTCCACTCGCAGCGTCTTCACGCTGTCCAACAAGCATAATGTTCGTTCCAGACTGACGGCGGAGTATGACAGCAGTGGGGTCCTTGATCGAAATTGCATCGCCGAACCATAAGAGCCCCGCACCAGAAAATTCTCCGCGATCGCGTTTCGCTTTTGAGGCGCGGAGAATTTGATTCGATTCCAGATCAGCTGGAGCGCTTCCTTCAAAGACGATCATTGGTGGACGAGACGAGGGCGGATGACTTTCATTTCGCGCACGAACCTTCGCAAGCATGCGATCTCTTTCATCATCTGGGAGCCAGACAATTTGAAATGGATTATTTCCCTCAATTAAACCGCCCGCATCGTTATAGATCGCTTCTCCTGGTCGCGAAAGCAAACGCGCTGCAACATTGTCGTCCGAGAGAATGAGTTGAGAATCAGCCTCGTTGCACTGCAATGCAATTCGAATGGCCATTTGCCCCATCGTTGCTCGAGCGATTGAATATGCACCACCCAGCGTTTGTGATCCAAGGATGACGTGTATTCCAAATGCCCGCCCTTGGCGCACAAGACGATCCAACAGGAGCGCGGATTCCTCCGAAACCTTGTCATCTTCTGTAAAGAGTTCTTGGAATTCATCAACGACCAGCAAAGTTCGTGGGATTTTATAACTTGCACCAAGTCGCCGATAGCCCCCAAGATCTTGAACAGAGCGATCGCGGAAAATTTCACCACGCCGACGAAGTTCCGCATCAAGTCCGCGAAGAACAGAAAGGCCAAACTCGCGATCACTTTCCACTGCCACAGCGCGGGCATGTGGAAGTCGATTTGTCGCATAGGTCCGGAATTCAACACCCTTCTTAAAGTCGATGAGCCATAATTCGGCTTCATCGGGGCTATATCGCAGCGCAAGATTTGTGATCAGCGCATGAAGAAGCGTTGATTTTCCAGATCCAGTTTTTCCCGCGATCAATGCGTGCTGGCTTGTTCCGACTCCAAGCGTGATGTTTTGCAGTCGAGTTGCACCTGAACGCCCAAGCGGGATCGTGATTGATTGCGCCGTGGATTCGGACCAGAAAGAGTCGTCTTTGGGGGCGATCGCAGAAAATGGAACTTGAACCCGCTTGGAATTTTTCGCCGTCAATGCAATACGCTGTAGGAGTGCAATCATCTTTTCGCTCTCCGGTATCGAACCCGAAGTAAACGGGAAGTTGCAGAATGGTTCAACTGCGACAACATAACGATTCTCTTTCCACTCAAGGCAAAGAGAACGACTTCTTACATCAGCGATATCGATTTCAGGTGGAAGCGACTGTCTCTGATCGCGAAGAATCATTGTGAATACTCCGCAGCGCGGACCACTATTGATAATGCTCGCTAGTCGCCGTGCTGCGATATCACTGAAGCCTGTTGGGAAATCCGAGATAACTAAAAATCTGTATGGCTCTGCGATCTCACCCGCTTGTTGGTTGTATTGATCGAGATCTGCGAACTCATTGCGCAAGAATTTCTGAATAACCGTTTCCATATGATCGCAAAGATCAGTCAATCTATGTTCAATATGTCTTGAATCCGTCCAAATTCGCTCACCAATAAGATGTTCGGCCTCGTCAGCAAGATGCATGAAAGTTGCAAAGCCTTCGCCGAGACCGATCGGATCGATAATTGTAAATCGAGCCTGACCGGGGGGTAATGAAACCAGAATCTGCAAAATCGATTCTTGCAATAAGGCTATTCCAGCGTTGCGACCATCTTGAGTCGTTTCGAGCAGCAGGGATGCACGAGTCGGAAATGTCAAGGCAATTGGAAGATGAACAATTCTCGATGAACCACTAGGCCACGCCAAGTCTGGGTCTACTGGCAATGCGCCAGGGATTGTGTTGAGGGCAATTGTCACTGTCCCCAACTTTGCGGCTCCAATCGAAACTGTCCGTCCACGAAAACTATTCCAAAAGTCATCCGACCAAGGGGGATAGAGATGTCTTTCCAAGTTGGTAGTCTGTTGCGTGTCGGCGAAGACTTGATCCCGAGAGTTCTTCCATTCCGTACGCAATGCTTGATCCCGTACCGAAATGACCGCTGAAATTTCGCGCATTCGTACTTTGTGACGCTCCTCCTCCTCCACCACAGATTGATCGTATTGCTGGTGCGCTTGCTCGAACGCACGCGTGGCTTCCTGTTCATTCACTAGGATGGCGGTTTCGTATTGCGCAACAGAATTTTGGCGCAGACGATCTGTTGAATCAAGCAGTTCTGTCTTTCGTCGTAAAAATGTCTCTTCGACCTCGATTCGCTTTGGATTCACAGATTCCTTCGCAGAGATTCGTTCTTTCTGATATTGGCTGCGAAAAGTTTCTTCTTGAGCGGTTCGTTTTCTTTTCGCATCTTCCAGCGAAAGTCGACCTGCCTCACGGGTTCGCAACCGAACTGTTGAAATAGTCAATGCAAATGGTTGTAAACGACTTCCAGCCCAAAGCCATAAAGTAACTTGGGTCAAAAGAATAGCCACACCCCCAACACTCGAAATCCGCAAATCGAGGAACGTTTCCCAACCTGCCCAGAGACCGACGATTCCAAAGAACATAGATGTCAGCAGGATCAACGCGGCGAGATGTGCTGCCCAGTTCCGAGCAAAGATGTTGAGCGGCTTACGACGAAGGTTCTTGAGAGTCTGAGTGGCAATCACCAATTGTTCTGCGATACATTTACTCGGCTGTGGAATTGAATGAGACAAATCGGCTTCGTGCATTGAGGGTGGAGATAGTGAGATCCGCGCTTTCCTAAGCAACTTTTCAGCCTCTGTGACTTGCTCCATAATTTCTCTCACGGATTGGTCTATAGCGGCGCGAGCACTCTCGAACTCGAATCGTGGTTGTGGCTCGAGCGATTCATAAACAGCATCGGCTGTCCACGTTGATTCCTCGGTACTCAGATCGAGTTGGTCTAGTTGAGAATCACGATACTCATTGAAGGAACGCAAACTCTCCTTTAACATTAAATCTAATTTTGATTGTTGACGCACCGCACGGCTTTCTGCAGCGACTTTTGCTTCTTCATAACGAGATGTAATCAGTTGGCAATTTTTCGTTCGCTCCACAAGAAGAATCGCTAACCGCTCAGTGTGAAACTTCGTTTCTGGAACGATTGATTCGGATCGAAATTTTAAAAGCGCTTGTTCCATTTCTGTTCGACGCGCTGGCGCCGTCAGAAGTATCCGCAGAATTCTCTCGCCCAAAATGGGAATGTCCCTGCCTTGAATGTTCGCTTCAACTGGTGTCAAGGGCGTCATAGAGAAATCATAAGAGAAATGCTGGACTGCAAGTCTTAGGCTATCTCAGCCTGCATCGCAATCGCGCCTTGCCTTTGAAATTGCTTCAGCGAGTTGGTCGATTGCAATAGTCGCAACCCGCACAGCATCCGTTGCTGGCTGAACGGCTTCTCGATCAAGGGAATCGCTTGCGGAATCCTTCCATTGGTTTTGAATAGACGCCCATTGTTCGTTGAGAGTGCGAAGTGTGTCCTTCAGTTTCGCTTTATTCGTTCCTTCACTCATTGGTCGACCTTCCCGTGTTTGAATCTGGAAGTGATCCACCTCGACCCATATGGGCAGAAGAGTCAGAATTGTTCAATTTGAGGGATATCGCGTCATCAGACAATATCTTTAAAGTGGAATCCACTTTGACTGGCGCAGTCGAAATGTACGCATCGATCGCTTGGGCCATTCGGTTCAAGGAAGCAACTGCCGAAGGAACGGTCTGATCAACATAGGTCGAAAGCGGTGAAAAACCAGCGCGAAATTGGGCCAGGACACGCTGATATTCAATCGCCCATTTGCGAAGTTGTCGCAGGCAATCTTCCGCACGGCGGACTGATTCTTCGGAACGCTGAACAGTCTTTCTCTCATCCACCGTTGATGGCTGACGACCATCGGCGGTCATTTGCATTTCCTTTCGAACAAGGGCAGAACGATCCATATTCAGTTTCTCCGTTCGAAGGCGGCGTTGTCGTTCCCAATGAGCAGGCCCCTCCGAATTGAGCCACATTCCAAACCTCTCAGCGTCTGATTGCGCTTCTTCGATTGCAGTTGCAAAACTTTGGCTTGCTTTTATCAGCATCGCCTTTGCTGCCATCAGGGTTTTCGCGTCTTGAAGATTTGCTCCGGAGTCCATTGAATTATCGCTCAACGCTGCTGGAGATATTCGTCAATTCGGTCAGCCTTGCGCATCAAAAACGGGATGTGCTCCTCGCTTGATTTCATCAGTCTTTGCAAGACCTTCAGCGTCTGGTCGAATTCTTCGGCGAATTTCTGCTGTTCTTGATCACGCCACGTTTGGGCAAGGGTGTTCATTCTGCCACCGATGGTGGAAATGCCCGATTGCAGGTCTTGGTTGAACTTGCGCAAATCAGCTGCGAATCGACGGAGTTCATTGGGATCAACGACTGCCTTTGCCATACAGGAAGTGTAGCGATGCTAGGCTGTTCAAATGCAGGATAAAAATCTCATCAACGGTCAGTGGCGATCGGCACACAGTGGAGAAACTTTCGCTGTCTGCGATGCCGCGACGGGGGAGGAGTTGGCTCGCGTTCCTCAAAGTGGTGCCTTGGAAGCATGCGACGCAATTGAAGCTGCGGATCATGCGCTCCCGCAGTGGAGCGGATTGACTGCTTCCAATCGCGCAACCTTTCTGACCACAATCGCGCAAGCAATGCGTGAACGCAAGCAAGATTTTGCGAATATCATGACGGCGGAAAGCGGAAAGCCTCTCGACGAAGCACAAGGAGAAGTCGACTATGCGGCTGATTATTTCCTCTCTGCTGCGGACGAAGCGAATCGACTTCAAAGTGAAACGATCCATTCTCGCAGAGCAGATCGGTCGCTCATGGCAATTCCAGAACCGATCGGAATTGTCGCCGCGATCACTCCATGGAATTTCCCACTTGCAATGTTGGCGCGCAAAACTGCTCCAGCACTCGCCGTTGGATGCACACAAGTTGTCAAACCTGCTGAGTCAACTCCTCTGACAGCGTTCGCATTTGCTCAGTTGCTGGTCGATGTTGGAATTCCAAATGGCGTTGTCAATGTGATCACCGGCAACCCCGCGACAATTGGACAAGCATGGCTTGGCGATGGCCGGGTTCGCAAATTGTCTTTCACGGGTTCGACTGCGGTGGGTCGTCTGTTGATGAAGTCCGCTGCGGATCAAGTTGTGCGGCTCTCATTGGAACTCGGCGGTCATGCACCATTCGTTGTTTTTGGCGACGCTGATGTTCCAGCAGCCGTTGCGGCAGCGGTGAGTGGAAAGTTTCGCGTCGCAGGACAGACTTGCGTCTGTCCGAATCGATTTATAGTTGCGAATGAAATCTATGACCAATTCGTCGCTCAATTCGCCTCTCTTGCAGGTGGACTGCGCGTTGGTCGCGGCCGTGATGCTGGAGTCCGCATCGGGCCACTCATCGACGACCGAGCGATCGCGCGTATTCGAAATCAAGTGAAAGATGCGGTTGCCAAAGGTGCGAAGATCGTTACAGGTGGTGCGACTGTCCCGGTCGAAGGATGTTTGGATCGATTCTTCGCACCGACTGTTCTCGAAAATGCAACTTCGGAGATGCTTTGTTTTCGCGAGGAAACTTTCGGACCTCTTGCTCCGATCGCGCGTTTCAAAACCGAATCTCAAGCGATCGAAATGGCCAACGCCACACCGTACGGTTTGGCGGGATACATATTCGCACGAGATCTGAATCTTCTTGAACGCGTCAGTCGACAACTCAACTGCGGGATCATTGGTGTGAACACCGGTGTGATCAGCGATGCCTATGCGCCATTCGGTGGCCGCGGTTGGTCCGGCTTCGGCCGCGAAGGCGGACGATGGGGGATCGAGGAATACATCTCGTGGAAGTATGTCTGCGCAGCAGTGAATGGCTAGGAATCACTCAGCCGTTGTTGGAATCTCAACGTCTCCGTCTTGTCCATCACTCTGCATAAAACTTGTGAGCCGTTGTCGGCGCACTGGGTGCTGAAGTTTGCGAAGCGCTTTGCTTTCAACTTGACGAACCCGTTCGCGAGTGACTTTGAAAATACGGCCAACTTCTTCCAAGGTGTACGTATATCCGTCGCCGATTCCATACCGAAGTTTCAAGATTTCGCGCTCGCGATATGTCAATGTCTTCAGCACGTCGTTGATGCGCGTGCGCAACATTTCGCTGGCGGCAGAAATACTCGGTGCCTCTTGGCGCTCGTCTTCGATGAAATCACCAAAGTGCGAATCTTCGCTCTCGCCGACTGGACGATCGAGTGAAATCGGATGGCGTGAAATCTTCAGCACGCGCTTGACTTCATCGACGGGCATCTTTGCCTTCGCTGCGATTTCATCGTGATTCGGCTCATGTCCGAGTTCCTGAAGAAGATGCTTCTGAATATTGCGAAGCTTCGACATCGTTTCAATCATGTGCACTGGAACGCGAATCGTTCGAGCGTGATCGGCAATCGCACGGGTGATCGCTTGGCGAATCCACGATGTTGCATATGTCGAGAACTTATAACCACGCTTGTATTCATACTTATCGACAGCACGCATCAGACCAGTATTGCCTTCTTGGATGATGTCCAAGAATGGCAAACCACGATTGCGATACTTCTTGGCGATCGAAACAACCAGTCGCAAATTGCCGCCAGAGAGAGCGCGCTTCGCCAATTCGTGCTCGACGAAAATCTGACCGATTGAACGAATGCGCTTGGCAAGATCGCTTGGAGATTCGAGCACGAGATTCTGAAGACCCTCAAGTTCCTCACGCTGCACTTGTGTGTCTTCGTGGTCATAACGCTCTGGATTCTTTTCCGATCGTTCTATGAGTGTTGCTAGTTCAATACACTTGCGATTGACTGAATTCAGCTTGCGCATAAGCGGTTGAATTCGTCCTGTTCGAAGGCAACATTCCTCGATCAGCGTGGAAATTCGACGGCGATTCGCCCACATCTTTTGACGAATAGATTCGAGACGCTCCTCAGATTGATTGCCGGATTCCAGCCCAGATTCCAACTGACTCCACAAGTCGTTGTTCTGGTCGAGCTTTGTACGAATCGTCGAAAGGTTGTATGGAATTCTAGAGGCGATGCGATCCTTCGCATTTGATTCGGCGGTGGAAATGCGCATAGTGCGATCGAATGGCAGCGTTCCTTCATGAACTTGCTGCAGAATCTCGACAGCCTGCCGGGCGCAATATTCACTTTCCAAGACCATGCGACGGAAGATGTATCGACTCATCTCGATCTTCTTTGCAAGACGAATTTCTTCCTCGCGAGTCAGCAAAGGGATCGATCCCATTTGCGTGAGGTACATGCGAATAGGATCATCGATTCGCACTGGATTTTGTTCCGCGATGGTGAATTCAAGCGATCCTTGCAAATCTTCATCGAGCCCATCGTCCTCCATTGCGAATGCGTCCGCACTTGCTGCGCCGGAGCCATCTTGTTGACGCATCTTCAATCGAGCAGCGGCGACTGCCGCAGCTGCTGCGCCAACGAGTGGGCGCGGCGCTGAAGGGGCAACGGGTGTTGCAGGCGTTACAGCGGGTTCGGTTGCGTGTGCGCGACGAACTTTCTTGTCCGTATCGCGAAGAAAGCGCAGATCTGTTTGCAATTGTGCGGGGAATGCGCGATGACCAGCGCGCTTCATCTCGATCTCATCGATGAGAGCGATGTTGTTTTGGGTCAGCAAGACAAGCAACTCATCCAAGGGATATGGATCGACGAAGTCATCAGGCAGGCACGTATTCAATTCCTCATAACTGATCCAACCACGCTTGCGGCCAGCGTGAATGAGCGAACGAAGAACAGGGTGTAACTCTTGAAGGACAAGACTCATAATTGAATACTCCTTGATTTGTACCGAGTCGGTAATTCCCGACTGGTCGTAGCGAAACGAAAAGATGAAATCACTCGCATCGTCATGATGCACTCCTCGCCGTTCTGGCGATGGCAGAAGGTCTTGGACCAGCAGCGCGAATCTGATTCAGCCGCTGAGCCAATTCCTCGGGTGTCGTTGCAGTCGGGGCGACCGCCAATTGAAGGCGACGATTCAAGCTGTCAAGCGCGCGTGCCGCTGTAATCAGTCCTTGACGCGCATCCGCGTCTCGTTCGAATCGCTTCGCACCAAGCGTGTATAAATCAGTTGCAAGAGTTTTCATCGCAGGATCAGCAACTTCAGCAAGCAGATCTTGCACAGCAAATGCCTTCGCATCCTCGAGCCAATGAAAAATCGGTGTATAGAGTGCTCGTGCGGCTGAATCTTCGAGCGACGATGGCGTGATGAACTCGCTCAGGGGAGCCGCATCGCCTTCTTCGTGCGAAATGCGAATATCGCCAGTTGATGGCCATGCGATCAGGATTGAAACGAAATCGCGCTCGGCGCTTCCTCGTGCATTTGCAGTTGGAATTTCAATTGGCTCGGTGAGCGTTGTTGCATCACGAGCTGGCGCAGTTGCACGCTTACTTGCATTCAAGAAGCGTTCGATTTCAACAACCGCAACGCCACTTGTTGCCGCGATCGAATCGATCACGAGTCGACGGCGAATTCCGTCGAGCGATCCCAAGCCGAGCGAGACAAGTTTGGTCAACATTGCTTCAATCGTTCGTTGACGAGCGGAAAGCCCAGGATGCGCATCCAACTGGCGACGGAAATTGCCAACAAGATGCGTGAGCGCATCTTCGGATTGCGTAATGGCCGCGTCGAAACGCTCCCGTCCATCAGGTTGACGAAGTAGTTCATCGGGATCAAGTTGATCAGGGAGCGTGCAGATTTTCAGGTCGACCGGCGCCGCAAAGAAGATTTCAAGTGCGCGATCCGCAGCACGCTGACCAGCAATATCACCGTCGAATAGAAGCACAATCGTGTCGCACAGTCTTTGCAGGACTCGGGCGTGATCACGGGTCAATGCGGTGCCCAAAGTTGCGACCGCATTTTCGATTCCGGCGCGATGGCAAGCGATCACATCGGTGTATCCCTCGGTGATAATCGCCGTGCGCGATTGAATAATCGCACGCTTTGCAAGATGGATTCCGTACAGCGACTTTGATTTATGAAAGAGCGGGCTTTCGGGGCTGTTGAGATATTTTGGCTGATCGTCTGGATCGATCGCGCGCGCACCGAAAGCGATACATCTTCCAAGTTCGTCCGCAATAGGAAACATCACGCGATTTCGAAAAGAATCGACAAGTGATCCGCGATTTCGCACAAGTCCAGCGGCGTCGAATGAAGCACGAATCATCGCTGGATCGAGCGCTTCATCGCCGCTTTGGCTTTGATGTGCAGCCAGTTTTTCGACATATTTTGCCAATCCATCACCAGAGGCTGGAGCGGCACCAAGGGCAAATCGCTCAATCATCTGTGCATCAATACCTCGATCATCAAGCGCTTTTTTCGCGGCGCATCCAATGACTGGATCAATCAATGTTCGACTGAAAAATCGCAGAGCAGCATCGTTGGCGCGCCGAAGTGAAGCGGGGCTGTCTGGATCAGAAGATCGCGGGCCACTCGATCCGCGCGCCTGCAATTCAATCCCCGCGCGCTGCGCAAGAAATCGCAGAGCTTCGAGAAAATCCATCCGGTGATAGTTCACCATAAAGTCGATCGCATTTCCGCTCGCGCCGCACGCGAAGCAGTTGTAAAACGCATTGCCCTTATGCGTGACCACCGAAAATGAGGGACGACGATCTTCGTGGAAAGGACAAAGCCCCATATGCTCGCGCCCCTTTGGGCGAAGAACAACAGACTCGCCCACAAGGGAAACGAGGTCAGTCAATTCAAGAACACGGTCTCGATCGGATGAATCGGAGCGGTAGGGGATCATTATTTTCGAAGCCAAACTTTTCTAAGCCTATGCAGGCAATGGGGATACGGACATAACGGACGAACACTTACTGACTGGAAACCCGATTTGTTCGAGTTCCGGAATGATTTTTCTTGAAATTTTCCCAACCAGAAGTTTCCGACCAGAGACCTTTAGCTCAAACAAACCCACCAGCCATCTCAAAAAGATGGCTGGAACCCCGATTAGGAACGAAATTCACAGGATTAAAATCCCAGAATAAAATTCCAGAGCAAAGATTTCTGATCCAAAAACCAAACCGCTGGATCCAATCTCAAGCAAACGGCGGTTTAGGACTGAGGCGTCACCGAAGCGACGGACCATCCAAACCAATGTCACCGGGAATCCGGCCTTGCAGGGAGTTCAAGCCCCATTTATTGAAAGCCATAAAGTGCCGACCATGGCGCTTCGTTTTGACTTTCAGGGCGTGAAGTCTTCCGCGTACACATTGATTGTATACCCAAAAACGTATTGGTCAAGATTTTTTTTGAATATTTGAATATTTTTGAGTCAAAAGCTATCTAAAAGTCCACGAAATCAGTCAAATTGCACGCAACTCAAACCAATAACTGTTTCACAATGACTTATGCGCCAATGAAAAACTACTGCAAAAAAGCAGTTAGACAAGCAGAATATAGAATTGAAGCGATGAAAATCAGGCTTGAACAGCAAGTTTTCTGGTGTATGCGAATTTTCGACGGATCGGTTTCACAACCAAGCCCGTTCGAATTGCGCGCGTGCTCGCCAAAATACGAACTGGCTTTCCATCGACCAAAGCCTTGACCCGCTGCAAATTCGGCTTGAATTTACGCTTGGTAACGCTGGTCGTCTTGATGCCGACTCCACCGAGATACTTCGCCTTACCGCGACGGGTAATTCGACTTCCAGTAGTAGTTCGGGCTCCAGTAAAAAAGCAAACGCGTGGCATAGGTTCTCTCCGAGGGGTTGGGAAGCGTACTCAAATCAGGCAAGAAATGCAAGCGAGGAATGAAAATATTGTTGATCATCCACAAGAGAGTCCAACAGCTTGCAGCACCTTGGTCAAATTGTGCTGGTATTTCAAGTCAAAATGAGCAAGACGGTGACTGTCCGCATCCAAGACCCCCCAGGCGGAACCATCTGAATCGATGCAGGGAAGAACTAACTCGCTCTGATCGAGAGGGTCGCAAGCGATATATCCCGCGCCAAGTTCTCGGACATCTCGAACGATGAATGGTGCGCGGGTCAAGAGCGCTTTCCCGCACGCACCATGCAATCCGATGGGACTGCACGCGGGCTTGTCGCGGCGGGGGCCCAATATCAATCGTGTTTCTTCGGCCTGATCCGGTTGGTCAAGATAGAAGCCGATCCAGGACAAACCATCAGGAGAAAGTTTCTCCCATAAATGATCTACGAGCGCTTTCATCCGTGCGCTTCGATCAGGTGAATGATTGCGAATTTGTTCTGCCTGATCCAGAATCTCAAGCCACTGCGTCATTGTTGCGTTTTCTCACAATCACCTATTGCCGAGGTCACGCACTCTCGCGGGCACGCTGCCGAACAGTTTCCAAAATAATCTTTCCTTGGCGAATCGAATCTTCATCGATTCGATAAATCGTGTTGGAGTTGTCCAGGTCGGGAAGTTGGTACATCAAATCCGTCATCAAATCATCGACCACAGCACGCAGTCCACGCGCTCCAGTCTGGCGCTCCATCGCACGATCCGCGATTGCTTCAAGAGCTCCAGTTGTGAATTCAAGAGATGTGTTTTCGAGTCGGAAGAGATGTTGATACTGTTTGACAAGTGCGTTCTTTGGCTCGGTCAAGATCTGGATCATTGCCGCGCGATTCAGCGGCATCAATGCGCACGCAACTGGCAGACGGCCGATCAATTCTGGAATCAAACCAAACTCCAATAAATCGTCGGGTTGAATCTGACTCAACATCGCGCGATCATCTTCGGCCTTGGTGATGGTGTGAACGCCATCCGTTGAGAATCCAATTTTTCGCTTGCCGATGCGCCGACGAACGATGTCGTCGATGCCGACAAATGATCCGCCGCAGATGAAAAGAATGTGCGTGGTATCGAGTTGGATGTACTGTTGTTCGGGATGCTTCCGACCACCTTGCGGCGGAACATTTGCAACCGTTCCTTCAAGCATCTTTAACAAAGACTGTTGAACACCCTCACCGGAAACATCGCGTGTGATGGAAACATTTCCGCTTGTCTTACCGATCTTGTCAATTTCATCGATGTAAATGATGCCGCGCTGTGCAGCTTCAACATCAAAGTCGGCTGCTTGCAGGAGTTTCAGCAGAAGATTCTCAACATCTTCTCCGACATAGCCGGCCTCGGTCAGCGTGGTTGCATCTCCAATGGCGAATGGCACATTGAGAATGCGAGCAAGCGTCCTTGCAAGCAATGTTTTTCCAGTTCCAGTTGGGCCAACAAGAAGAACGTTGCTCTTGTCCAATTCGACCGGCGCTTCGGCATTATCAATCTGCGTCAATCGCTTGTAGTGATTGTGCACGGCAACGGACAATGAAATCTTTGCGCGGTCTTGGTCAATCACATATTGATCAAGATATTCCTTGATTTGCCGCGGGGAAGGGATCTGCGTTAAAGCTGGAGCCGCGCCTGTAACGCGCCGCTTTTCCTGCTTGAAAATGTTCTGGCAGAGATCGGTGCAATTCGCACAGATGTAGACATCGTTGGGACCTTCGACCATCGGACCAACTTCTCGACTTGTCTTGCCACAGAAACTGCAGGTCGTGACTTTCTTTCCGCGAAATCCTCCGTCGCCACCCGTGCCGGAACCAGAACTGCCTCCAGCTCCACCGCTTGATGACGGACCATTGGGGCCAAGCCCACTTTCTCGCGGTCCGCCTTTGCGGCCACCGTTTCCTGGTCCTGCGGCTGTCGTGAGAGGATGTTGATTAGGGTTCTTCTTCATTTTATCTGCGCTTGTTGGCAGTGTACTTCGCATTCTTCGCCTTTGTTGCTGCACCTGTTGCTGCTTGTTTTTTGACTTGAGCAATCATGGCATCGCGTGCAGATTGAAATTCGACTGGAGTGATGTCGCCAGCCTCAAGCATCTCTCGAAGATCTCCAAGAGTAAATCCAACTGGATCGTCGTTCTCTCGGCGCATCCAACGTCGAATGAAGTAGATGCATAATCCTCCTGCGAGGATGACGAGCACAAGCCAACCCAAGATTGGGAAGATTGATGCGGCGGCATCACCTGTACTTGCCAAAGACTGAGTGGCAAGAGTCAGATGATTTGGCACCAATGATGTGATCATTGTTCTCTTACACCCAAAAGAGGCTTAATCCTTGGACTTACTTTTTGATCCCTTTGCAGGCGCTTTGCTCGCACTTTCTTTCTTTGGAGTAGAAACAGTCGACGGAGTTCCGGACATTCCTTTCGTCTTCGCTTGCGCTTCTTCATTCCACTTCTCAGCGGGAATGTCAGAAATTACAGCCTTTGAAATCACACGGTCCGCAGATTTGTGTTCACGGATTTGCAATGCAATTTCGCCGACGCGATTTGATTTGTCCAACTCCGCTCGCATTGCATCTGGTCGCATTCCGCGTGATCGAGCGATCGCCGCAATTCGTCCGTTGACTTCGCCTTCCGTTGCTTCAACTCCAAGAGTTTCGGCGAGTTTTCCCAGAAGGAAGAACAACTTGAGTCGTCGACGAGTCTCGTCCGCAGTTGCGCTGCGAATTTCCGCGAGACGACTTTCGACGACCTCCGTATCTGTTCCGCGGTAGAGCATTTCGAGGCGTTGACGCTCGAGATCTCGACCAACTTGCGCTTCGGAAAGTCGCGCGGGAAGTTCAAAATCGACCTTGCTGGCAAGCTGTTCAAAGACCTGATCGCGCAGGGCGCTTCGTTGTTCCTCGTCGCGCCGGCGTTCGAGAACACCCTTGAGATTTTCGCGCATCAGATCGACTGTCTCAACGCCAATCTTCGATGCGATCTCCTCGCGAGTCGCAGGAGCGATGCGTTCTGCTGCGTTGATCGTATATTCGACCGACAGAGGCTTGCCTCGAATCTCGATGATCTCGTGGCTTTCCGGACCATCCATCTGAATGGTGACTACATCGCCAACTTTCTTGCCGCCGAGAATTGCGTCAAGTCCTTCGACGAGCAATCCCAGAAATGGTCCTTTTCCTGCATCATCTTCAGCAGGAACGACCGAGAGTGCATTGTCAGTTGCGAAAAACACTTTGTCATCTCCCTTGAGACGAACAACAGCTTTTCCAACCATTCGATCGAGCGGTTGGAATGGACCTTCTATTTGCGCCGGCGTTCCAAGGCGATAGGAGAGTCGTTCAATTTCCTCTTCAACATGTTTTGGTTCAATGTCGAGAATTGGTCGACGAAGCGAAAGACCTTCCCATTTGGGAAGTTCGAACTCTGGCATGACTTCGACTTCGAGTGAAAGAAGAAAATCTTTTCCACGGACAAGTTCGGCATCGACCGCGCCTGGCGCAAGTTCCGGCTGACCAATCGGACGAATTTTATTCGCTTCCAAAGCGGATTGATATGCCTGCGAAACAAGTTGTTGGCGAGCCTCCTGAAGGACGGCTTCGCCGAAACGTTTTTCCAGAAGTCCGCGGGGAACATGTCCTTTGCGAAATCCTGGGACAACAGCTTGTGAAGCAAGTCCGCTGAATGCGCTTTCAATTTGTTCGTTCACCTTCGCAGTTGGGATGGTGATATCGATCCGCTTCAGTGCGGGGCCGGCGTCGGTGATTCGAACAGTGTTTTCTATGGTCGTTGCGGTGCTCATAATGGTCCTTGTCTCAGACTTGTTTCAGAAATGAATCAATTGTCAAGAGCCCAAGAGTATAAGAAAAGACCCTGGCTTTGCACCAGGGTCTTGGAAACTTTACAAAGCATCACAGTTCAGCGAATCAGCAACATCGAGGCATAATCGGGCATTGGCCAGATGTCTGCGGGCACGATTCGCTCCAGCGCATCGCTGATTTCGCGCACTTTCACAAGCGCAGGGACCACGACATCTCGGAAATGGCGAACACGCTTTTCGATGTTCGGCACATCTTTGGATGTTGCAGAATCGAGGACCGCAGCGGCGGTGCGTAATGCCGCGACTTGTCCAGCAAGATCTCGAAGTGCTGCTTCGCTTTCAGGGCAGGGGACGCCTGCGTGTTGAGTTGCGGCAACCACATCCGCCAATTCGCCTTGCGCGCGTAGACCTGCGGGCAAGATTTGAGTGATCGCCATTTGCGAAAGAGTTCGTCCTTCAATCTGAACGATCTTGCAATACTGCTCCATCTGAATTTCATATCGAGCGTGCAGTTCGCGGTGAGAAAGAACGCCGTATGTGGCGAACAACTTTTCCGCTTTCTTTGTCGCAAGTGCTGGAAGTGCATCTGCAGTAGATGGAAAATTCGGCAGTCCACGCTTTGCCGCCTCGGCGTGCCATTCAGCGCTATAACCATTTCCATCGAAGCAAACACGTTTATGCGTCTTGATGATGTCTTTCAACAAGCCTCGAACCACCGTCTCCATTTTCGCAGGAGATGGATTTTTCCCTAGCTTCGCTTCGAGTGTCGTCGCTATGTAATCCATACTTTCGGCAATGATGGTGTTCAGCACGGTATTCGGCCAGGCCACTGACTGCGAAGAACCAACCGCGCGAAACTCGAACTTATTTCCAGTGAATGCGAAAGGACTTGTTCGATTGCGATCGCTGGAATGTCGAGGAATCTGGGGGAGTGTTCGCGAACCTAACTCGAGATCCGCTGTCTTTGCAGATTTCTTTGTTTCACCTGCAACAATTTGATCCAAGATGTTTGTGAGCATCTCGCCGAGATAGATGGACATAATTGCAGGAGGCGCTTCATTGGCGCCAAGACGATGATCGTTGTGGGCCGTTGCGATGGAAACCCGAAGCAAATCCGCATGCAAATCCACCGCGCGAATGATTGCGGCGAGACAAACCATAAACTGCATATTGGGATGCGTGTCGTCGCGTGGATCAAGAAGATTGACCCCAGTATCGGTGGACATCGACCAATTATTGTGCTTTCCAGAGCCGTTGATTCCAGCAAATGGTTTTTCATGGAGCAGGCATTCAAATCCGTGCTTTCGGGCAACGGATCTCAATACATGCATCGTGGTCATTTGATGATCAACAGCGACATTGGAATTTTCGAAGGTCGGAGCGAGTTCGTATTGGCCCGGAGCAACTTCATTGTGGCGAGTTTTTACGGGTATTCCAAGTTCGAACAATCTCTCTTCGCATTCGGACATATATCCCAAGACAGATTCCGCGATTGCGCCAAAGTAGTGGTCTTCCAGTTGCTGTCCCTTGGGCGGCTGAGCGCCAACGAGAGTTCGACCGCAAACAACCAGATCGAGCCGCTGCAGAAAAAGTTCGCGATCAACAAGAAAATATTCCTGTTCGCAACCAAGTGTTGCGATTGCATTCGTGGTTTTTGTATCGCCAAACAACCGCACAATTCGCAGAGCGTGTTTGGAAACTGCGTCAATCGATCGAAGAAGTGGCGTTTTTTGATCAAGCGCTTCACCAGTCCACGAAACGAAAGCAGTTGGAATGCAGAGGGTCATGTTTCCATCGCTTCCGCGCAACAAGAAGACCGGACTGGTTGCATCCCATGCTGTGTATCCACGCGCTTCATATGTATCGCGAATTCCGCCGGAGGGAAAACTTGAAGCGTCTGGCTCGCCTTGAATGAGAGCATCGCCAGAGAATTTTTCGATTGCACCACCATCACCGGTTGGCGAGAGGAATGCATCGTGCTTCTCGGCGGTCAATCCAGTCAGCGGTTGGAACCAGTGACAGTAATGAGTGGCACCATGTTCGAGCGCCCATTCTTTGATCGCGGAAGCAACCGTGTTCGCGATCGATCGATCGAGCGAAAGGTTGCGTTGCATAGTCCGCTGGAGGTTCATGAAAACTTCCGGCGGCAATCTTTTGAGCATCACATCACCGCTAAAGGTGAGCGAACCGAAATAATCAGAAGCGCGAGTTGATGTCTGCGTGTCCATAGGCATTGTGAATGGTTTGGTCATTCGATCTTTCTCATCCGTGAAGGTCAAAGTGCTGCTCCGCGAGCTGCATATAGATCATCATCCAAGATTCTTCCTTTGGGCGCAAGGGGGTAAATACAGCGATCTTTACAAGGCAAAAATGAATGTGCTCAGATATTTACGGATTGATTTATGCCCGCGCCGCAGAACGCATGACCTGGCGCTCAAACACGCTGCGCCTCGCCCTACGGGGACTCTGGCTCGGCTTGCAAAATCGCGCAGGACATACCTCCCAACGGCGCACACGCGAAACGATGTGCGATTTCGGGGCTGTGTGCTTGGCTCGAATCCGTGGCTCGAATCCGTGGCTCGAATCTGTTTGCGTCTCCAGCCGTTGGAAAGTTCTCTCGGGCGAGTTCCGCAGGCGACCCGACGGCGCACACGCGAAACGATGTTCGTTTTCG
>SXSS01000092.1 GCA_005792145.1 Planctomycetia bacterium | reverse complement strand
CGCAACTCGAAAAACTGCGCCAGAGTCATAGCACGCGTTTCGCGGAATCGATAAATGACCCATCCCGTAATTGCCAACAAGATCAACGATGGCCCTTCAAAATATCCCCACCAAATTTGCGTATATCCCACGTCGTATCCAAGTTGGAAGTACCACACAAGCGTGATCACTCCGACTTGCGCCATGTTGTAAGCAACCGTGACCAGATATCGCCCTGCGCAACGATCCGCGCTGAGAAATCCGGACACGCCACGCGCGAGACGATTGGCATAGAGCGCGGTCCCGATCAGCACGGCGACAAACGCAATCACAATCGACCAGTCAAGTGCAGATGGTGTCACATTGCAAAGAGTAGATCGCCACGGGAAAATCCGTGCGCCTCTTCAGGCGATGGGCGATACCCTCCGCAACATGTTGATGCGCGCGCTTGCCGCAATGTTCTTTACGGCCACACTGCTTGCAGCGGCAAATTGCACCACAACTTCCTCGATCGATGAGCGATCGACCCGACGGATGATTCCCGCCAGCGATTTGCCAACAACCGACTTGAACAGCCGTACTCTTCCAATTGGAAAAAGTGCGACGGTCTATCTCTTTATGGGACCAGAATGTCCGATCTCCCGCACATATTCCCCTGAAATTGCAAGAATTGCTGCTCGCGATGAAGCGCGTGGGATTTCGTGGATCATGATTTTTCCCGAATACGATATTTCCCCTGATGTCATCCGCACTTTTCAACGCGAGTATTCGTTGTCATTGCCATCGGTCGACGATTCATCCCAGAAGTTTGCGTGCAATCTTGGCGCGCAAATCATTCCATCTGTTGTCGTTCTCGATGCGAATCGCAATGTCTTGTACCGAGGACGAATCGACGATCGATATAAAGGACTTGGCGTTTCCTATGGCCCGCCAACGAAACGAGATATCGCCGATGTTGTCGATGCGATTGCTGACGGTCATCCACTTCCATATGCATCCACAACCGCAGTTGGATGCGTTCTTCCGCGATGTGCTCCATGAAACGACCTGAACTTTGCATTGGAATTGATGTTGGAACAAGTTCGCTCAAGGCGCTCGCTGTCACTCGCGATGGCGCGGTCGTTGCAACCGCGAGTGTGGAGTACGAATTCGATTCTCCTCGTGCCGGTTGGGCTGAAACCCACCCCGATATTTGGTGGCGCGCCACCTGCGAAGCGCTGCGAAGTCTCACCGCTCACGACGCGGTTCGTGCGGGTGACATCGTCTCTGTTGGTCTTGCGGGCCAAATGCACGGATTAGTTCTTGTTGATTCGGACGATCGTCCAATTCGGCCTGCGATTATGTGGAATGATCAGCGCACCGCAGAAGTCTGCGAGAAAGCTCAGCGCGAAATCACCCCCGCAGAAATTTGGAGATTGACCGGCAATCGTCTGCTTCCAGGATTTACCGCGCCCAAGTTGATCTGGCTGAAACAGCACGAACCAGAAACAATGCGACGCGCCAAACGAATAATGTTGCCGAAGGACTATGTCCGACTTCGACTGACTGGCGCGATTCATACTGATATGGCCGACGCTTCTGGAACTCTGCTTCTTGACTGCGAAAATCGCCGCTGGTCGGCTGAGATGTGCGCGGCACTTTCCATCGACACGGCTCTGCTTCCAGAACTTTTCGAATCGACTACGCCCAGTTCGCGCGTACACGCCGATGGCGCGCAAGCAACGGGACTTCCAGTGGGAACAATTGTTGTCGCCGGCGCAGGAGATCAAGCTGCGCAAGCTGTTGGAACTGGGATTATCGCGGAAGGATCAGTCGCTTGCACTGTGGGAACGAGCGGCGTGATCTTTGCAACCACAAACGAGTGGCGACCAACTCCCCACGGTGTTCTCCATTCGTTTTGTCATGCGATTCCAAATCGTTGGCACTTGATGGGCGTCACTTTGTCCGCAGGTGGAAGTTTGCGATGGTGGCGCGATTCGATGTGCGCGGATCTTGTTGCATCCGCGCGGACGCTTGGAGTTGATCCATACGAATTGATGTTGAATCAAGCGCAATCTGCGCCTCTTGGCTGCGAAGGCGCGCTCTTTCTTCCATATCTTTCTGGCGAGCGAACTCCTCATGCAGATCCTCACGCACGCGGATCATTTGTGGGAATGTCGACTCGAACCACTCGTGCTCATCTGACGCGGGCGATCGTTGAAGGTGTCACATGCTCTCTTCGTGAAGTGCTCGCACTCGTTCGCCAAACTGGCGCGCGTGTTGATCGCATTCGACTTTCGGGCGGCGGTACACGCAGTCCATTTTGGCGACAGTTGATGACCGACGCATTTGACTTGCCGACTGCAACTGTCGAACAAACCGACGGCGCCGCGTATGGCGCCGCGCTGCTCGCTGGCGTTGGCGCCGGTCTTTGGTCGAGCATCGACCGTGCAACGGCTCACATCAAAGATTCTAATTCCACCTGCGTTGGCTCGGACGCCGCACACTTTCCCGCAATCGCTCGGCGATATGCGCACGCATATTCCGCACTCGCCCCTTGGTTCTCCGATCAAGCCGAGCAAGATCGAGCTGAAAAAAAGATTGTCGACTAGAGTCAAACCGTGTATTGGTTTTTTTCCATACTCGTCACGATCGTCAGCATGGCCGCAATCGGCTTGTGCGTCTGGAAGTTGGTCAATCGTCAAGAGCGACGCGATCCAAAGTTTCAGGCAAAGTTGGATGCGGATGATGCGCGCGCCCGCAAAGGTCGCGAGAGTCGCGGCGGCTGAGACTGCGTCATAAAAAATTTTTTCTCTCCCAGAATTCCAGCCGATTTCACGCTACGGCGCGGCGAATTCCATCCATCTTCGATTGCAAATTTCGCCCTGGACAAGCGGTATGCGCACTCGCCCATTCCTGATGTGAAAGCACACACTTGGTCTTGACCTTGTACTTCAGCATGCAAACGCGCAGATGACGATCAAGCGCAGCAAGTTGCGCCATACTTGGCGTCTGCTGATCGAAATTGCCAACGCACAGAATGCCAAGATTTCCTTCGTTCTGATCCTTCACATGCGCGCCTTGATATCTCACATCGCGACCTTCCCAAACGCGCCCCGATCGATCGATGACAAAGTGATAACCAATATCCGCCCAACCTTTGCCTCGATGACCATTGCGAATCAATTCGATGCGTGAAGAGCATGACGAAAAATCCGTCGCCGTAAAAGGTGACATCCCGTCGTGGTGAATGGTGATCCACCGAACTGGAAGCATCGGATCGATATTGCTTGCATCAGGCGTGCCCTTTGTCCATGAACTTCGAGGAATGACGCCCATCAATGTTGGGGTCGGCGGGGGCAAGACAGGGGGCAAGACAGTCGGCTTCGAGGAGAAAAGCGACTGATCTGGCCAAATGGGACTGGGCATTTTGGCGGACTTCGAAATCGTCGTCGCACAACCCGCCGCAACATAGCCCGCAAAGAGCCCGAAACCAAGCATCAAAATATTTCGCCGCCCCACAGTCGGCGCGCTTTCCTGCGCCCCAGAAACAGGCGTTAAATTGGAATCCAAATTGTCCATATTGCAGAGCCTCTTTTATCGACTTGAAACCGCCATGAACTGAAATTTACGCTACCGCTTCGGGTATGGTTCAGGTAGAATAATGGGGCTAGATTTCTCTAGAAAATACTTGAAATTATGAGCGCTCACACAGAATCCGAAAGTCGTTACACCGCCGAAGATATCCAAGTTCTGGAAGGTCTCGAGGCGATTCGCAAGCGTCCAGGAATGTATGTCGGTGGTACAGGTCTGAGCGCCCTGCATCACTTGGTTTATGAGTGCGTCGACAACTCCATCGACGAAACGATGGCCGGCTTTGCGACGCAAGTTCTCGTGCGTTTAGGAGTCGATGGATCTTGCACCGTCGTTGACGATGGACGCGGTATGCCCGTCGATCCGATGAAGAGCGACAATCCGAAAATCAATGGCCGCCCCGCTGTCGAAGTCATCTTGACGGAACTTCATGCGGGTGGAAAGTTTGATAACAACGCATACAAAGTTTCGGGCGGTCTTCACGGAGTTGGAGTGAAGTGCGTCAATGCTCTCAGTGCGTGGACTGAAGTCGAGGTGCATAAAGGTGGATCTTCGTGGGGAATTTCATTCGAGCGCGGTGTGTGCGTCAAGCGTCTGCACAAGATCAAAGAATCAGGAGTGGTTGGATCCGGAACTCGGATGACCTTTCTTCCAGATTCCGAGATTTTTCCTGACACGCAGTTTCGCGCCGAGATGCTCGAATCTCGATTGCGCGAATTAGCATTTCTCAATCCAGGCGTCAGCATCCGATTTGTTGACGAACATGTCGGCTCTGATGGAACGATCCGCGATGTCACATTTCGCGACACCGAGGGAATCGCCTCGTATGTCAAGTGGCTCAATGAAGGCAAAATCGTGCAAAGTTCTTGCATTGCAGTTCGTCGCAGTGATGCGGAGCGCGGATTCGAATGCGACATCGCGCTGCAATACACCGATGCGACTGCCGAGAATATGCTTGCCTTTGGAAATAACATCCGAAATCCCGATGGCGGAACTCATATTCAAGGCTTCAAGTCCGCGTTGACTCGGGTCGTGAATGGTTATGCCAAGCGCGAAGGCATTCTGAAAGATCTCGTTCCAAGCGGCGACGATCTGCGCGAAGGATTGACTGTCGTGGTCAGCGTGAAGTTGCCGAATCCGCAATTCAATAATCAGACGAAGGAAAAACTTCTCAACGAAGAGATTGAAGGATTCGTCAGCGCTTCGGTCAATGAAGAATTGACCGCGTGGATGGACCTGAATCCACGCGAGGCAAAGTTGATCTGTCAGCGAGCGATCCTCGCCGCCGAAGCGCGCGAAGCCGCGCGAAAAGCGCGCGAACTGATCAAGCGCAAGGGTGCGCTTGGCGATAGCGCTCTTCCGCAGAAACTTTCTGATTGCTCCAGCGATGATGTCGAGTCCACTGAAATTTTTATCGTCGAAGGCGATAGCGCAGGAGGAAGCGCCAAAGGTGGACGCGATCACGTGCATCAAGCAATTCTTCCGCTTCGTGGAAAATTATTGAATGTGGAAAAGTGCAGACTTGACAAGGTGCTTGCGTTCGAAGAAATCCAAACGCTCATTCAGGCGCTTCAATGTGGCATCGGCGCGGAAATGGATCCCTCGAAACTTCGATATGGCCGAGTCATCATTATGACAGACGCCGATGTCGACGGAAGCCATATCCGCACACTGCTTTTGACTTTCCTATTCCGACAGATGTACGAACTTGTTCGGCAAGGCCGAATCTTTATCGCACAGCCTCCGCTCTATCAAGTGATTCGCGGCAAGACCAGCAAGTATGTTCTGAATGATCGACAGATGAACGAAACGCTTGCGGAATTGGCCCTCAAACACGCGGTATTTGTGGTGCGGGACGAGCGCGGAGCAACCGTGCGAACGCTCGAAGGCGATGGTCTGCGCAAGATGCTCCGACTTCTGCATCGACTAGAGGATTTGGCCGGCGTTGCACAACGGCGCGGCATTCCCTTCCAGAAATTGCTAGAGGCTCGCAATAGTGATCCAACGAAAGCGCATCGATTGCCCACCCACCATGTTGTGTGGAGTGGTGGAGATTTGCTTGCCTGGGGCGAAGATGAAGCGCATGATGCGGTGACCGCACGCGCAATGGTGCTTGACGAACTTGCATCCGCTGGCGGCTCTTCGACTGAGAAGACATCACAGACTCCAGATGCGCCAGTGCGCGGCGTGGTCGCATCTCTGCGTCAAATGCACGAGACCGCGGAACTCGAGCGGATCTTCGCGCAACTCCTCGAATTTGGAATCGACATCGACGACTATGGATTGGTGCAAGAAGAATCGGTGACTGGCGAAAAATTGCCTTCAAAGTATGGCTGGTTGGTCACACCAGAAAAGGGCGAGCCCGATCTTGCTGAAAGCAGCAATGTCGCTGGAATTATGCGAACTCTGCATGATTGTGGGCGACGCGGAATCGAAATCAAACGCTTCAAAGGTCTGGGAGAAATGGAACCACTGCAACTTTGGGAAACCACGATGGACCCCGCAAGACGAGTCCTTCTGCGCGTCACCGTCGAAGCAGCGGCAGAAGCCAGCAAACTCTTCACCGTATTGATGGGCGAAAACGTCGAGCAACGACGCTCGTACATCGAAAAACACGCGCTCGAAGTAAAAAATCTGGATATCTAATTTTTCTCGACTCAGCGAACTGTTGCCGCTTGCCCCGCATCCACTTGATGTGCTTGAGCAAATCCAAGCGCACGCAAATGACACGCATCGCATCTTGCGCATGGCGCGCCTGAACTTGTGGGGTCATAACAACTGATCGTCATTGCAAAGTCCACGCCAAGTTCAAAGCCGAGTTTGACAATCTCGCACTTGGAAAGTGCAACCAGTGGTGCGTGAACACGAAACGCGCATTCACCTGCGGCGGTTGCTTCGACGCCAGCGCGTGTCGCAAGATTTGCCAAACGAGAAAAAGCGGCAAGAAACTCTGGACGGCAATCTGGATATCCCGAATAATCGACCGCATTCACCCCAAGCGCGATGTCGCTTGCGCCGCGCGATTCGGCAAGTGCCAGCGCATAACTCAAGAAAAGAGTGTTGCGCGCGGGAACATAGGTGATTGGAATCTCCCCGTCAGATATGACACCGCCACGATCTTTTGGCACCTCAATGTCAGCGGTCAACGCACTCGCTCCAACAGCGCGCAAATCTATTTTCTGCACAAGATGCTCTATGACTCCACATTTCGCGGCGACACGGCGCGCGCATTCCAACTCGACTCGATGTCGCTGACCATAATCAAAACTCAGCGCGATGCAATCGAAGCCCTCACGCTTCATCCACGCAAGCACAACTGCGGAATCCATTCCCCCAGAGACAAGAACAACAGCTCGTTTCGCCATAAGGTTGCAGGCTATAGAAGGAACGACGCAAATGCATAGTCGCGTGGCCGACGCCAGAACTGGTGACCGCTAGGATCATTCCTATGAACGCACTTGATCTTCGAAGTGATACCGTCACGCAACCGACGCCTGAGATGCGCAGCGCGATGATGGCAGCTCCGCTTGGAGACGATGTGCTCGGCGATGAATCAGCGGTGCATGAACTCGAAAGAAAAATCGCCCAGATGCTTGGCAAAGAAGCCGGACTCTTTGTTCCAAGTGGAACGATGGCGAATCAACTTGCAATTCGCGGACACTGTGAAGCTGGCGACGAGATCATCGCCCACGGTGAAAGTCACATTATTCATTATGAAACTGGCGCTCCAGCCGCGCTTTCCGGTTGCATGATCCGACCGCTCGATGGACCGCGTGGAATTTTTAACGCAGCCGCCGTGCACGCCGCGATTCGCAATCGAGATATTCATTCGCCAAAATCTCGGCTCGTAGTCGCAGAGAACACGCACAATCGAGGCGGTGGTTCCGTGTGGACACTTGAACAGTTTCGCTCCGTCAGCGCAGCAGCGCGCGAGCACGAACTGTCGGTCCATGTCGATGGCGCGCGACTCTTCAATGCGTGCGTCGTTGCTGGATATTCGCCACGCGCATTTCTCGAATCTGCCGACACCGCCAGCGTTTGCTTTTCCAAAGGTCTTGGAGCGCCAGTTGGCAGCGCGCTTGTTGGATCGAGCGCATTCATCGACCGCGCCCGCAGATTTCGCAAGATGTTCGGCGGCGGAATGCGGCAAAGCGGATTCCTCGCCGCAGCTGCGATCTATGCGCTTGACCACCATGTCGATCGGCTGAAAGAAGATCACGCACGCGCGAAGACTCTCGCTGTGCAAATTGCGAAGATTGATGGACTCACCGTCGATCCCCCCGTCGATCAAATCGAATCCAATATGGTTTTCTTTTCCCTTCACGAGAAATTTGGCGACGCACGCGACTTCTGCGCAAAACTTCATTCCGCTGGCGTGCAAATGATTCCAATGGGAGCACGCCGCGTGCGTGCAGTCATGCATCTCGATGTGCCAAACGATGTCATCGAGCGCGCCGTCAATGCCTTGACAACTGTGGCAAAAATGTCAGCGTGACTTTCCAGTGAACACACTCGGCGCAATTTTCGATCTCGACGGAACGCTCGTTGACACTTGCGCCTGTCACGAACTTGCGTGGCGCGCGCTTGGCGAATCTGTGGGCATTCCAGTCTCGCGAGAATTCTTTATGCGATTCTTTGGCAGACAGAACGCGCCAATCATTCAAGCTCTCTTTGAAGAAGCGGGTCAACCCGCACCCGATGCCAAGACAAGCGAAATGCTCGCCATACGCAAGGAAGATTCTTTTCGAGAACTCGTCGCTGAAAACTTTCCAATTATGCCTGGAACTTTCCAGCTCTTGGACTCGCTGCATGTCAAATTATGGCGACTTGCAATCGGCTCGAGCGCTCCGCAAGTCAATGTTGATTTTATGCTTGGCTTGATGTCTCGAATGAAGGCAATCCACGGCGCGTCAACGACTCCGTTCGATGCGATCGTGACCGGCGGTTGCGTTTCGCGTGGGAAGCCACATCCAGATGTTTTCTTGGAAGCCGCGCGCCGATTGCAACTGCCCGCAAATGCGTGCGTCGTGATCGAAGACGCAGCGCCGGGCATCGAAGCGGCGCACCGAGCAGGGATGAAATGCGCCGCACTCTGTTCTGCAGGACACACGATTGAAGAACTTGCCGCCGCCGACCTGATTGTCCACCACCTTGACGAACTCTCTCATCTTCGACTCCAATCCCTCATCTCACTATGAACGATCCACGATTCCAAATCCTCGCCTCGACCATTGTCAATCATTCTTGCCAACTGAAAGCTGGCGAAAACATTCTGATCGAATCCTTCGACATCCCCGAGGAGATGGTGATCGCACTTGTCGAAGCCGCGCAGAAGGCAGGCGGCAATCCGCATGTCGAAATGCGCTCCACTCGTGTCTTGCGAACCCTGCAAGAGAACACATCGGTCGATGGCATCAAGACCTGGGCGGAATGCGATCTGCATCGCATGACAAAGATGCAGGCGTATGTCGGATTGCGCGGCGCGAACAATGCGAATGAAATGTCTGGAATGGCTGAGGCGCAAATGAAAATTGTCGGCGCGAATTATCAGAAGCCAGTCCATCTTGAACGGCGCGTGAAGCACACAAAGTGGGTCGTACTTCGCTGGCCAAGCGCCAGTATGGCGCAACTTGCCAAGACAAGCACCGCCGCCTTCGAGGATTATTATTTCCGCGTCTGCTGTGTTGATTACGCAAAGATGGATCGCGCGGTGCAACCGCTTGTTGCGCGTATGAAGAACGCAGATCGGGTGCATATCAAAGGTCCAGGGCCAACTGATCTGAAATTCTCAATCAAAAATGTTGGCGCTGTCCCCTGCTCTGGCGAGCGCAACATTCCAGACGGCGAGTGCTTTACCGCCCCGATCCGCGACAGCGTGGAAGGCGTCTTGCAATACAACACACCAACGCTCTATCAAGGTTGCAGCTTTGCGAATATCCGCTTCGAATTCGTCAAAGGAAAAATCGTCAAAGCGACTTGCGATGGCGACCAAGAAAAACTCAACAGCATCTTGGATTCAGATGAAGGCGCGCGATATATCGGCGAATTCAGTTTGGGATTCAACCCCGCCATCTTGACTCCGATGCAGGACACTCTCTTCGACGAAAAAATTGCTGGAAGTTTTCACTTCACTCCTGGTCAGTGTTATGAAGAGGCGGAAAACGGAAATCGAAGCCAGGTGCACTGGGACATTGTTTGCATCCAACGACCCGAATTTGGCGGTGGAACCATCTCGTTCGACGACGAAATCATTCGCAAAGATGGGCGCTTTGTGGTCGCAGACCTGTCGGGACTCAATCCAGAAGCGCTTGGATCTGCGTGATCAGTGGGTAGTATTTACGCACGATGCAAAAAGACTCTACTTCATTTTCAGCGACTCTTACGACAAGAGTAATGTTGACTTTGGCAGCAGTGACCGCGCTTGGATGCGAGCCAAGCATTGATCGAGGTCAATCGAAGCAACCACCAATTGCACCAGCTGGCGCTCCGAAGCAGCAAACATTCGACACCGTTCCTGAAGGTGGAAGCAAATCTACCTTGGGAAAATCCAGAGATGCGGCAGTGCGAGTTAGAGATAAAATGGAAGCTCGCGACGCAGAGATTGGCAAGATGGCTGACGACATTTTCAATACGAACCCAGATAAAACTCCGCAGGACCCGCCACCAGCGACGCCTGCTTTGCCACCAAACACATCACCAATGCGACCATAATTTATCGCTTGATCTGCTTGGAGCTCTGCGCTCAAATCAGAAATCTGTTGATCACTTCGCCGCAGGCGCAGGAACTGCCGCAGGAGTCGTTGCAGGATCGCTGACAATCTTCAGAAGTTCCACATCAAAGATCAGTGTTGCCTTCGGTGGAATCGCACCTTGTCGGCCAGCAGGACCATAAGCCAATGCGTATGGAATGATCAGTTTGCGCTTGCCGCCAACATTCATCGATCCTACGCCTTCGGTCCAACCTTTGATCACATTCGCAAGAGGGAACGAAGCGGGACTTCCACGATCAACCGATGAATCGAACTTTGTCCCGTCAACCAAATATCCGGTGTAATGCACTTCAACAACAGCGCTAGGTCCAGACGGCATTGGCCCCGTTCCTTTCACGATGTCGATGTACTTCAAACCATCGGGCAGGGTGACCATTTCTACATCGGTGTCCACACCAGGCAATTGTCCGCGAGCAGTGTCCGAGATAATGGTTCCATCGGTGGCGTTGACAACAACGGTGTGGATCTTTCCGGCAGCGAAAAGCGAGACAAAATATGCGGGAGGATTCGCACCGAAATCGCCAGAAACACTCTGAACAACTCCATCGACTTTCGCGGATGCTTTGACGATCGCATCGAGTGGCGAAAGTTTGATGCGGGTGATCGCGCCGGTCATTCCGTCGACCATAATGCGCTGCGGAACTCCGCCGACTGCGCAGATCACTTCGTATGTCACCTTGTCGCCATCGGCCGCCGCCGACGCGGAAAGAATCGTTCCCCCAGATGCTTTCATTGCCATTTCGATTGCCTGTGGCATCGTGACCTTTGCCGCGGCAAGCTTCTGCGCTCCCTCGGATGGATCTGGTGGCAAGGTTTCGTAATCAACTTCGGCAGCTTGGGCAGCAGCGTGATTCATATTCTCTCCAATGGGCATCACAGGTGATACCAGTGCGAATGTCAGAGCGATTGTGGCGGAAGCGGATTTGATTGATGAGATATTCATAGTTGTCTTTCGGTAATTTTGAGATGGATTTGAGTTGGAGATGATACAGAATCTTTTAAGTCCGACTGTAACGAGCTTCGATCGCCTTCACTTTGGCAAGTCGTCTCGCGTGGCGTTCTTCGTTGGTGTATTTCGCGTCCAAATATGCGCGCACCATATCTTGTGCAAGCGCACCGCCCACGATGCGACCCCCCAAGACCAACACATTCATCGCATCGTGTTCCACCCCTTGATGCGCGGAGTAGTAATCCTCGCAGTTTCCAGCGCGGATGCCTGGGATCTTGTTCGCCGCAACGCTTGCGCCAACACCAGAACCGCACAAGAGAATCCCCTTCTCTGCACGACCGCCGAGAATCTCCGCCGCGATTTTTTCAGCGAAGTCTGGATAGTCGCACGAGACAGTCGAATCCGTTCCAAGATCGACCGCGGTATGACCCAACCCGCGCACGAATGCAACCAATTCTTGCTTGAGCGTGAAGCCCGCATGATCCGATGCAAGCGCGACGATCATTTTTTCGAACTCGCCTTCACTCGCGCCAAAACCGCGCGCGCACGATTCGCAACCGCATCTGGTTCGAATCCAAACTTCTTCATCAAGACATTCATCGGGGCGGATGCTCCAAATGTTGTCATGCCGATCGCCTCGCCATCAAGTCCAACATATCGATCCCAACCGAATGTCGAAAGTGCTTCGACTGAAACGCGAGCGCGAACCGATGGCGGCAGAATCGAATCTCGATATGCCTGATCTTGTTGATTGAACAATTCGCAGCAAGGCATACTGACCGTGCGTACTTTGATTCCATCTTTCGCCAGCAGTTCGTGTGCCGCCATACAAAGTCCGACTTCGCTGCCCGTGCCGATGAGAATCAGATCCGGCTTGCCGTCTGGTGCATCGTTGACAACATATGCGCCGCGTGAAACACCAGATGCCGCGCCATATTTCGAGCGGTCGATCGTCGGCAAATCTTGTCGCGACAATGCCATCACAACAACTTGATGAACCATTGGCATAATTGTTCGCCAACATTCTGTCACTTCGTTTGCGTCCGCTGGCCTGAAAAGCAACACTTGTGGCGTTGCGCGCAATGCCGCGATTTGCTCGATCGGTTGATGCGTCGGGCCATCCTCGCCTAATCCAATGGAATCGTGCGTGAAAATATAAATCACGGGCAGATCCATAATCGCAGAGAGTCTGATCGAGCCCTTCATATAATCGCTAAAAATCAGGAAGCCCGCGCCGAAAGCCCGCAGTTTGCCCAAGTTCAGTCCATTGCAAATCGCGCCCATCGCATGTTCGCGAATTCCAAAGTGCAAATTGCGGCCGCCATAACTTTCCGCTTGAAAGGATCCCGCGCCATCAAAGGTCATCAGCGTTTTCGTGCTTGGCGCAAGATCCGCAGATCCGCCGATCATCCACGGCACACGCTTGGCGACTGCGTTGAGAACCTTGCCACCCGAAATGCGCGTTGCCATTCCCTTCGCATCCGCTGGGAAAACTGGAAGATCCGCGGCCCAATCATCAGGCAGCTTGCGCGTTTCCATTTGGTTGATTTCTTTCGCTTCCTTTGGGAACGCCTTGGTATACGCCGCAAAGAGTGCGTTCCAATCTTTCGACATCGTCGCTCCGCGCGCGCCGACTCCCTTCGTGAAATTTTCCATCACGCCATCTGGCACGAGGAACTTTGGTTCCTCTGGCCAGCGATAAAATTTCTTCGTGCCGCGAATCTCATCTTCGCCGAGTGGCTCGCCGTGTGCTGCGCTGGTGTCTTCCTTTGTCGGGGCTCCCCAACCAATTCGACTATCGACGATGATCAAAGTTGGACGATCCGTCGTTGCCGCGGCAGCGGTATATGCGCGTCGCAACACATCCAGATCGTTCGCATCGGAAACGCGAAGCACATTCCATCCATATCCCAAATAGCGCGTACCGACATCGTCGTTGTACGCAAGAGAAGTGTGGCCTTCGATGGTGATGTGATTGTTGTCGTAAATCCAACAGAGG
>SXSS01000091.1 GCA_005792145.1 Planctomycetia bacterium | reverse complement strand
GACCAAGATCGACTCTGTGAAGAAGAAATCCGGCGGAGCAGCAAAGTCAGCAAAGGCCCCGGCAAAGGCTGCCAGCGAAAAGGGTGCGGGTGAAAAAGCCGCGGTTGAGAGACCAGCGGGCGAGAAACCAGCGGGCGAGAAACCAGCGGGCGAGAAGAAAGCAAGAAAGCCTGCGATCGTTGAAGTGCCCACTTCGAGCACCATAGAAGTATCCAATATCTCCGCCGCTTCGACGAGTGCCTCAACAACGACGCCATAAAGTCGCATGCAGTTGGATTGAGGAAATTTTCAGATGCAGTGGTGTCCCGCAAACTGATTTGATTGCGGATTCAAAAATGCCGCGCCTCTTTAGGGTTCAAATCAGTCCGCTGCCCACGCTGACGAATCACATTCTCGCTCAATCGTTTTTCAGATCCTTCGCGCTACTGTTTGCGTGCCCAGCCGTTGGAAAGTTCTCACGAGCAAGTTCCGCAGGCCCCCCAACGGCGCACACGCGAAACGATGTGCGTTTTTGCAGCTGTGTGCTTGGCTCGAATCTGTTTGCGTCTCAAGCCGTTGGAAAGTTCTCTCGGGCGAGTTCCGCAGGCGACCGACGGCTCTTGCAATAAAATTTCGCAAACCAGATCGTGTCGGTCGCCGAGGACTGTTTGAGCCCCGAGAGAACTTTTCACGGCTGTCCACTTATGCATTTCCGTGGCTGTGTCCGTGGCTGTGTCCGTGGCTGTATCCGTGGCTGTGTCCGTGGCTGTGTCCGTGGCTGTGTCCGTGGCTGTGTCAGTCGCTCGAACTCCCCAAATCCAACCACTGCATAATTTTCTCAAAATCGACTTGACTTATTATTCATTTGACTGCATAATAATGCACTATGGTCGCCAAAGCTCAACGTCACCGCCAAATCATCAAGTTGATCGAATCGGGACGAATCTCCAATCAGTTCGATCTCGCGCAACAATTGTCGCGCGTTGGCATCGACACAACCCAAACAACGCTCTCGCGCGACCTCACGGAAATCGGCGTCGTGAAGTCCCCTGCTGGATATCAAATTCTTTCTGCGATGCTCGCATCTGGCAGCGAAGCTCGTCCCTTTGACCGAATTTCATCGCTCACCGCTACGGTTCGCAGGCTCCTGCTTGAAGTTGCAATTGGCGGGACGCAAGCGGTTGTGCATACACCTCCTGGTCAAGCCAGTGCTCTCGCTGTCGAAATTGATCGCGCAAAAATGCCGGGGGTCATCGGCACCATCGCTGGCGACGACTGCATCTTTATCGCGTGCACAACCAACGGCAGTGCGAAGTCGGTCGCTCGCCGCTTGCAATCGATTTCAAAAGGTTCGACCGCGTCACAGCGCCGATCCCCCGCTCATTCCTGAAAGATTCCCATGAGTCACTTTCAATCATCAACGCTTTCTCCATTCACTCGTTGCCGAGTGGTTGTTGTTGGCGCGGCGGGATATTCAGGCGCAGAAATTGTTGGCATTCTCCTTCAACATGAAGCAGTCGATATTGTTGGCCTCTTTGCATCGGCATCTCGTGCGGAAAACATTGTTCGCTTCGACCAACTTTTCCCGCGCTTCCGTGGATGGACCGATCTGAAGGTGCACGCTGCCAACGCGACGGATATTCTCGCACTCGAACCTGACGTTGTCTTCTTGGCGACACCTCACGAGGCCAGCCATGACTTGGCTCCAGTGCTCTGTGCTCAAGGCATCACGGTCTTCGATCTTTCCGCGGCATTTCGATTGCGCGATCAATCGGCATATCCAAGACATTATGGATTTTCCCATGCGCACCCGCAGTGGCTCGAGAAGGCTGTCTATGGCATCGCGGAACTCAATCGATCCTCCATCTCAAAAGCACAGTTGATTGCAGTTGCTGGTTGCTATCCAACGAGTGTCATACTTGCGCTTCGACCACTCGTTGATGCGGGGCTTCTTGAAAACAATTCCATCATTGTTGACAGCACGAGTGGCGTGAGTGGCGCAGGACGATCCCCTGCGCTCAAGAGTCTCTTTTGTGAGGTCAGTCAACAAGCGTATGGCGTCTTCACGCATCGCCACCAACCAGAGATGATTCAAGAAACGCTTTCAGATGTGATCTTTACTGCGCACCTTGGACCATTTGATCGTGGGATTCTTTCCACGATTCATGCGACTCTTCGACCAAACATCAGCGAAACGCAAGTTCGTGAAGCACTTTGCAATCGATATGCATCAGAACCATTCGTGAAGATTCTCAAGGCTGGAGAGTGGCCCTCTGTTTCCGCAGTCCAAGCAAGTAACCGATGCGATATAGGTCTCGCCGTCGACCCCGTGCGACAGCACCTGATTCTCTCGAGTGCGATTGACAATCTGATCAAAGGTGCCGCTGGTCAAGCAGTTCAGTGCATGAACATTCGGTTTGGCTTTGCAGAAACACAGGGTTTTTCAGCGCCATCCGTGTCAAACGCGATGCCTATGGGAGCCCACTCATGACTCAACGATCGCTCTTTGTTGTAAAACTCGGCGGCGCACTTCTTGATGATCCAACAGCACTTGCATCAACAATTGACTCGGTGTGCGCGTTGCACACTGCTCAGCCTGGATCAGTCATCGTCGTGCATGGCGGTGGAAGTTCTGTCGATCGCCATCTTGTTCGACTTGGAATGCCAACAGAAAAACGTGATGGCATTCGCCTGACTCCACCCGATCAGATGATCGAAATTTCTGCGGTACTCAGCGGCCGAGTCAATGCGACCATTGTTGCGGAACTTCTCGCAAGAGGCTCGTCAGCGGTTGGACTTTCCTTGGCGGATGGATTTCTCACCTCCGCGATCACCACCACGCGCTATTCGTTCAACCCAGGACGCGTTGGCGAAGTTGTCGGCGGTGACGCAAAGCTTGTTCATACTCTGCTCAATGCTGGATTCGTGCCAATAATCTCCAGTGTCGCGGTGGATGCTGGCGGAGATTTGCTCAATATCAATGCGGACGATGCCGCGGCTGCGATTGCACGAATTGTCGGCGCAACAAGGCTTATTTTCTTGACAGATGTCTCTGGAGTTCTTGATCAAGATGGCGCGCTCATCCCGCAGATCACTGCGCCAGAAGTTGCGACCTTGATCGAACAAGGCGTGATCTACGGAGGCATGATCCCCAAGATCAACAACGCGCTTCTGACCGCGACCGAGACTGGGGTCTGCGTTGTGATTGCTGGATGGCGTGATAAAAATGTTCTTGCTCGGCTTGCCGATGGCGAATCGGTCGGCAGTACCATTGTTCCCCCTTCATTCGCATCCGCACGCACATCACAGTCAGTACTCACACGATGACAATTGCTTCACCGATCCTCATCACGCGCGATTTGCTTCAGGTCGTTGACCTCTCCGCAACAGAGATCACACATCTCTTCGCGCTTGCAAGCAGAATGAAAGCGGACTATTCGGCATATAAAGGAAGTCTTGCGCAGCGTTCGCTCGTCATGCTCTTTGAAAAGCCATCACTACGCACGCGTGTTTCACTCGAACTTGGATTTCAGAAGCTTGGAGGCGGAGTGAGCTTCTTGGATCATCAAGCGTCGCCGATCGGCGTTCGCGAAACCGTCGAGGATTATGCGCAAAATTTGTCTCGATGGGTTGATGTTGTTGCGATTCGCTGTCGTTCACATGAACTTCTCACCCGATTCGCGGCGGCGAGTTCTGTTCCAGTCATCAATGCACTCAGTGATCTTCATCATCCTTGTCAGGCGCTTGCCGATATTTTCACACTCTTGGAAACTGGCATTCCAATCGAGCAACTTCATCTCGTATGGGTTGGCGATGGAAACAATGTGTGCCATTCGCTCATCGAAACAGTTGCCACGCTTGGCGGAAGAATGACCGTGATCACTCCCTCAACCTATCGACCACCTGCCGAAGTTCTTCGGGTCGCAGATGGTCGCTCGTGCCGCAGCGGTGCGCGCATTGTCTGCACGGACAATCTCGATGCAGTCAAAGGCGCGGACGCGATCTATACCGATGTCTGGATATCGATGGGTGAAGAAACTCAAACGGTCGAAAAGACCGCGCTCCTTGCACCATACCAAGTCAACGCGGAGCTCATGCGCAGAGCTGGATCGAATGCTCGTTTCATGCACTGCCTGCCTGCGAAGCGTGGTGAAGAAGTCACCGCCGATGTCATCGATTCATCCGCATCGATCGTTCTTGATCAAGCCGAAAACCGCATGCATGTGCAGAACGCACTCATGCTCGCACTGTTGCGCCCCGATATCGCGCTTCGCATTTGAATTCCGATCGCTCACAGTTTCATCCGCTTTCTATTCACACCGTCCGTTCTCACATCTTTGCTTTGAAGGAGTCACCATGAGTCAGTCATTCAAACCCCACCGTGTTTCACTCGCATATTCTGGAGGTCTCGATACCTCCTGCATCATTCCATGGCTCGTTGAGACATATGGATGCGAAGTCATCGCCGTCGTCGCGGATGTCGGCCAAGGAGCGCGAGAACTCGAAGGGATTCAAGAGAAAGCAATTCGCTCGGGCGCGACCAAGTGCGTGATCAAGGATTTGCGCAGGGCTTTCCTCGAAGAGTTCGCATATCCAATGGCGATCACGGGCTCTGTCTATGAAGGTCGATATCTCTTGGGCACCTCAATTGCACGGCCGATCATCGCACGCGCTCAGGTCGAAGTCGCACTTGCTGAAAATTGCGACGCACTCAGCCACGGTTGCACCGGCAAGGGAAACGATCAAGTTCGATTTGAATGCACCTTCGCCGCGCTTGCGCCACACCTTCAGGTCATTGCGCCATGGCGACTCTGGGATCTCAAGAGTCGTGAACAAATGTTGGACTATTTGAAGGTGCGTTCGATTCCCTGCGCGGCAAGCGCGGAAAAAATCTATTCGCGTGACGCGAATATCTGGCACATTTCTCACGAAGGTGGCGATCTGGAAGATCCATGGAAGGCGCCTCCTGAAGATGTGTGGATGCTCACGTGCGATCCCAAGACCGCGCCAGATGTTGCAGCAGAAATCACTGTGACTTTTCGCAGTGGATTCCCAACCGCGCTTGATGGTGTGCCGATGGATTCAGTCACAATTCTTGAAAATCTCAATCGTGTCGGCGGCGCTCATGGAGTCGGCCGAATCGACTTGGTCGAAAATCGACTTGTCGGTATGAAGAGTCGCGGCGCATACGAAACTCCAGGTGGAACGATTTTGATGGAAGCACTGCGGGGATTGGAGCAACTTTGCTATGACCGCGACACGATGCAGTGGAGACAAAAGCTTGCGCTCGATTTCGCGCGCATCGTTTATGAGGGAACATGGTTCACTCCAGTACGCGAGGTTCTCTGGGCGAGCGCACAAAATGCGGCGCAAGTTCTCGACGGGGATGTTCGCGTTCGGCTCTATAAAGGAACTGCGACAGTCTCTGGACGACGAAGTCCAAATTCTCTTTACAGTCAGGACTTCGCGACTTTCGGCGCAGATGATGTCTATGACCAAACTCATGCGGAAGGTTTCATTCGTCTCTTTTCATTGCCAGCGCGCATTCGTGCGCTGCGCGATGCTGCGAATCCACACACTGCACAGAAGAATTCTGCTGCTCGCACTTCATCCCCTCAGGTCTCTCGATGAGCGTGACTTGGGCTGGAAGATTTACGAAAGCCGCTGATCCACTCTTCAGAGCTTTCAACGACTCGCTCGCATTCGACCGAACGCTTTTGCGCGAGGACATCGAAGGAAGCGTCGGTTGGGCGCGCGCACTTCAAAGGGCGAACGTGTTGTCGGTCATCGAAGCGGATTCGCTCGTTGAAGCACTCAACGATGTGTTGCGGTATGGAGTCGAAAATCCGTTGTCATTGATCGACGCCGTCGACGAGGATATTCACTCGTGGGTGGAGAGGGAATTGGTCGCCCGCGTTGGATCGCTTGGGAAAAAATTGCACACAGGTCGCAGTCGCAATGATCAAGTTTCAACTGATTTGCGACTGTGGACCCTGAAGCAGATCGCAAATCGACAGAATGAAATCGAAGCGGCGATTCGAAGTCTGCTCGCATTGGCGGAACGAGAACGCGAAACTCTCTTTCCTGGATACACGCATCTTCAGCGCGCTCAGCCAATTCTTTTTGGACATTGGTGCATGGCGTATGTCGAAATGTTGCTCCGTGATCGCGATCGATTCAACGACGCGGCGATTCGCACCGGACTCTGCCCACTCGGATCAGGTGCTCTTGCTGGAACCGCATATCCCATCGACCGCGAACACTTGGCCCACGATCTTGGATTTTCAGCGCCGACCGCGAACTCTCTCGATGCCGTCAGTGATAGAGATTTCGTGGTCGAAACGCTTGCGACGACAGCGCTTGCTGCGGTCCATCTCTCGCGTTTCGCCGAGGACATAATTTTTTATAGCACCGCCGAAGCAGGATTGATCGAACTTTCTGAATCCGTCACAAGTGGTTCCAGCCTGATGCCACAGAAGAAAAATCCAGATGCCCTTGAACTCATTCGAGGAAAAACTGGACGGCAAATCGCAAACCTTGTGAACATCTTGACGGTTCTCAAGGGACTGCCTCTTGCGTACAACAAAGATCTCCAAGAAGACAAGGAGCCTCTTTTCGATGCGATGGAGCATCTCTCGCTCAGCTTGCGGATGCTTCCTCCCGTCCTTGATGG
>SXSS01000013.1 GCA_005792145.1 Planctomycetia bacterium | reverse complement strand
CGCAATATGCGCGATCGATCAGCGGGCAGCAATCGAGCCTCGATCAAGAACGCGATCAAGCACGCGCGGAACAACTGCTCCAGCGCGGCGTGTTTGCCAGCGCAAGGCGCGTCTGTCGTGCCGCGTTGATCTTGAGTGAGTCGCGTCCCGTCATCATCGGTGGATGCGGTCGAAGCGGGACAACGTTGTTGCGCGCGATTCTCGATTCACATCCGATGCACAGGCGCACTACAGCGCCACACTGTTTGCGCGGTGATTCACACGGCAACGCTTATAGGCTTTTGCTTGGGCGTTGCCTGAAAAGTGCAGGCGTATGTTTTCCAAAAAAATTGAAAGCCATCAAGGAACTTCGGACATCCACGAGGCTGGGTCCTTACCCATTTTTTCGCCTAAATCAGCGAGGTTTTCCATTGTTTCCTTAATGAATATGCCTTCTTTTGGCGGGCGCCACGAATCAGGAATGGCGACAAGATGAACCTCGCATTTACCTTCGCCGCGCAACGTGGTCAACTCCGCGTGCGACACTAAATGGCGCAAGCCAACAATAGTGGCGGCGCGAATTCCAACTTCAACGCTGCGACCAATGATGGCTGGCCAGGTTGGCTGAACGATTTGCGGCACCGCGTTGAATTGATTGTTGAGAATGACCCAGTAGCGCGTGGTGGGAATTGGCAAATCAGGATGCAAGCGCTTCCAAGTCACGCCAAAAGAATTTTCGCGCTTCATACGCGCGCCGTACATGACGTTGCCCACCACGCCGCCGTCGCAATACAGGCTTCCATTGATTTCACGTGGTGGAAACGCTCCGGGAATTCCGCTTGAAGCAAGAAGCATTCGATTCAGCGTTTCGTAGTCACCGCTTTTGTTGGCGCGAATAGCCTCCTCTGAAACGGCGAACGCGCGCGGTTGCCCCAGGTCCAAGTCGGTGGTGTTCACAGCCAACACGCGGCCGTCCTGCGCTTCTTTTGCCATAGCGGCCACCATTTTTGAATCTATGGCGTCGCGCAATTCACGCTCTAAACCAGGGACTTCGGCGAATGATTCATTGGCGGGCAGAAAGAAAAGAAGCCCGCGAGATTTCACCATGTCCGCTTGGGGATTGCGATACAAATTCACAACCTGATCAATGCTTTCGGTTGTGCCCACAAAGATAAACGGCGCGATAAGCGCGCCGGTGCTGACTCCGCTGACCACATCAAACTTTGGCATTGCCATCGGCCCCGCGGGAAGCGTGTGCCAGCCCTTGAGATATCCCGCGCCAAACGCGCCCCAATCGCCGCCGCCTGAAATCACAAGCACATCCAGCGTGACTGGAACTTTGGTCTTGCCATCAGAGAAATCCTTTTGCTTGGCTTGCTGCAATTGCGATTGTGAAAGAAAGAATGTGTATCGGCTCTGATGTGAAGGCCGAAGGCCGAAGAACGAGAATTCATAGTCAAAGGTGGTCCGAGGCCTGACGCACTTCGATCCTGCGTCTGCCAAGCCCAAGATGCACGCCTAGCATTCCGCCTCTATGAGAAATTATGTGATCGCAGGTGGTAGTTCTGGAATCGGCAAGGCTCTGACCGAGCAACTGCTTGCCGACGGTCACAGCGTGTATGTCCTTGCTCGCTCCTCCCGAACGTTGGAGCAGCACCCCAATCTTCATTTCACTGAAACGGATTTCGGCGTCCCGTCCCCCACAATCCAAGGGATGCCCGAAGAGATTCACGGCCTTGCGTATTGCCCTGGAAGCATCCAGTTGATGCCGTTTCACCGCATCAAGGAGGATCTCTTTCAAAGCGACTATCGAATCAATGTGCTTGGCGCAGTGCATCTGATTCAGGCGGCGTTACCCGCTTTGAAAAAGGCCGGGCAATCCTCCATAGTCCTGTTCAGCACTGTGGCCGTGCAAACTGGTATGCCATTTCATGCTTCGATCGCAACGGCAAAGGGAGCCATTGAGGGTCTCACCCGATCGCTCGCGGCGGAGTTTGCATCCTCGGGCATACGCGTGAATGCCATTGCTCCATCGCTGACGCAGACGCCATTGGCTGATCGACTGCTTAATACTCCGGAAAAATTGGACGCATCCAACAAGCGACATCCCATCGGCCGCGTCGGTCAACCCGACGAGGTGGCGGCTCTCGCTGCGCTATTGCTGAGCGAGAAGGGATCCTGGATGACCGGACAGATCCTCCACCTTGATGGAGGGATGGGGCAGTTGAGAGTGTTTGCCTGATGCAACACTTCAGTACCAAAGAACGAAAATGCGAAAGCCCATAATGACTCGACGCATTATGCTCTGGTACCGAAATGACCTGCGGGTCCACGACCACGAGGCGCTTCACTGCGCCGTTCGTGAAGGCGCGCAGATTCTGCCGGTGTTCATCGATTCCCCAACACTCGGGCGCCACCCCCTTCCAGGGAATCCTCACATCCCCAGCTTTCGTAGGAAGTTTCGTCTTGAATCGCTCATTGAACTCGACCAGCGTTGGCGTGAATGGAACGGTTCGCTAGTTGTTATGAGTGGCGAGCCGGATCAGGTGATCCCGCACCTATGCGCGAAGTACGGAATCGACGAGGTGTTCCTCAACGCCGAAGCGTCGGATGATGAGTATCGACAGTACCAACAGCTTGCGCGCAACCTGCAGTCGGCACCAACTTCGTGCAGGCTTTTTTATGGCGCATCTATGATTCACCCTGAAGATCTCCCCTTCGAACTTCAGGATCTTCCCGACATTTTTACTCAATACCGCAAACTTGTCGAAGCACGACTGCGTGTACGCGCTTGCTTCGCAACGCCCACCGCAGTGCAAGCACTGCCTCATCAAGAGACCCCGTTCGAACCACAATTACCCCAGACAATTGTCGATGTGCGGAGTGCCCTGCCATTCCAAGGCGGCGAATCTGCAGGTCACCACAGGCTTCAGCACTACCTGTGGGAATCGGATGCAATTCGCACATACAAGGAGACCCGCAATGGACTGATCGGTACGGATTATTCATCCAAGTTGAGTCCGTGGCTCGCAAACGGATGCCTTTCTGCACAGCATGTGTTTCATGAAGTGCGTCGATACGAGACCGAGCGCGTTGCAAACGACAGCACCTACTGGATGATCTTTGAATTGCTCTGGCGCGACTACTTCCGATTGGTGATGGAAAAGTTCGGCACCGCCCTGTTCTCACTTCAAGGCATTTCCCCCCGCAATGCAAGCCCGCCTCGAGGGCGCCACATCGGTACATTCGAGAAGTGGGTGAATGGAAGGACGGGAGATCGATTCATTGATGCGAATATGCGCGAGTTGCTGTCAACCGGATTTATGAGCAACCGCGGAAGGCAGAATGTGGCGAGCCATTTCGTGCACGATCTTGGAATGGACTGGCGTCTCGGAGCCCAATACTTTGAGGAACTCCTAGTGGATTACAACGTGTATTCCAATTGGGGCAATTGGGCTTATGTAGCGGGAGTTGGCAACGACCCGCGCGAGAATCGACGGTTCAACATCGCTCGACAAGCCAATATGTACGACCCCGCAGGTACTTACCAGGCACTTTGGCTTGATTGAATTTGCGTCGGCTATGCCGACAATTGCTTTTTGCACCCCACGTGACGAATCGAGAAATCTATGAGCGAACCATCCAACTTTTACCTGCCAACAAGTGAACCGCAGCGAGTGGTTTTACATAACGAGATCCACAGTCGCCCTTCAGCTACGTTCAAGCTTCCGGCTCTGATCGTGTATGTCGCGGTCCTAAATGCACGGATCAGTATTTCCGATGAATGCCGGCATCTGCGTACTTTGAAGGATCATCAAGACCTGACCGCAGAGCACTTGAGTGGTAATTTTTTACAACTTCAGTGTGGTCATTTCAAAGTCATCTGGGAGCGGCATACCGAATTCACCTGTTACACCATCATTCAACCACTTCCAGCGGATGCCCGCTGGGGCAGTCAGTTGCCTGAACTCGCAAGTCAAGTGGCAACGGGTGTTGATTGGCTGAGGAACATTCCGGGAAAGACGATTACAGCAATTCAACTCGCCATGCTGAATGAAGGTATGAATGACCCCGATGCCATCTTCAAGGCCAAGCAGTGGCTCGGTGAAGGAACGGTGATCGGCGGAACGCTGGGGCGTACGACGGGCGATCAACCGCATTCACACCTGATCACCAACCTGCGGATTGGCGATGATGGATTTACCCGAATTCTGGTACTGACCTCTCCGCTCACCTCGGAGAACCGTGCAGGTCGCGTTGCACAAAGACTGCTTGAGTTAGAAACATATCGAATATTGTCCCTACTCAGCTTGCCGATTGCCAAGGAATTGGGCAGCAAACTCTTTGATGCGCAGTCGCAGTTGGTGGATATTACTGCACGGATTCAGGCTAACACCGACAGCGACGAATCGCTGCTCAACAATTTGGCTCAATTGGCAGCACAGGTAGAAAGCGCCACGGCAGAACACAGCTATCGCTTCAGCGCAGCCCGCGCCTACGACGCCATAGTGCGCGAGCGAATGTCGCAGATGCGCGAGAAACCATTCGCGGGCATCCAGACATTTTGCGAATACCTTCAACGGCGTTTGGCACCAGCGATAGCCACGGTGAATGCCACATCCGAACGATTGGAAGCACTGGCTGAACGGGTGGCACGTGCGAGTGCATTGCTGCGAACACGAGTGGAAATTGCAACCGAGGCTCACAACCAGCAGTTGCTGGAAAAATTAACTCGAGGCCAGGCGTTGCAGCTCCGATTGCAATCAACTGTCGAGGGTCTCTCTGTTGCTGCCATTACCTATTACGTGGTGAGTCTGATCTTTTATCTCGGGAAGGCGATGAAAGCCTCTGGCATCGACCTGAATCCAGAAATGCTGGCAGGATTCAGTGCGCCTTTCGTTTTGGTGTTGAGCTGGAGGATGATCCAGAAAATTCACCGAAGCATTAGAGGTCAGGGATGAGCAAGTCCATGTTTCGCTTGTGGAAGAATCGTAAAGAGAATGAGGTCGTGTGAGAGTCGGCGGCAATAGCGCAGCAGGAGCGTGCTGTGTTCACAAGCCCAGCGGTGGAAATCATCAAGCATTCAGCGCTCAAGGCGCGGCGCATCCCCTCGCGATCGTGGTGCAAGCTGATCAAGCTTCATCATCAAATTTTCGGAGGTTATGCATACATTCAAATACAGTCGCGAGTAGGCGCCGCGACCAAGGAAGTTGAACGCACGCAAATAGTTCCTCTTGAAAGGCGGGGCTCAGTTGCTGGGCTCCAACGGCGTGCGAGATGGGTTGAAATCCAGAAAATTGGTCAGAATTTACTTTGACGAAAATCCGAAAGCCTAAAAAAAATAACCCAGTCATGAGACTGGGTTACTTGATTCAAACAAATTAAAAGCTGATTACGAAATCAATACTTTCCCTTTGTGCCAGCGTCTGGAGTCGCAACAGCGGACTTCTTTGCTGGTGGCATAATGACAGTGTCGATCACATGAATCACGCCATTACTCGCAAGAATGTCAGTCTTGACTACTGTGGCGCTCTTATTGAGCATTACTTTGCCATCAACAATCTCAATTTTGACTGGTGCACCTTCAACCGTCTTGACTTCCTTGAGCTTGACTACATCGGCTGCTAAAACTTTGCCAGCCGCAACGTGATAGGTCAAGATTGCCGCAAGTGCCTTTGGATCCATTTTCAATGCGGCGATGGTTTCTGGTGGCAGCTTGGCAAAGGCTTCGTCGGTTGGGGCGAAGACGGTAAAGGGTCCTGCACTGTTAAGAGTGTCAACCAAGCCAGCAGCGGTAATCAATTCGCACAGTGTTTTGAATTGTCCAGCGTCCTTAGCGGTTTGAACAATGGTTACAAGCTTTGCTGTTTGCGACGCGGGAGCCGCTGGAGCGGTTACAGGCTTGGAGTCTTGCGATGCGTTCAAGACAAGGCAAAGTGAGGTGGTGGTGAGTAATGAGGCAACGGCGAACGATTTGACAAACATTTTAAATCTCCTAAACGGGTGAATCCCAGTTATTGTTTGGCACGCGCCAAAAAAATTGGCTTAAATACTATGCACGAACTTGGTGGCCAACACTTGAATTCCATTGTTTTGAAGCGTCGCATTGAATCACGTAAGTCAATATAAAAAAAAGACTTGTGGTTCTCCTTCAAGATGTTGCAAATGCACCAATCAAGAGCAAATGATGAGAGATAAAAAATACCGAAAGCGTTACAAACGGGAAAATGAAACTCAAAATTGCGTATGAAATTTATCAAGAAAATTTGAATTCTTGTTTGCTCACCTTGCGTGGCGGAATTTTTCCAAGAAATACAAATCTATTCTCCGTGGCGAAGATGCAGGTGTGCTTTAGATTCTTGAAATCCAAAATGCACCCAACCGCGCAACATAGGCGCTCGATCAGCGGGCAACAATCGAGCCTCGACAAAGAACGCAACCACGCGCGAGCGGACCAACTGCTCCAGCGCGGTGTGATTGCCAGCGCAAAACGCGTCAGTTAAAAGGCGACCAAGTGAATGTTCACAGGACTCGTCTCATTTGGCTTTGCAGAGTGCGGATAAGGCACGAAGCGAAATCCGAAAGATATTAAAAGTTCAGTTGCGTCGGCGGCGAGAAAAAAGCCCCATCAATCCCAGAACGGCAATAGAACCTGGACTTGGAATGACTTGACCCGAAAAGGCAACATTGTCAAATTCAAATGCAAAGCTTGAACTCGTTGCGACAACTTTATAAAAAGACTTGGTGGAAGTGATGTTTACATAACGGGTGCCATTCAAGCCTTGATTACCATTTGGGTTCGATACAACGTCAGAGCCCGTAATAAAATCTGTGGTGCTGTCATCATTTTACGAGAACAAGCCGGAGGTCATGTTGTGATCGCAAGTCGAAGGATTCCTTTGCCGAACACGCTCACTGAAGCGAACGCTGGGGGATGAGAATCCCTCGACAGTGCCAATCAACACCACCACGCACGCTTACGCGCCGTTTCGTCCATACTACGCAGTGATGCAACCGATTCGAATATGCCGTCGGTTTCTTGCTGTGGTCTTCGCGCTGCAAGCCTGTGTCGCTAGTGTGAGTTGCACTGCAACGCCTAACGCGCCGAGCGACGCGAAGGCCGCCGCCGACACCTCGCGTTCGCCAGAGTGCACCTCGCTTCTTGGTACGCCACTGTATGCACTGCCGCTCTCGCCTAAGAAGTTGGGTGAGCGTCTTGAGTTATTGTTGCTCGCGGAGGCCGAGTTCGCGCGTGCGCCTGCTCTCACTGCGACTGCTGAAGCCGCCGCGATTTGGGTTGGTCGACAACTTGCGTATCTCGGCCGCTATCGCGACGCGATTGCTTTCTATACCCGATCGCTGTCGTCCTCGCAGTTTCCTTCGTCGTATCGACTCCTGCGTCATCGCGGACACCGCTATCTGACGCTGCGCGCGTTCTCTCTGGCTGAAGCGGACCTCACCACCGCATGGTCGCTCGCCTCATCATGCGCTGACGCCATCGAAGCTGATGGACTTCCCACGCCAGGCGTTCCGCCTCGCTCCACCGATCACGGCAACATTCTCTATCACCTCGCTTTGGCGAAGTACCTTGGCGGCGACTTCTCTGGTGCTGCGAGCACATTGTCACTCGCGCTTGACTGTGCAACCAACGATGACTCGCGCGTCTCATGCGCGTACTGGCTCTACTTGAGCGCATCGCGTGCAGGCGCGAGCGCAAGCGACTCCGCTCTCGCAACGCGTGCGCTTGCTTCAGTGCGCACGGTTGCCGAAGGCGGCATGGATGTTCGTGAGAATGCGACCTATTGGAATTTGTGTCTCGTGTTCAAGGGCGTGCTTGATCCTTCGACGCTCACTGCCGCCGATGGGTCGCTCGGCATCGGCGTCGACAAGGCCACGCTCGAGTACGGCCTCTCTATGCATGACCTCTTGCGCGGCGACACTTCCGCCGCGCGCGCTCGCTGGAAGCGCGTCGTCACCGAAACTGACTGGCCAGCCTTCGGCCACATTGCGGCTGAAGCAGATCTCGCACGCGCGCGTGGTTCCTGAGTGCTTGCTCGAGGCGCGTTCACAACACCGAACTAGCCGTTGGAGCGAACGGAGTTGCACGCCGTAGCTAAGCTTTTATATATTAATATTGAATTCATTATGTCAAGAAACATTTCTAAAAATCGCAAGACTGCGCACTCCGTCGGAATAGGCTTTAAAATATTGGGCGGTCTCCTGCTTGCGTCCTCGTTTCTTTTGTTCGCTTGGCATTTCGGAGATCACACGCCAGGCATTATGAAATCGACCATATTGATATCAGTCGTTGGTTTTGTTCTGTTGATCACGGGCGGGATCATTCAAACGATCTCTGCCAAGGGGCTTGCTGGTTCGGGCGTACTCCTTGATCCCGAAAAGGCTCGTGATGAACTCGAACCTTACAGTCGGATGGCGGGTGGAATGGTCAAGGATGCTTTGGACGAGGCAAAAATCAGCCTTGGTGGAAAGTCGCAGAAGGTGATCATGATGAAGTGCCTTGCTTGCGGGAAGCTGAACGAGTCAGACTCCAAGTTCTGCCAAGAATGCGCAAAGAAGATCTGAGTGGAACCAGCCTTTCGACCCGAGGCCAAGGACGGCGATTTTGCGTTATACGTTGACTGCCTATTCCGAGCAGGATGAATCATTGTGCTGTTAGGCTCAACGCATAGAACATATCTTGGAAGTAGATTTTTGATGTGGATTCACTTTTCCAGCAGCGCAGGCGAGAGCCCAACAAGTCCAATGTGAAGCGTGTTTCCGTGCACTCATCGTAACTGCGCTGTGCTTCAATGCATATATCTGGCGACAATATGGCTCATTAGCTCCCTCCCTCGCCCTTGCCCTTACCCCCCGCAAGCGCCCCATGCTGCAAGCATAATCGCGAGGTCAGGCGAGGACACAACGCCGTCACCGGAGAGGTCGGCGGGGACCGACGCTCCGCCCCACGCGCCGAGTAGCACGCCGAGGTCAGACGCGGCGACGATGCCGTCGCCGTCGAGGTCCGATAGACAGCCCGTCAGTTCCCCTACGAGGAAGTCGATGGCGGCAAGATGCACAGCGCTGGGGAACCCGCCGTGCCCTGCGCCGACAACGGGCGTGTAGTGATGATCGACCCCGGCGAGCGCGAGCGCGTCGCGCAGTCGCTCGCTCTGACGGATGGGCACGGTGATGTCGACCGTGCCGTGCGCGATGAAAGTGGGCGGGTCTTCCGCGTCCACATACGCAACGGGATTGGCGAGCGTCGCGAGCGCGACGAGCGCGGGGTAGGGAGCGTTCGGGTTGCTCGAGTTGGCGCGGATGTCGCCGATGCCCTGACCGGGGTCGTCCCATCCGAGCAGGCGCGACTCGGGCGAGGTCGGCCCGTCGTGGCTCGCGCCGCCGGGCGGCGTGGTGATGTCGGGCGTCATATTGAGGAGGTCGGTGGGACCGAAGTAGTCGACGCAGGCCTGCACCGCGCTCGAATGAGCAAGGTTGCCGCCGATGTCACCCTCCGCGCCGGCGACGCCCGCGCTGGTCGCGAGGAGCGCGGAGAGGTGTCCGCCCGCAGAGGGGCCCCAAACGCCGAAGCGGGCGGGGTCGAGGTTGTAAGTTTCCGCGTTCGCGCGGAGCCAGCGCACGGCGCCCTTCACGTCGTGAATCTGCGCCGAAAAGATAACGGGCAGCGGGTCATAAAGGTTGGCCTGACTTGTCAGCCTATACGAGACACTCGCGATGGCCACGCCGCGCCCGAGCAGCGGGATGATGAACGTCGGGATCGGAAACCGAGCGCCGCTCTGCCACCCGCCGCCGTGTATCCAGACAACGACTGGAAACGGACCGGTTCCGGACGTGGGAAGGTATAGGTCGAGTTCCAAAGCCCGGCCGGTCAACGGCGCGAAGGTCAGGTTGGGGTGGGTCGGCTGGAGTTGCGCGGCAGCGCTGGGCGCCCACGCACAGGCGCAGCACAGCGCCACCATGATGGGCCATTGAATTGTCTTCACGGCTCGCTCCTCTGTTCGCCACTCGCGGGGCTCGAACATTGATAGGAATTCGCTTTTCCAGCGTCGCGGACGAGCGCCCGAGAAGTCCACTGTAAAAAGGTCAATCCGTAATTTTAAAGTACCACCGCTGTGCTTTAATGCAAATGTTTAGCGATCATTTTGACAAATTGGCGACCTTTGCCATCTCCGCGCAACAGTTTTCGCGCGTTCCCTTGCTCTCGGCGGCGGTCGTGTGGAGGAAATGATCGGGACATTCCAGTGGGACATCCACGGCGACTGTGAAAAAAGAGAATTTTCAAATCGCGTTTTTCATTGCTGCTTCAGCGCGGCGGATCGCACTGCGAACCAGCAATCAAATCCCGCGGTCACAATCCGGCATCGCATTGTCATGCAACCACTCGATGACGAGTTGACCGCGCTCGATGATTGTCGCCGCCTTCGTTGATTCCCATACTATTTCTGTCGCTGTTTTCGTCGCGCGTTTGACTTCCTAGAAAATCAATAAACTTCAACTTCATCACGCGCATCGTCCTCACACACCACAACGGCTAAATCCACATATGAACTCGCAATCAAGCCCCCTCTTCTTCACCGCAATCCGAGCTTCGCTGCGTGAAGGAATCACAGGCCGAACAGTTCTGCACGACGTATTGGCTGGAATCGTTGTCGCAATCATCACCCTACCGCTCTCGGTGAGCCAATCAATTGCGATGGGACTGCCGCCACAATATGGGCTGTACACCAGCATCATTGGCGGCGCTGTTGCGGCGATTTTCGGTGGATGCAGATTTCAAGTCGGCGGAACCTCCGCCACATTCGTGATTCTTCTTACGCCGATTGTTGCAGAATTTGGTCCTGCAGGAATTTTAGTCTCATCATGTTGTGCAGGCGTCGTCTTGCTTCTGTTTGGTCTCCTGCGACTTGGAGACCTTATATCTTTCATCCCCTTTTCAGTCATTCTGGGATTCACGATGGGGCTTGGAATATCGATCATGATGCATCAGTCCGCAAATTTCTTGGGAGTGAAGCTGGTTCCACAACCTGACTATCTTGAATCGTTTTATCAATGCACATTACAAGTCAATACGCTTGTTCTGAGCGACACCACCATTGGAGCGTTGACACTGATCTTGCTGTTTGTCATTCCGCAAATTCATCATTGGTTTCCAAAGTCTCTCGTTGTCCTTCCGCTTGTCACTGCTATCAGCTTTGCCATCCATCATTTTGTTCCTTCTTGGCAACCTGCCACAATTGGATCTCATTTCAAGTCGACTATCAATGGAACGGTGACCTCTGGATTGCCGCAGGATTTGCCCAGTTTGATATTGCCTTGGGTCAATAGCTCTGGATTCTCACAACTTCAATGCAACTTTTCAACAATTCACACATTGATCAAAACTTCGATTTCAGTCGCGATACTTATCGCAGTTGAAACATTGATGACCGCCGTTTTTGCTGATCGACAAACCAAAACGCGTCATAACCCGAGTGGAGAATTGGTTGGTTTTGGTTTGGCGAATCTCATCTCGCCTTTCTTCGGCGGATTTTGCACGGGCGGCACAATGATTCGAACCACATCCAACATTCGCGCGGGTGGACGGACACCAATCGCATCGCTCAGTCACTGCACATTTTTATTGATCGTCATCTTGACTCTTGCACCAACCATCAATTTGCTTCCACTTTCTACTTTGGCTGCTCTTTTAATTTGGGTTGGTTGGAATATGTGCAACTTCCCAGTTATAGGCGCATTCCTTCGGGGTGCTCCCAACGGTGATCGCGCCTTATTGTTTACTTGTTGCGGACTGACTGTTGCTTTCAATATGGTCGTGGCGATCGTCGTTGGGATTATTCTCGCATCTGTCTTTTTTATGCAGCGGATGAGTTCGGTTTCGACAGTCGAATTACTGCCGAGTGATCAGTCAGGCGCGGTTGGAGAAGTGTCACGAGGCATCGATCGATTTGATATTCACGGGCCTCTCTTCTTTGGATCAGCGCAAAAGTCTCTTGAAGTCATTCAGCCAATGAAAGATGGATACGCTGCGATCATCGACCTTTCTGATGTGCCCTTCATCGATTCGACTGGAATTATGCTTCTGCAAGAAGCTGTCGAACGACTGCATGCGGACAACATCACTGTTGTCATCTCAGCAATTCAATCAAGCACAGAATTTTCGCTGAAAAAAGCCCAGTTTCTCGAACTCCACCCCTATCTACGCGCCTTCAAATCAACCGAAGAAGCAATCGATACTTTGAAGCGCGAAAACGTGAGCAATTCCGCCAACACTCGAACCTGACACATCACGCGGAAAATTCGTCCGCGCCGAGAACTTCGATGCGCACTCCCTCGGGAAGCGCATCTAAAAACATTCGTCCATAATTTTTAGTCATAATTCGCGAATCAAGCACAACAACTCGACCCGTATCCGTCGCACTACGCACAAGTCGGCCGAATCCTTGACGGAATCGAATGATCGCCCGTGGCAGAGTGTCCTCCTTGAATGGATTTCCGCCACGCTCTCTGATTGCTTCGTGGCGCGCTTGAACGAGTGGCGCATCTGGAACCTCGAAAGGCAATCGAGTGATAATCACATTGCGAAGCGCGCGACCTCGCACATCAATCCCCTGCCAGAAACTCGCGACGCCAAAGAGCACGCTGCGCTCATCTTCGCGAAATCGCTTCAATAGTAAGTTGTTCGATACTCCCGCACCCTGCGCGTGCACCGGGAAACCAAGCTTTGAAAGTCGAGGCATCGTCGCTTCGACGAGCGCGTTGAGCGAACGAAAACTTGTGCACAGCACAAACGCACCACCGTCCGTCTCCTCGATGTGATGCAGGACACGCTCCGCAAGCACTTGCATATGACCATCATCGCGAGGATCTGGAATCTGAGGTTCGAGATGAACACGCACTTGCTTGGCATAATCAAATGGACTTCCCAGGATGAGAATCTGTGGATCAGTGATCCCTAAACTTGCCGCGGAAAGCGCGCAATTGCCGTGACTCGTCGCAAGGGTTCCAGATGTCAACACAACTGAAACATCTTGACTGAACAGATGCTTCGCCAGCAGCGGACCAACATCAACTGCGGCGGCGGCGATGGTGATCTCGGGACGACCAGCCGAAGGGCCTCTGCGGCGTGCGGAGGAATTCATCCAGTACACACAGCCCGGCATTGTTTGCGCGAGCAGCGACTCGCACGAGAATGCGAGTGTTGCTGCGCGTTGTGCATACGAATTGATCTCGTACGAATCTGCTTCATCGGCGGCCCGTTCACGAACCAATTGCAAAAGCACGCCAAGACTTTTCAGTTGCGCGCTGAGCGAATCTGTCACGACATTCGCAGATCGAATTCGAAATTCTCCTTCGCCACCCTGCGATTCTCGCCAACGCCAAAGATCGCCAAAGAAGCCCTCCGCCACACGACGACAAACATCGATCTGACGCAGCGCCGATTCGAGAGTCTGATCGCCGCCATCTTTCATCGGGATATCGTTGATTGCGCCACGATTATTCGCGGGATTCCACAGAGTTCGAAGCAAGTGCATGATTGCGCCTTCGCTCAATCGCGCACCAAAGTGATCGGCCGCAACCTCTTCAAGAGAATGCGCTTCATCAAGAATGACATGGTGGTATGACGGAAGGAATCCTCGTCCTCCAGCGGCGCGCATCGCCAAATCGCTGAAGAAAAGTGAGTGATTGCACACCAGCAAATCGCCACCTTCCATCCGCCGCCGCGCCGCTTGATAAAAACATTTTTCGTATGTCGGACATTTGCGCCCCATGCAATTGCCCGCATCGGACTGCACTTGTTCCCACACATTGTGCGCGGGCATGACAGGAAGTGATGTGGTTGTGCCGTCACGAGTCTCATACGCCCAATCTTCCAAACCTTGCAGCGAATGACGATCCTCTTCACCGCCGAAGAGGCGATCTTGCCGAGCGCTGGCGAGTTTCAATCGGCGCAGCGAAACATAATTCCCACGCCCTTTGACAAGCACCGTGCTGAATTCCTCTGGAATGACAGCGTTGAGCAGAGGAATATCTTTGTCAACTAATTGTTCTTGAAGTGCAATCGTGTTCGTGCAGATGATGACACGCTCTTGGTGATCGACCACTCTGCGAATGGCAGGAACGAGATATGCGAAACTTTTTCCAACGCCAGTGCCAGCTTCGACCAGCAATCGTCCTTTGCGATCAAGGCACGAATCGATCGCCGCCGCCATTTCAAGTTGTTGAGGACGATGTTCAAAGCCTTCGAGGCGTTTCGCAACGGGACCAGTATCAGAAAGAATAATCGCGGCCTGAAGCGCCATTATGCAAGTCTACGGTGGGGAAAATGAATTGGAAGAAATCATCCCCAATTGGAGAGAAGAGCCGCTAAATCCGCTCCGCCGACAATCTGGTCGCCGTTCAAATCGCCGCTGCCTGGACCGCCCCACTGGGAAAGAAGGATGGTGAGGTCAGCGCCGTTGACAAGTCCATCACCATTGATGTCACCAATCTCTGCCGGGCATCCGATGGTCACGATCTTGACATCATCTATCGCCGCCTCGACAAGCGATCCTGCTCCAAGGTCCTGCGCGATAAATCGGACGCGGATATTTGATCCGACAGCAACAAGTCCATCGAGCGTGATATCTGCCTCGCGCCATGCAGTTGCACTTGACTGAACGGTCGTTGCCGTCGTCCACACGATGCCGTCGCTAGAAACTTGCACGACAAACTCGTCGAGGTTTGGCGAGCCGCCTAGATTATTTGTGTACCAAAACCAATAACGCAGATGCGCTCCTGCGACCATCGTGCCAAGTATTGGCGACTGAAGCGTGGTGATTCCGCCGTCAACATCCGCGGCTCCTGCGGATCCACCGACAGTTCCTTGTCCGGTGAATGCGCACTGAGTTGCAGATCCAGAAGTGTGATCATCTTCTGATTGTGCGGTTGTCGCGATGGGATCACCGCGAACCCATACCCCTGCGGTCGCGGTGTCGCCAACAATTCCATAAAGCCATCCAGAATTGGCAACTTCAAAGTTGTACTCGTTCAGAATGGATTCGCTCGACACAGTCGCGCTGAGAAATGTGTTGGGCGCACTCGTTGGATATCTCACTGCGGCTCCACTTGTCAGAGTGACCTCGATATAAAAATCCACAACAGCGCCGCACGATGCGGCTGGAATCATTCCGTTATAGACATCCCCTGAAACGAGAACCAGCGGAGTCGACTGCCAAGAACCAGCGTTGATGCGAGAGAAAAGTTTGCGATCCACAACCACCCCTGGGACGAATTGCCGGATGATTACAGCAAGTGGCGTTGATTGATTTGGAAGAAGTTGTGTTGGCGATCCAGTTGGAAGAGTCAAGATGACTGCTTGCGCAGTCACTTCTGCCATAGTCAACGCAGCCGCGAAACATTCGCGCGCACAAGGAAGAATTTCTGCAGGTGGCATTATGAAACCGTATGTCCCCTTGTCGCGCACTTCGATTGTCCATGCAAGCGCTCCGCGTGCGCCATACACCCAATCGACCGAACCCCCGCTTGCAAGATAGAGCGTCGAGCCGACTGGTCCAACGACATACCCCATACCAGTCTCGGCGGCGATTGCATTCTTCATTGCGTCGCCAATAGATTGAAAGAGCCCCGCATCGACCGAAGGAGAAGTTGTGTATGCCCACGGCGAGAGAACGAGTTGGCTGTAGGCGTGAAAGTCAATGTTCGAGACAATGTTTGGTCGTGCGTTGAAAAAATCGCGCATTGCCGCGGTTTCTGGCTCGGAAAATGGACCGGTGCCTCTATAAGTCTCGCTGGATGTTTGCGTGCTTGCACCCGCTCCTCCCCACTCATACCCCCAGTTTCGATTATTGTCGACACCGAATGTTCCATCTCCATTGTTGCGGCGATTCTTGCGCCAAAGCCGATTTGCGCTGTCGCTCCAAGTGAAAAAATATCCGTCGGGATTGACAACTGGTATCACGAAAATTTCAGCGCGGCTGAGAAGTGCATGCACACGAGGATCGGTGTCCGCACTCTCGACCAATCGATCCGCGAGAAACATTCCCGTCATTGCCGCGCCCCACTCGCGTGCGTGTTGAGTGGCATTAAAAACAATTCCAGGCACGGAAGTTCCTGCGGAAGCCGCGCTGATTCGCAGTCCACGAATTTGTCGACCTTCGAGCGAGGTTCCGACCACGACAACCGATGCGATGTCTGGCCGAGCGGCGGCCAGGGCATCGAGCCGGGCATTGATTGCTGCAAGATCTTTGAAATCGCCGAACCACGCATCGTCGGCGACGCCGCCTTCCGCTGGCGGTGCTGAAAGTCGCTTCGCCTCGGCTTGCACGATTTCATCAAGATTTTCAATCATCACGCAATACTCAAGAGTTGTCCGAGAAAGCGCGGCAAGTTGTTCGGGGGAAACTTGATAATCCGCCTCGCCACCATAGATGCCGTGCGACCACATATCACCTGAAAGAGATTCCATCGTTCGCACATCTCGAAGCGAGTTCAAGCGAACCCGAACAACACTGTCGGACCCTTCGCGGACGGGCTTTGCTCGTTCAAGAGTGGACGAATCAATGTCAGTGAGGTGGCTTGAGGTAAATGAAACAACAAATGTCAACAAAAGATCGAGCATATTTATAGCCTATGCCTGAATTTGAAAAATACCAATCAAACTTTTTGCTTTTCGATAAATCGTCTGGCTCTGTTCTGTGTCGCCGCGATGTGGAGTGCATTTTCGCTGTGCGCCTGTACAAATGCGAAGCGGATCGACCCAGCCGTCGAAATCGCGCAGGCACCCACACCGGATTCGCTTTGGGCGTTTGATGGCAAGACACGCACGCCGATTTCTTGGGATGAAGTTCTCAAACGGACTGCGAATGCCAACGCAGTCTTCGTGGGCGAGACGCATGACGACGCATCAGCACATCGAGTCGAACACGCACTTGTCAATGCGTTTCTTGCCGCGCATCCCAAGGGCGCGGTCAGTCTTGAAATGCTTGAACGCAACGAGCAAGAGGCTGTCGAAATGTATTTGCGAAATGACAGCACGCTTGAAGTTTTTCTTGCCACAACAAATTCTCGTGATTGGGCCGGCGAGAACACTTGGATTCCGTGGTATCAGCCAATGATCGATTCGGCGCGGGTGTCCGGCGCACAAGTCATCGCCGCAAACGCCCCACGCAAATATGTGTCGATTGCACTTCGAGAAGGATATGAACCGCTGCGAGCCCTCCCCGCGGATGAACGACTCTTGTTTGAGATTGATGATGAGATCACGCGAGATGGAGATTGGAATCGACTGCGCGAATTGATGGTGGAAATGCACAAAGATCGTGCCGAGAAGGATCTTGCCGAAAAAGGCGAGACGGGACCGCTTGAACCGAGCGACGAAGATGTTGATTGTGCCCACCGTTCACAGCGCATATGGGATCGAACGATGGGAATGAGCGCGGCAAAAACATTTGCGCAGAAAAACCCAATCATTCATATTGCTGGTGGCTTCCACCTTGAACAACGGCTTGGAACTGTCGCGCAATTTTCGCGCGTTTGTCCAGACGCGAAAATTCTGGTGATCTCACTTCAACCAACTGCGTCAGCCGAAATTGAGGAGAAAGAAATCAAGGGGGCTGACATCGTGATTCACACGAAAAGTCCCCCGCGACTGGAGCAAAAATAAAACTTTGAATTGAATAACAGCCAAGCGTTATTCAGCGACCAACGAGTTTGTTGAGCGACTCGCGCGAATCCGCGACGGCGAAAAGTTTTTCGATCTTCATCATCGCCAACAACGCGCGCAAATCCTTGTTCGCGCCATATAAAATTGGCTTGGCTCCAAGCGCTGCGGCGCCATTGCGACAATTGATGCACGTTCCAATTCCCATACTGCTCATAAACTGAACGCTCGAGAGATCGAGAACCATAAATTTGACTGCCTTGCCAAGAGACTTCATATGCGGATCAATATCACCGCTCATAATTGGCGCTTCACGCTGGCCGATGTTTGGACCCGCGGGTCGAACGATCAGGACGGATCCATCCCAAATCATTTCCACGTGCAATGTTTTTTTCGTCGTAGGTGCTTCTGGGGTGCTCATTGTTTTTCTCGCGGATTTCAAACGGGAATGATCGAAACTTCAAGTCTAGCGTTTCTTGCGACCTTGGGCGACCCAACTTGGATCGACGAGTGCGACCAAAGATGCCGCACTTCCAGGGAAAGATTCGCCTGCGGATAAATGCTTTGGGTCGTTGACTTCAAGAATTGCCACCGCCCCTTTATTCATGACGATCGCAGGACCTGCGGATCCAAGAAGTTCTCCGACAAAATCGCTGAGCATTGGCTCGTGTCCAACGATGGCGATCGAATCCTCGGTGCGCATCGCAAGAAATGCGCGGGTTTCTTCCACGCCGTCATCGTGATCGCACTCGAGAGAGTGACAGCGAATTGGATCGGGCCAACGAGCAACCTTGCCCAGAATGCGCGCCGTGCTCCACGCTCGCGCGAACTTGCTGGCGAGGACGAGTTGTGGTGGTTCGTGAATCTCGCGAATCTGCTCGGCCAATCGCTCGAACTTGCGAATGCCACCTTTGGTCAGCGGACGCATCGAATCGTCTGGCCACAGGTGCGAATCACGCTCGGCTGCTTTGGCATGTCGAATCACAAAGAGCAACATTGTGCCAGTACGGTACCGTCCGCAGCGTGAGCGGTCTTCTCCTTCTCAATGCCCGAATCGTGACCCTGCAGTCCAGTGCGGTCAATTCGCTCCTCCCCCGTCGAGGCGACGAAATGCGAAATGTATGGACGATTCCAAGTGGATTTGTTCGCGTCCGCAATGGACGGATCACTGAAGTTGCGGCTGGATCGCCGACGAAGTCTCAGGATGAAGAAAAAGTGATCGACGCGCGCGGATGCGTGTTGCTGCCAGGATTTGTCGATTGTCATACGCACGCGTGCTGGGCTGGCGATCGACTGGACGAATGGGAAATGAAACTTGCGGGGCGTTCGTATCTTGACATCTTGGCTGCGGGCGGAGGAATTATGTCCACGGTCCGCGCAGTGCGTGCCGCATCAACGCAGGAACTTGCAGAAGACTTGATGAAGCGCCTGCTTGAGATGGCCGCCTATGGAACAACAACTGCAGAAGTGAAAACGGGATATGGACTTGAGACAGAAACCGAACTGCGAATGTTCGATGCGATCGCGCACGCTGCGCGCCACTCTCCGCTTCGAGTCGCCGCGACTTTTCTCGGCGCGCACGCAATTGATCCGCAGCGAATTGATTGCGTCCAGAGAATGATCGATGAGACGCTGCCCGCAGTGGCGAAGAAATATCCCGGAATCAACGCGGATGCATATTGCGAAAGCGGCGCGTGGAGCGTTGCGGATTGCGTGAGATATTTTCGGCAAGCGAAGCAACTTGGATGCGGAATTCGAGTGCACACGGATCAATTCAATTCGCTTGGAATGATTCCCGCCGCTTTGGAACTCGGTGCAATCAGCGTCGATCATTTGGAGGCTGCATCAGATGCGGACTTGCAACTTGTAGCGCAAAGCAAGACGATCGCCGTTGGCCTTCCTGCAACTGCATTTTGCCTGGGAACACCTTGTATTCAAGCACGCAAATTTCTCGACGCAGGCGGAGCGCTTGCGCTTGCGACAAATGCGAATCCTGGAAGCGCACCTGTTCGCGCGATGCCGATTGTTCTTTCGTTTGCAGTTCGCGAAATGAAAATGACACCGGCGCAGGCGATTACAGCTGTGACTTGGAATGCGGCGTGCGTGCTTGGAATGACCAGCGAATGCGGATCGATCGCGGTTGGGAAATCTGCCGACATGGTTCTGTGGCCTTTCAAAGATGAACGCGCGCTTGGCTACGAACTTTCTGGAGCACTTCCAGAATTGGTTCTCGCGCAAGGAGCGGTGGTTTCCGCCAACTCGACAGGCGTGCGATAATCTTCCGCCATGATTTCCGCACGAGATATTGCATCCGCAACCGCAGCGGCAGAGTGCGTCTCACGAACGCATGAAGCGATCGCCGAGTTTCTGAAAGAAGGACAGACGCTTGCGGAAATTGATTCATTTGTCGAGCGCACATTAAATCGCCTTGATTGCAAATCTTGCTTCTTGGGATACAAGGTGCGCGGGCATCCTCCATTTCCATCGCACGCTTGCATCTCCGTCAACGAATGCGTCGTGCACGGAACGCACGACATGACACGCAAGGGAATCGCAGAAGGCGACTTGGTCTCGATCGATATCGGCGTTCGTCATCAAGGTTGGATCGGCGATGCTGCGTGGACATATCTGATCAAATCTGGCGATGACCTCTCGCATGCGCTTCTTCGCAGTGGGCGGGAAAGTTTGCGGCGTGGGGTCGCTGCGATGCAACCTGGTCGACCATTGATCGATTGGGCGCGCGCGGTGCAAGAGTGCGTCGAAAAGGAGAGTGGTTTTTTTCTCGTGCGCGGACTGGGAGGCCATGGGTATGGAAAAACTCTGCACGCTCCCCCGTTTGTCTCCAATGTTGTGCCGACATATCCCGGCGAGTGGAGCGAAGCGTGGACAACTTTCAAGCCTGGAATGTTGATCGCAGTCGAACCGATGATCGCCGTCAGCACAACCGAGATTGTCTCGCAAGGAACTGCTTGGCCGATCTTGACTGGCGATGGGTCGCTGAGTGTTCATTATGAAGCCGATGTTCTTATCACCGCAGATGGCCCTGTGAATCTCACGGCGGATCTCTTTGCACTGCCTGATGTCGTGGGATAGTTCGGCGAATCCACGACGATTCGCCAGAGAGATAACCTTGCACTTATGACGACCGCACCGAAGGCTTTACTTCTTGAATCGATTCATCCTGTTGCGGATTCGATCTTGACCGAAGCTGGCTTTCAAGTGCAGCGCATCGCAGGCGCTCTTGCAGGAGCAGAACTGGACCGCGCACTTGCTGGAGCAAGTGTGGTGGGGATTCGATCCAAGACTGAAATGCGCGCTGCGCAATTCGCGAATCACTCCCATCTTGTTGCAGTCGGATGCTTCTGTATCGGCACGAATCAAGTTGATCTGCTTGCTGCCGAAACAAGTGGATCCGCGGTTTTCAATTCGCCTTTCAGCAACACGCGCAGTGTCGCCGAGATGACCGTTGCCGAAGCGATCTGCCTCTTTCGGCGACTCTTTGAAAAATCTGCGCAGTTGCATGCGGGGCAATGGGACAAATCCGCCAGTCATTCGCACGAAGTTCGCGGGCGAACTCTTGGAATCGTTGGCTATGGCCATATCGGATCGCAAGTCAGCGTGCTGGCAGAATCACTGGGAATGAGGGTGATTTTCTTCGATGTTGTTCGCAAGTTGCCGCTGGGTAACGCACAATCAAGGCCATCGCTTGAAGCTCTGCTTCGCGATGCAGATTGCGTCACACTGCATGTTCCTGAAACGCAACAGACCATGGGATTCATCGGCGCGCGTCAAATTGCAATGATGAAGCCGGGTGCAATTTTGATCAACAATGCGCGTGGATCGGTTGTCGATCTTGATGCTCTTGCCGCAGCTTTGCGCGATGGACGACTTGGTGGCGCTGCGATTGATGTCTTTCCAACCGAACCTGCGGCGACTGGCGATCCATTCAATTCACCGATGCAGTCGTGCCCAACGGCGATCCTGACTCCACACATTGGTGGATCAACCGAGGAAGCGCAAGAATCAATCGCCGCAGAAGTTGCGGAAAAACTTGTTCGCTTTTGGCATCACGGATCGACCGATACATCGGTCAATATTCCTCAAGTCGATCTGCCTGTGCTTCGCGAGGGACAACTTCGCATTTTGCATGTCCACCGAAATGTTCCCGGCGTTCTGGGATCGATGCACACACTTTTGGCAAAGGCGGGAATCAACATTAACGCCGAATATCTGCAGTCAAATCCCCGCACAAGTTATGTGATATTGGATGTCGAGGGCTTTGAAGACCCCAAGTTGCTCGATGGAATTGGCTCGATGCCCGAAACGATCCGGATGCGAACGACTTCTGGACCAGCCATTTCATTTCAGTCGTAGCATTGCCAAAATGACACATCTTGCTCGCCAGCGCGCTCTTTCCATTTTCGCAATTCACACATTCGGCTTCTTCGTTGCCGCCGATTCATTTGCAATTCCTCCGGCAACGCGCGCTGAAAAAGTTTCTGATCTTGTTCACGGCGAAACAATCACCGATGAATATCGGTGGCTTGAAATGCTGGAAAAAGATTCGCCCGAGGTATTGGCGTGGACGACCGTTCAGAATGATCGCACGCAATCAATTTTGAATGCACTTCCATGTCATGCGCAACTTGAAAAGCAACTTGCGCCACTTATGTCTATTGGATCGGTCGGACTTCCCAAACGCGAAGGTGCGAGTGCGTTCTGGACCGAACGCGATGGAAACCAGAATCAGCCAATTTTGTATTTCGCAACAGACCCCTCTGCGCTTGCGGTTTCTGGAAGTGCCGCAATCGCATCGACTGGGCCATCACGCGCCGACAAAAAAGTCCTTCTCGATGTGAACACCATCGATGCGAAAGGCCTGACAAGTTTGGATTGGTGGGAGCCATCACAAGATGGTCGTCGTGTCGCATTTGGAACTTCCAAATCGGGAAGCGAAATGAGCGTTCTGCGAGTGATTGATGTTGCAAGTGGGCAGTGGCTGAGCGATGAAATTTCGGGAAAGGTTTCTTTCGATGGATGGTCGCCCAGCGGAGATGCGTTTTTATATTCTCAGTTGGCGGACCCAGCGGATCCTTACTCGCGCGAAATTCGTTGGCATCAAATTGGCTTTCATGCACGCCAAGATCCGCTGATTTATAAGCAAAAAGAACCCAGTGTCGTGCCTGGCGCAGGTCTCTCGCGCGACGGACGATGGATCATCGTCGCACAGTCGCGTGGTTGGCAATCGAACGATCTCTTTGTCGGCGACTTTGCCAAGTGGCAACGCGCTGGAATGCCAAGCGGTTCTTTGCCGCTCACGCCAGTTGCAGTTGGACTTGATGGGAATTTCCGCGCGTCTGCAATTATCGGCGACACGATGTTTATGCTCTCGTCGCTCGACACTCCAAAGGGATCGCTCTGGGCTGTCGATATGAATTCGCCCGCGCGCGAGAACTGGAAGTCGATCATTGCAATGCGCCAAAACGAAGTGCTGGAGTCCGTGGCATATTGCGGCGGTCTGTTGGTCGCATCCTATTCCAAGGATGTCTGCAGTCGAATCGAGCGATTCACTTCGAGCGGACAAAGTCTCGGCGAAATCAAATTGCCTGGACTTGGCAGTGCAGCGCTCGCAACTGATGAAACGCGCACGGATGGCTTCGTGAGTTACACCAGTTTCAATGAACCGCGCTCGATCTATAGCGTCGATTTCAAGAGTGGCGCGATGACCCTCTGGGCTCGTCCAAGTGTGCCGATCGATCCATCGAGCGTGACTGTGTCCCAAGTTTTCGTCACAAGCAAAGACGGCACAAAAATTCCAATGTTCATCGTGCACAAGGCGGGACTGGTACTCAACGGAGAATCGCCGACGATTCTCTATGGATATGGCGGATTCAATGTCAGCCTCGATCCCGCATTCAATGCGACGAATTGGCCGTGGTACGAAGGAGGCGGTGTCTATGCGATTGCAAATCTGCGCGGCGGCAGTGAATATGGAGAGGATTGGCACAAAGCTGGCATGCGTGCAAACAAACAAAATGTGTTTGATGATTTTTATGCCTGCGCCGAGTGGTTGATCTCATCGAAGTTTACAAATTCGAAGCACCTTGCAATCCAAGGTGGTTCCAATGGTGGACTCTTGACTGGCGTTGCGATCACGCAGCGACCAGATCTTTTTTGCGCCGCAATCAGCGCGGTGCCACTTCTTGACATGATTCGATATCAGCAGTTTTTGATGGCAAAGTTTTGGGTCCCAGAGTATGGATCAAGCGACGATGCAGAGCAATTCGGTTGGATTCGAAAGTACAGCCCCTATCAACATGTCACTCAAGGAAAAAAATATCCAGCGGTGCTTTTTACCGCCGGCGAAAATGATTCGCGCGTTCATCCACTTCATGCGCGCAAGATGGCCGCGCGGATGCAGGCGCTCAGCGCGAATGATGATGCCAACGATCCGATTCTGCTTTGGGTCGATCGCAACGCAGGACATGGACAAGGAAAACCCCTTGCAAATCGAATCGCGGAGCAGGCTGATCAATGGGCATTCATGATGTGGCAGACTGGAATGTGTCGCTAGCACACTGAAGCAAAAACTTCAGGCGATGACTTCCAACTTGGCGTATTCCAGCACAAGTGTTCGCACGCCCGCGCTTCGAAAGCGAACTCGAACGCTCGTCAGACTTCCTCGCGGCAGAACTTCTTCGACAGTTCCAACACCAAACTGCGCGTGACGAACGATGGTTCCAGCGGGAAATCCCCCGTCGCCACCACGGCGCGAACCTCCAACGCCCTGCCGTCGCCCGCTCTCATCGTCTTCATATTCCACGCGTTCTGTCAGATCAAGGCGCTGAATATTTTCGCCATTGATTTCCCGCAGAAATCCACTTTCGATTGTGCGCATACGAAGCCCTCGCACTGCGCGAGTTGCAGCGCAAGTCAACAACAGGCTTCGTTCGCTTCGAGTGATGCCTACGAAGAGAAGCCTGCGTTCTTCTTCAACTGCCTGCGGCGAATCCATCGACCGCGCATGCGGCAGCAGTCCCTCTTCAATTCCCACGATGGCAACCGTGTGAAATTCCAGACCCTTTGAAGCGTGGAGCGACATCAAAGTGACAACTCCGCGTTCAGGATCCACCGCATCCGAATCTGCGACAAGCGCGACGGATTCGAGAAAACCACGAAGCGCATCGCCGAGTGTTGGCGCGCGTGCATCGGGCTGAGATTCCGGCAGAACATACAAACTGGCGGCGTTTGCAACTTCTTGAACATTCGCCTTGCGCTCCGCTGCATCTTGATCATCATCTGCGATTGCAGCCGCGGCTCGTTCAAGTCCAGCCTCGGTGATCAATCGAGCAACGAATGGGCCAAGATTTTCCGCGGGCTTGATCTCCAATTCACTGCGATATCGAGCCAACACCATCACAAGTCCATCGATTGATTTTGCAGTTCGCTCTGCAATTCCCGCTTGTCGAGCCATCATCATCGCCTCAAGCAGTGAAAATCCTCGGGCGACCGCCACTGCGGCGCATTTGTTGATTGATGTCGCGCCGATTCCACGCGCAGGCACATTGATAATCCGGCGCAACGCTTGTTCATCAAATGGATTCACCAGCGCACGCAGATAACTCAACGTATCGCGAACTTCTCGTCGTTCATAAAAAGCCGTTCCGCGCGCAATGACGTATGGAATGTTTCGCCGTCGCAGCGCATCCTCGAGCGTGCGGCTGAGAGAATTCATTCGGTACAAGACCGCCATCTCTCTCCACTGAATTCCTGCGCGATTTGCGCGCTCAAATTCTTCGACGACATAATTCGCTTCAGATGTTTCATCAGCCAACATTGCGATTTTGGGCGCAACTCCATCGCCAAGTCCAGTAAAAAGATCCTTATGACGACGGGCGGAATTGCGGCGAATCAACTGATCCGCAACAGCGACGATGTGTGATGTTGATCGAAAATTTTCACCCAGCGGCACAACTATCGCTCCTGGATAATGCTCCTCGAATTCGAGAATGTTTGAAATATCCGCGCCGCGCCAAGCATAAATAGATTGATCGGGATCGCCGACCACGCAAATGTTGCGGTGGTCGCGAGCGATTGAATGCGCGACCGTGAACTGCGCGTGATTCGTATCTTGATATTCGTCGACCAAAACTTCCCTAAATCGCCCTTGTAATTGCGCCAAAACCAGCGGATCGTCGCGGAGCATCCGAGCTGTTCGCATCAACAAGTCATCGAAGTCGAGCGCGTTTTGCCGCACCAACTCTTGCTCATAGATCGCATAGATGCGAGCGATTGTGCGTTGGCGAAAATCAAGCGCATTTTGCGCATATTCAGCGGCAGAAAGCAAACGATTCTTCGCGGACGAAATTTCGGTTGCCACCGAACCAACTTGCCACTGCGCAGTTTCGAGATTTGCGCGGCCGATCGCCGCTTTGATGACTGCGTACGCATCATCCATATCGAAGATGGAAAACTCCGCGGCAAGAGGTTTCTGCCCGATGCCAGCGGCGAGACTTTCTGGGCCATATCTGCGCAGAATTCCAGCAGAAAACGCATGGAAGGTGCTGACGACCAAACCCCGACGACCGGGCGCATCCGCGGGAACCAACGCATCAACACGAGCCTTCATTTCGCGCGCCGCTTTGTTTGTGAATGTCAGCGCAAGAATCTGCCACGCAGGAATTCCCGCGGCGATTCTGCATGCAATTCGCCTTGTAATCACGCGTGTTTTGCCAGATCCTGGACCAGCAAGAACCAAGAGCGGTCCACCAGTATGCGTCACCGCTTGCCGTTGAGGTTCGGTCAAATCAATCAGCCACGGCTCCTGAGAATCGACGTTCACGCAAGGAGTCTAATAGGTGAAATCGACAGCCCCTGACAATCAATCCACAAGGGCACTCCCACCATCGAGCGGGAAATACGCTCCCAAGTCATTGTGTTTACAACAGGTTAAGATCCAAAGGCTCGTGTCCGATAAAATTCAAGATATTGTGGTGGATTTGCTCTTGCCACCACAAGATGTTGGGGTAAATTAGTTTCTGACCTCCTTTGTGCGGGAGCGTTTAGTGTGTGGGTTGATCAGCTTGCTTTACTTTTTTCGATCTTTTTGAGGAGTTCAACAATGGGCATTCTTTGCGATACACAGATTCGTGAGTTAGTTGGAATTGAGCCCTTTGAAGAGAGTCGCAAAAGAGATGGCGTGATTTCATACGGCGTTTCGAGTTATGGATATGACGTTCGCGTTGGAACGAAGTTCAAAATTTTTACCAACGCAACTTCCGGCGGAGTCGCCGTCGTTGATCCAAAGAATTTTTCGAGTGATCTCTTTATCTCAATCGACACCGAATTGACCAAGCGCGATCATGTCGTGATCCCACCAAATTCATTTGCCCTCGCCGAGACAATCGAAATCTTCTCCGTACCACGCGATGTCTTGGCAGTCTGCGTCGGCAAGTCGACCTATGCCCGCTGCGGAATCATTGTCAACGTCACGCCGCTCGAGCCTGAATGGCGCGGCAAGGTCACAATTGAAATTTCCAATACCACTCCCCTCCCAGCAAAGATTTATGCCAACGAAGGCATTGCACAAATGTTGTTCTTAAAAGCCGATCGCGTTTGCGCGACTAGTTACGCAGACAAGGGCGGCAAGTATCAGAATCAAAGCGGCTTGACTCTGCCTCGAGTTGACGGTCACTCTCAAAATAAAACTGAACATCAGTAAGACTCCCCCTCAAATGGGGATCGCCTTCGTTGGGCGATCCCATGCGTTGTTTCTGTTCGCACATCATCAACCCATTTCCCGCAGGACGCACTCATGAAAATTTCCCGACGATTCACAACCAAAGACACGGATGTCTACACCACAACAGAATGGGCGACACGCTCAAGCAAGATCAAGAACCCGGATGGGTCCGTGGTCTTTGCAATGGATGATGCGCAGATTCCAAAGGAGTGGAGTCAACTCGCAACCGATATCGTCGTTAGCAAATATTTTCGCAAGGCAGGAGTCCCACAGATTGGAGCTGACGGGAAGCCGACAACAGGGCCAGAGCGTTCCGTCAAGCAAGTCGTGCATCGACTCGCAGGATGCTGGAAACACTGGGGAGAAACGCACGGATATTTCGAAACATCCGAGGATGCGCAGGCGTTTTACGACGAAATCGCATACATGCTTTTGAACCAAATGGCGGCGCCAAACAGCCCACAGTGGTTCAATACTGGATTGGCTTGGGCATATGGAATCAACGGTCCTGCTCAGGGACATTGGATCGCAGATCACCGAACCGGCGCTCTCGAACGCGCTCCCGATTCATATACGCATCCGCAGCCGCACGCTTGCTTCATCCAGTCGGTCAATGACGACTTGGTGAATGAAGGTGGCATTATGGATCTTTGGGTGCGCGAGGCGCGACTCTTTAAATATGGATCTGGAACAGGAACAAATTTCTCCAGCCTGCGCGGAGACAGCGAATCTCTTTCCGGCGGCGGGAAGAGTTCTGGATTGATGAGCTTCCTCAAGATCGGCGATCGGGCGGCCGGCGCAATAAAGAGCGGTGGGACAACACGTCGCGCCGCGAAGATGGTCGTACTCGATCTCGATCACCCTGACATCGAAGAGTTCGTGAACTGGAAGGTGACCGAAGAGCAGAAGGTCGCAGACCTTGTCACCGGGTCGAAGCTGATGAACAAGCACCTTAATGCGATCATGCGTGCGCTGACGGGGCACGCGGTCGCCGAGGAACGCTATGACCCGGCGAAGAACACCGGGCTGCGCAAGTCGGTTCTCGATGCGCGAGCCGCGCTGATCCCCGAAAACTACATTGCTCGCGTGCTCCAACTCGCGCGTCAAGGGTGGAAGAGCATCGAGATTGACGAGTACGACACCGACTGGACCTCGAAAGCGTACTACACGGTTTCCGGGCAGAACAGCAACAACACGGTGCGCATCCCCAACGAGTTCATGAAGGCCGTGGAGACAAACGGCCAGTGGCAACTCTACTGGCGGACGGAGTTGGAGAAGGCGAAGACGGAGAACCGCTCGCCGAAGGCGAAGAAGACCATCCCGGCACGCGATCTGTGGGAGCAGATTTCCTATGCTGCGTGGAGTTGCGCCGACCCTGGCGTGCAGTTCCAGACCACCATCAACGAGTGGCACACGTGCCCACTCGATGGTGAGATTCGCGCAAGTAACCCCTGTAGCGAATATTTGTTCCTCGACGATACGGCGTGCAACCTCGCGTCGCTGAACCTCACGACGTTCTTCGATGTGAAGGCCAACAAGTTCGACATCGAAGCGTACCGGCACGCGGTCCGCATCTGGACGATGATCCTCGAAGTCAGCGTGTACATGGCGCAGTTCCCGAGCCAGTCGGTCGCGCAGAAGTCCTTCGACTTCCGCACGCTCGGACTTGGCTACGCGAACCTCGGCGCGCTGCTCATGGTGCAGGGCATTCCCTACGACTCGCCCGAAGGCCGGGCGCAGTGTGGGGCACTCACCGCGATCATGCACGCGGGCGCCTACGCCGCGAGCGCGGAAATGGCGGGCGAAGTCGGGGCGTTCTCGCGGTACGCCGCGAACCGCGACCACATGCTACGCGTGATCCGGAATCACCGGCGGGCGTCGTACAACGCGGCGCCCGCGGAGTACGAAGGTCTGAGCGTGTTCCCGGTCGGTATCGACGCCAGGTACTGCCCGCCGGACATGCTCGCTACAGCGCGACGCGAGTCCGACCGCATGCTCGAACTAGGTGAGAAGCACGGCTTCCGCAACGCGCAAGTCACGGTTGTCGCGCCGACCGGCACTATCGCGATCATCGCGGGCACTTCCTCGGGCATCGAACCGCTGTTTTCGCTCGCCCACATG
>SXSS01000090.1 GCA_005792145.1 Planctomycetia bacterium | reverse complement strand
GAACAATGCATCGGGAAGACCTTCATATCCGGCAAGTCATAATTCATCGCATAGAAAATCGACTTCTTGATCTCGCCTGCGTACCGCGTTCCAACAATCAACACAGTTCGCTTTTCTAGACTTTGCGCGATACAGACTGGACCTTTCGCGCCATACTTCGCTGGATCATCAAGTCGCAGACTTCCCGCATCGATAATCGTCCAGTCTTGCTTCCAATTGTTCAAATCCGCAGCAGCCGCATTGATGAAGAGGGTCTTTGCAAAGAGACTGTGCCATGCTTCTTCAGTGAAGACAGAAACCTTCAGGCGAAATGCCGGATCTGCGCCGGCATATCCATCGAATCGATACAAAGTCTCACGACGACCAAGTGTTGCCAAGACTAATTTTTCAAGCGCATCGAAATGTTCAGGAGACATCGGCTGATTCACTTTGCCCCAATCGATGTTGTCGTGAATGCCAGCGGAATCTTCCAAGAATTTGTCATTGGGACTGCGTCCCGTTCGATCTCCAGTGTCGCATGCGAGCGCACCATTGGCTGCAAGAGTTCCTTCTCCTCGGGCGAGCGCGTGTTCGACAAGAATCGCAGCGGAAAGATTGTTCAGAATTTTGGCGCTGCCAAATGCGTGGCGATGGGATGACGAAACGGCGGTCATAGTGCTCATATTGGACTCCTTATAGGGTGAGCCATATAGGTTAGCACGGGATCGCCTTTGGCTCCTTTGCGGAGTCGGCATAAGTTTTCTACTATCTTCCCTCATCAGTTGGCGGCCGTAGCTCAGTTGGTAGAGCGCCGGGTTGTGATCCTGGATGTCGCGGGTTCAAGTCCCGTCGGTCGCCCTTGTCAAGTTTCACCATGCGTTTTCATGTGCTTCAAACGAATCCCATTTGGGAGCAGCCGCTTCCAAATCGTGCGGAAATCGAGCGTGCTTTGCACCAATGCTCGCCGCAAGAGAAGGATTTCGTTGTTCTTCCAGAACTTTGCGAAACTGGTTTTACGATGCGAAGTGATCTCGCCGCAACGGCTGATTGCGTGCAGTGGGGATCGCACGTTGCCAAATCGCACAAAATTTGGCTGCAATGCGGACTTGCCCGGCGCCAGTCAGATGGCAGTATCGCCAATACAGCGACAATTTTTTCGCCAGATGGGTCGGAAGTTGGTCAATATCGAAAATGTTTCCTGTTTACTCCTGGAGGCGAGGATCGTTCCTATTCCCCTGGCTCTGGTCCAGTTGTCTTTGATTGTGGCGGTCTGAAAATTGCGCCAATGATCTGTTACGACTTGCGATTCCCCGAGTTATGGCGCCACGCACTTCTTGGCGGCGCAGAAATTTTTACGATGAGCGCGTGTTGGCCCGCGTTGCGATTGCGTCAAAAACACGCCATGCTTGCGTCGCGTGCAATCGAAAATCAAGCGTGGGTTGTCGCTGCCAATCGAACAGGTAGCGAACCAACCACGCAATACATAGGTGGATCGACAATCATCGACTTTCTTGGGGAAACCAAGGCGCTTTGTGATAGCGAGCCAAGTTTTATCAGCCACAATATCGATGTGGAGGAATTGCGAACTTTCCGCGCAAAGTTCAAAGTCATATCGGACATTCAGAGAAAATTTCTTGGCGCGTCAAATTTCGTCTGATGATGTTGACGGTTGCCTGAGATTTCGTAAACTTCCCTCACGTTTCAAAGGTCGGTCGAGAAAGATTTTTACGAGTCTCACACAACGAAATGAATAGTCTTGCATTGCCATCCGCAAAGCTGAAGAAGCGCAACACGATCAATGTTGTTGAGCGAACAAACTCTCTTCGGCGCGCATACTTTGCAAGTTCCATTTCGCACGCTCGCTGGAAAGTTGACGTGGAATCCGTCATATCCCAAGTGAATTGGAATGATTGCAAGAAAGATTCGCAACTTGAACAATGGGTGGAGGATGTGGTGATCGCTTGCGCGTGCATTCGAGGCGAACAGCAAGCGTGGCATCACGTGCAATTTGCAAATACATGGCGAATGCGCGAAGCAGCAGAATTGCGACTCAGCCCAGAACAAGCCAGTCTTTTGGTCGAGCGTTTCTGGCGGGTTTTACGCACCAATTCCTGCTCGGCAAACTCCCAATGCACACACGGGCTACGAATGCAGAATTACCGCGGTGGCCAGATGCTCACTCGGTGGTTGCTGTCGCAAATTCTGACTCAGATCGAATCACTGCCGTTGGGATCGAGCATATTGGGCTCGAGCGTTGATGCCATTCTTGACACAATGCCCCAATTGCGTACTCTCGGATATGAAGCTTCCGTTTCCGAACGGGTGCCGCAGGCAACATAGCTCAGTTGGTAGAGCACCGCATTGAAAATGCGGGTGTCCCCGGTTCAAGTCCGGGTGTTGCCATTGGTCCGGGTGTTGCCAGTGGTCCGGGTGTTGCCAGTGGTCCGGGTGTTGCCAGTGGTCCAAGTGTTGCCAGTGGTCCGGGTGTTGCCAGTGGTCCAAGTGTTGCCAGTGGCTTTTATTCTTCCCGGATTGACTGCTTACCCAGTTTTCCCATATCGCTTGTGGATCGACCGAATGGTCTCCACTCCCATTCCATCAATTGGATAATGCGTCTCCAATGCGCTAGAAAGTTCGTATGAATCAACAACCACGAACAACGCAGGCATTGCCAACACGCCACTGCAAAATCTTGATGCGCGTGCAAGGTGTCCTGGCGTTGTTGCTGAGATCAATGTTGCGTTTTCGATTCGAAGGGGAAAGATTCGAAACTGCCACGCCTGTCGAGCAGTGACAAGTGCGATTGCAGCAGGATTGACGCAAGTGAAATCTGCATCAAATGATGCAGAGAGCGCGCGATATTGATCGACCCACGCTGCTTCGATAAATTCTGGATCGATACCAAACATTTCTTCGCAAAGAAGTCCGAATGGTCGACCATTCTTCGCTTGGCGAGCCAAGACCGCGTCGACTTCGCTTTGTTTCAGCAGTCCTTGTGCGACAAGAAGTTCTCCAAGTCGTGGAATCCGCGGATGAATGTTGATGAGTGTCATAGTTTGGGTCTCTTTCTCATAAGGCTCATCGGATGACTTGGGGGGCGACTTTTGCAAGTTTCTAAATTTCTTGCAATTGAAAATTCTTTGGGCGAATACACTCGATTCACACCTAAAAACCATGAATCTGCGAATCAACACGCTTTCAAATCACGCTCAAAGTTGGCTCAAGTCCCCCGCCGCTGCAGGAATGGGACAAATGTCCAAGCGATTGACTCGTTCAATACCCAATTCGCGACTGCACACTTCGCTACTTCGGGAAGTGTTGCTTGCGAAAAGACTCAGCGCAGCGGGATTCAGCGTGCGCAGCGAAATCCCCACGCTAGCAGGTCGTTCCTGCGATCTTGTCGCTGTGCGAGGTTCACTCATTCTGCATTTGCATGTGAAGTGCATGGACGCAGACGATGATCTGACTCAGCCTCGATCGCCGAGGATTCCTTCCGCGATTCGCGCGCTCGAAAATGTCGACCGCCGACTGTTGATCGAAGTCGAGTGGAAAAATGGATTGAACTCAAGCGCGCTACGAATAACTGCAGATGCGATGCGAAAATTCCTCGGACGTGCTGCAGTTGGAGATGAATGTGTCGTGCGAAGTCGAAGCGGTGAAATTCGCGGAAGGTGTCGAGTGCGTTCACCACGCGATGCTGGCGGCGTGTCATTGACGAGCGGCATCACCGACGATCATCGAATTGCTGTTGATCGCGTGCGCCGACTTCTGCGTAGAGCGCGTGAACAATTTCTTGCAGGCGGCGAAAATCTTATTGTGGTCTTCGGCCCCAAGTCAGCAAAGTGGATTTTTTCACAGGCACTACTAGGAACACCAGTTGAACGATGGGATGAATATCCACGGCGCGGGGAGCGCGTTGCTTTGGGGAATGCAGATGATGGATTTTGGTCCGGCTCAGGAACAAACGGATGTGCAAGCGGCACTCTCAGTCGAATAGCGGTATGGGCATCACTCGACTCTGTTCGCGATGATTCGTCGGCGTGGATTCGAAGTGGAGTCACACCCGTCGTTCGCGGCGCATGCGCCGAACTTTTTCGACAAGTCCTGCCCACAAACCGCTGAAGAAAGCTATGCGCCGTCGCCGACGAGTCGTTCATGCGGCGGAATTCGCTCTACGAAGCATTCCTTCGGCGGTGGCCAAAGAGCAAGCAGGCCTTCGTGAACGGGCAAATCATTCACGGTGAATCGAGATCCCATCGCAATGAGTTGTTCGATATGCCGTCGCCCCAACGTGACGGTGATGATGCAATTCGTTTCGTCATAATCGCGATTGGTGACAGTCGCACGAGACTCCAGAAAATCCACTGCGCGACCGTCACGCAGCGGAATCCGAAGAACAGCCTCGCGCATTTCGCCAAGTAAATTTCCGCGAACCATATTGCGAAGTTCTTCGAACCCAGCCAAGGTCAGCGCAGAGACGGCGATGGCAGTTGGTTCTTTCTTGCGCCATTCTTCCAGAGTTGACGGTCGTTCTCCAATGGGACCGACTGCCGCGCCCATCTTGTCGATCTTGTTCAAGACCACCAATCGCGGCTGATTCTTCGCGCCAATACCGTCGAGAACTTCACGAACAGTCGCAAGTTGCGCGGGCGCATTTGGATCTGCCGCGTCCACGACCAGTAATAACAAATGTGAATGCACCGTCTCTTCGAGCGTCGCACGAAAACTTGCCACAAGATGATGCGGAAGTCGTTGAATGAACCCAACCGTGTCCGAGAGCATCACAATATTTCCACCACCAAGATTCCAAGATTCTGTTCGAGTCTGAAGCGTGGCAAAAAGTTGATCGTTTGCGAATGCGCCACCATTTGTCAGCGCATTGAAGAGCGTGCTCTTTCCCGCATTCGTATAACCCACGATCCCCACCGTGAAATGTTCCGCACGCCGAGTCTGAACTTCGCGGGTCTTGCGCGCTTGGACTTCGGAGAGTTCGCGCTTGAGAGCGACAATGCGCCGTGAAACAAGACGACGATCGATTTCGAGTTGTTGCTCGCCAGGTCCGCGCGTCCCCACGCCCATCGGCGATCCACCCGTGACTTGGCCCAAGTGCGACCACATCGCTCGCAATCGTGGCGCGGTGTATTCAAGCTGCGCAATTTCAACTTGCAATTGTGCGGCGCGAGATGTTGCTCGATTGGCAAAAATATCCAAGATCAATTCGCTTCGATCGATGACCTTGCAGCAAAGTTCCTTCTCAATATTTCGAAGTTGACTCGGACTCAGATCGTGATCGAACACGACAACTCCGGCACGCAGTTCCTTGACCGCAGCGTTCAATTCCTGAATCTTGCCTTTGCCGAGGCAAGTTCGACCGTCCATTCCGTGGCGATTCTGGATCAATTGCCCGACCGTCTGCACCCCCGCAGTCTCGGCAAGTGCGCGAAGTTCGCTCAGCGGATCTGGATTATTGAGCGCGTCATCATCAGAACTCAAGATCACCGCAGCCAGAATGGCTCGCTCCGCCTGAATTGATGCGCTTCGCAGACCTGTCTCCATAGATCAGCAAGTCTACGCACGAACGGCGATACCCTCACGCATATGTCCGCGCGAATCATCCTCGGTATCGAAAGCAGTTGTGACGAAACGTCCGCGGCGCTTGTCAGCATTGATGGCGATCAACTGCGTGTTCTTTCTTGTCGCACCGCAGGACAAGATGATTTACATGCGGAATATCGAGGAGTTGTTCCCGAGATCGCCAGCCGTGCGCACTTGGACAGAATCATCCCCGTCATTCGAGGCGCGTGCGCGGATGGTGGCATCACGATGAAGGAAATCACTGGAGTCGCCGCGGGTCATCGTCCTGGATTGATTGGCTCGTTGCTTGTTGGAACGAGCACTGCGAAAGCGTTGGCGTGGTCGCTCGACATTCCTTTCGTTGGAGTCGATCATGTGATGGCGCACCTTATCGCGGGTTTGCTCGATCAAGTTGCGCTTGAGTGGCCTGCGATTGGACTTGTCGCATCGGGTGGACATACGAGTCTCTTTCTTATGCGCTCACCTATGGAAGCGCAATTGATTGGCGCAACAATCGATGATGCTGCAGGCGAGGCATTCGATAAAGCCGCGTCCATTCTCGAACTCGGATATCCAGGCGGTGCGAAACTTGATGCACTCGCCGAAACTGGCGATGCCGATGCAATTGCACTGCCGATGACTCGGCTGAATGGTGGAGATTTTTCTTTCAGCGGAATAAAGACTGCGCTTGCACTTGCCGCAAGAGATCCACAGCACGCTGGGAAATCAGCAGATTTGGCTGCGTCATTTCGCAAGGTCGTAGTCGCACAAATCATTCGCAATTTATCGCTCGCTCTTGATGAGCATGCAGCACCTTCCTGTTTAATCGGTGGCGGTGTTGCAGCGAATTCGCTTTTACGGCGCGAAGCTGCGATCGCATGTGCAGAGCGCGGTGTCGCACTTCGAATCGCAGAACTTCGATGGTGCACCGACAATGCAGCGATGATCGCTGGCGCAGGGGCACTGAGAATCGCTCGCGGGGAATGCGATGGATGGGATCTTGCCGCACATCCACTCTCCCAAATCGCACGGGGCGATCGTGGGGCTCGGAGGCGAGGCAGTTGAATGATCTCCCCCCCGCTTCAGACCTGATTTTCATTTCAGGACTACATCCAGTTGCACTTGACGAGGAACAACTTGTTCGCCAATGTGAATTGAAGACTGGTCGCGTCTCGGGCCCAGGAGGTCAGCATCGCAATCGAGTCGAAACTGCTGTCTTCATCACGCACATCCCAACCCAAGTTGATGCGCAAGGCACGGAGCGTCGCAGCCAAGTCGAAAATCGGCGCGTTGCGATTCGGCGTCTTCGCATTCGACTTGCAGTTCTTGTTCGCACACTCGAAGTCACCGCGGAACACCAACCCAGCGCGCTTTGGGAAAGCCGACGCCGAGACCGTAAAATTCAGGTCAGCATTGATCACTGGGACTTCGCGGTGGTTCTGGCTGAAGCACTCGACTTGGTCACTGCTGCTCATTTTGATGTCTCCGCGGCCGCAGCAATTTTGGGCGTTTCGATGAGTCAGTTGACTCGATTGATTCGACAAGACAAATTCGCGGCAGAGAAATTGAATGCAGGTCGAAGATCTGCAGGACTGGGACCTCTGCGCGATTGAATGGAATATTGAGTTGGAGAAGCCCCAATCGGGGGCGTGCGATACCCTTCTTTCAATGTCGCACAGCGCACAACTTACGCAACTGATTCAGAACGAGCTTCCAAGTCTCATCGCAATTCGTCAAGATTTGCACACGCATCCAGAAATTGGGCTGAATGAAGTAAGAACCTCGCAAGTGATCCAGCGTGAGTTGCATTCCGTGGGGATACAATTCCAGAGTGGCTTGGGCGGAGGAACAGGAGTGCTTGCGCATCTGCCTGGTGTTGGCGAAAAAACAATTGGTTTGCGTGCGGATATCGATGCGCTGCCGATCATTGAAGAAACAGGACTCGCATACGCATCGCAAAATCCTGGAGTAATGCACGCTTGTGGTCACGATGGGCATACAACTATTCTCATAGGCGTCGCTCGTGTGCTTGCAAAGTTGGCAGCGATCGCTCCGCTGCCCCGCCCTGTAACACTGCTCTTTCAACCTGCGGAGGAAAATCTCGGGGGAGCGTCGCGGATGATCGCTGATGGTTGCTTGACTGGCCTACTCGGCCCTTCGATCAGTGAAATATACGGATTGCATTGCTGGCCGTGGCTTCCAGTGAATTCCATTGGAGTTCGAAATGGACCACTTCTCGCTTCGACAGATTATTTTTCTATTACTGTGCATGGGCGTGGTTCTCACGCAGCATGGCCACATTTGTCGCACGATCCAGTCATCGCCATGGCATCAATCATCACTGCGTTGCAAACGATCGTCAGCCGAAATACAGACCCGAATGACGCAGTCGTTGTCTCTGTCTGCGTCGTCAAGGCGGGACATGCTTTTAATGTCATTGCGCAAGATGGCGCCCTCGAGGGAACGATCCGAACGCTCAATGAACAGGTCCGCACAAACACCATTAAGAGAATCGAGGAAATTGTCGATCACGCAGCGAGAATGCATGGCTGCACTGCGGAAGTAAAAATTTCTGCTGGATGCCCGCCAACTGTCAATCATCCCACTGCAACTGATGCGGTTCGCCGTACTGCGAACAAAATTCCAACAGCGCGACTTGTTGAAATGGAAAATCCATTCATGGGCGGCGAAGACTTTGCGTTTTATGGCCAAAAGATCCCAGCCAGCTTTTTTCTGCTTGGCATTCAAGATCCAACACTTCCAAATATGCCCGCGCTCCACCATCCATCATTTGATTTCAACGACCAGTCGCTTGAAACAGGGATTGAAGCCTTTTGCAGACTTGCAATTTT
>SXSS01000089.1 GCA_005792145.1 Planctomycetia bacterium | reverse complement strand
TGCTGCGTTGCCGCCGCCAGATGCGGAACCCAACGAGAGCCACGAAAGATTTGCGCCAAAGAGGCTCATGACCATCGAAATCAGAAACATGAAGAAGATGCCCAAGGTGACAACGGATAGCACGGACTGAAACATTGCGCCACCCTTGAGAATGCCCAATCGGAAGAGCGTCAACATTGCAAGCATCAATCCCACCACGATGACGAATGCTTGAAGTGCGATTCCACCTGGCACAGAAATTTCGTTCGCGGTCAGGATCCCTTCAAGCAACATTCCAAGTGCGCCGAGCATGAACCCTTGCGAGACTGAATAGAGCACTGTGATCGATGCTGCCATCCGCGGAGAGCTTCGAACGAGGAAAATTGCGGCGATCGAAACAATCATGGACACGATGAATGCGATCCACATCGCAGCCGGGAAATTCTTGGTGACTGGCACTGCGATCGCGCCAGAAAGTGCTGCAAGAAGCACGCATCCAGCGGTTTTGTTGATGATCCCAGAAACAGTGCAAGTTCCTGCGGAACCAGTGGATTGACTGATCGCACCTGAAAGAACGCTGTCTGCGAGAATTGGATTTGTGGAGACGAGTGACATATTTTTGAATCCTCTGGTTGTTGGCTGGACTTTTACTTGTACTGAGTCTGGGCTTTCTTCATTGATCGCTGAATTTGCTCGACAACGGTCTGTTGGTGAGCCAAACGAAATGTAAAGTCGAATGATACGCCGATATATGTCCGCTGAGAACTATCAAGATGGGTGTGAACGACCTTGCCTGTGACTGCGATTGGCACTGGATGATCGCGGCCGAGTGGGATTTCTAACCAGAAAATCCTGTGCCTGCCTAGAACTGCAGAATCTTGTGGTTCAACTCGCAGACCAACGCCTCCGCCCCCAACATTCATCAATGTTGCGGTGAACTTCGGCCCCACGGATGGCATCGGTGCGGCAACATTTGCAGGTGTCTTGGATTCGACAAAGGCTCGAAAGGCATCTTCATTGGCAGTTTCCGCCGCCACAATCGTTCTGGGATCAAGAAGCGGCCACATACTGACGCTTGGCAGTTGCAATTCAGCAGCTTCGAATCGAACAAATCGGCGCAAGCATCGCTCGACTTTGTCTGGCAATTCAAGTCGCATGCAGACACCACGAGCGCCCGCTGGGCGTTCATCCGAAATTTTTCGAGAACGGAACTTCCACCGATTCTGACCGATCGTGATTGCTCCCACGAGAGCGATTCCATCATCGATTCGAAATGTTTCTCCAAGTGCAACGGGCGCTTCGACCAACACAGATTCTTCTTCGAGGGACACGATCTTCAAACGCCAAACAAGATCAGAAGATCCCGCAACTTCCTGCGGATCAACAAGTGGATGTGAATCAATCGAAGATGAGTCGGCAGTTCCCATGCGTGCAACAGAAATCTCCAGCGTCCCTCCCCTTTCAAAGACTTGTTGCATGCTTCGTTTCCATTCGGATGTTCGTGATCTTGATGCTGGCATTTCAAATGATTGTACTCCATGCGCCAAACTGAAGAACAATTGAATGCGAGGTGAGTCAGGAGTTTCAGGAATTGGTCCGAGCGAACTATCCTACGCTTTAGCCAAAGGGGCGCGCCCAAGAACGCGCTGAAATTTAGCGCGCAGCAATCAATGCCTGCCGCATCCGGCCAACCAGTGCGTGGTCTTCAGCCCGTCTTCGTGGATCAGGTCGCTCGCCGCCAAAACGAATGGCGTAAAATCTGTTCACGATCTCTTGAAAGAGATCTCCCCCGATGGGGTGCTGAGCGCGGACCAATTCTGCGAATGAACTCGGCAACAAATTAAGAGGACGTCGAATTCCCCTTCGTTCCAAAACATCAAGCGCATCAACATAAAATGCGCAGTCGCGCAAAGCGACTTTGGTTCGAACTCGACCACGGCGAGTCAATCCGAGCGCACGCTGAGCACGTTGCCACTTTCGATAAGCGATGAACATCGCAGCGCAAGAGAGTGTGATTGTCAGTGCAACTGAGCCAAACCAGATGTAGGACGATGATACGAGTCGAGAAGATTCACCCGCACTGCGAGCAGTCCTCTGGATCGTCGACCACGATGTCTGGATCATGTCGCGAAACCATTCGTTCGTTTGCTGCACTAAAACATTTTGAGCCTGAGCATCGAATTGTGCAATTTCATTTCGCCAGAGAGATTCGAGGGGTGCGAAAATGAACCGTATAACAAATGCCCAAGATTCATTTTCTTGCGGCGGCGTATTCAGTTGACTGACTGGTGTCGGATCAATCATCGTCCACTGATACTCACCAGTACGAATCTCGACCCATGCGTGGCCATCGGATTCTCGAACGATGTAACGCTGAGAAGACTTGTCAAATTCACTTGCGAGATATCCAATTACGATTCTTGCATCAACACCCACGGATTGGCACAGTGCGCAGAGTCCACTGGCAAAATATTCGCAATGTCCAAAGCGATACGTGTTCAAAAATAAATCGATTGGGTCACTATCCTTGGTACGAATAAATGAGCCAAGATCTAGGGTGTATCGAAAGCGGTCGCTCGTCAGTTCGCGCTCAAAAATACGAGCGATACGAATGTTTCGTGCCCATCGTGCAGTAGGGTCGCTCCGTGCAAGAGTTGAATCCTTGTCAGCGGTTGACAATATTTTATTTGCGGCGTCTTGAACGCCTGAAACAGGAAATGTCCTGAGAGGCGGTAGCGCGAACGATCCACCTTGCAATGAAGCGAGCGTAGATTCAGATGCGTATGGCTGAACACGCAACTCATATTCATTCGTCTCTCCCGCATTTTCTGATTCAAGCCTGCAAATGAACATCGTCCTTGGAGCGAATGAATACACCTGCGCTGTCCTGCTTCGAATGCCGATCGGCACCAAAGGACTCAGCAAAATTTCCGAATTTAACCCCAGAAACTCGACGCGCATTGTAAATGTGTTCATGCGTTCATCGATCGGGGTTGAACAAAAATCTTGAAACCGATCACTGCCAGAGGTCAAGACTCGATGACTGATAGACGGACGCGAATACCACTGCGCCGACATGGTGTCGTAGTCATCTAATATGGCACCTCGCAGTCGGAGGGTTTCAATGTTGACAGGGTGTTTTCCATCAGGACCACGCCAATCAATCGACAGGAGTTCGATTTCTGAAGGCAGTAATCTCTTTGGTTCCATCAGAGAAATGCGTGACGGGAATTCCAGTTGCCCGTTCCCCGCTATTCCAAAGAGTGCACCTATCGGCTCTGGATTGCGAGGGAGAATAACGAAGATAACCAGCGTGAGAAGGATGACAATCGACATTGCCTTGCGAATTGTCCATCTTAAATCTTGTGCGGTCATTCGACGCTTGATTCCAGATTCTCGTAAAAAACTTCCTCCGCCAAAAAAAACTGGTTGTGATCGATCCTCGATGCTGGCCGCGAATCGAAAACGCACAACGCAATTGACCGCCATAAGAGTCGCGCTCAAGACCAAAAGTCCCACAAGCAAATCACTACTTTGCAACACTGCTGCAACAACAAGTATCGATGACATCATCAGTATTTGTCGTTCGTCGCTACTTGTTCGTCTGGCGTATAATCGCAATACAAGTCCGAACGAAACAATGATTCCTATGATGGAAGGAATCTCGAACTGATACGGATTCGAATAGACACGAAAAGAGACCGCAGCGAACCCGAGCAAAAGAAGCACCAATAGAGTTTTTTGAGGCAACATGTGCTTACGACATCCAACGGTGATGAACCAACTTGCAATCGATAGTGAAATCCCGCCGATTAGAATTACGATACTCCGTTCACTCATTGCGAATGCCGCAATCGACAAAAGTGCAAACACTAGGTTATATTTGCGCACACTTTGCCAATCATTCATCGATGGTTACTCCACAAAATGAGGCAATTTTCGACGCTGACATTGAAATAGAGTCTCCTCGCATACTGCGATTGCTTGCAATTCCAGGATGAATAATGAGGACAACACTTTGGCGAAGGAGATGCTGCGCACTTTCAAATGACCGCGGGACGCTGAGATCAATTGCGGCAAGTACGTCGAGAATCTGCAATTGATGTCGGCCACCACGACGCATTGGCAAATGAGGCACAGCGCAACCGAGTACCTCGAGCGAGATCTCCCACCCAGCTTGCTCTGCATGAAAGAGCAAACTCGCCGTCATAGCGATTGCTTGTTCCTCTTGTTCGATGGTGTGTGGTATTTCTGTAACTCGCAGATCGAGGGCAACTGCGAGACGTAGCGGCATAGGAGCGGATCGGTCGACAACAACCAGATCGGGAAGCGAAGCACTTCTTCGCCACGCAATACTTCGCATCGAATCGCCTTCTCGATATTCACGCAGTCCATGAAATTCCTCGCCAGCGCCACGCGCGGAAAGAGCACGGCGACCCTCGCCCCCCCGAATTGAAAGCAAACGACGCAGAGCAGTTGAAGGCAATTGAGAGATCTTGGGGTGAATCAAAATGTCGACATCTTCTGAAAACTCGACTGATTTCAAGATCAATCCGAAAGGGAAACCGCTGAAACAACGATAGTTTTTCAATTTCAAGCATCCGCGTGTTTCAGGCAAAAACTTCGATTCAACGCTGGTCATTTCCCCTCGCGGGCAGTGCGTCAAATGAGCGGGTCGCCATTTACCATCGGACATTTCTTTGATTTGGATATCGAAGAGTGGCCAGAAACTTGATTGGCAAGAGACTTCATATCGAACGCTCAACCACTCTCCAACACGGCCATGCCTGGGCGCAATTCGTACCGCACGCACCGCCATCATCATTCCGCCAGAAATAATTCCAGAAACAATGATCCATGCAAGCATCGAGGCGAAGACCCAGACCAAAAGATTTTCGCGTCTTTGCGATGCTGCGATGCCAATCAAAACTGTCAAGACAACAAAGATCACGCCGGGCCAATGCAGGTGATAGCGCCGTCGAATGTGCATCAACTGCACCGTGCGATCCAAGTCACCACGCTCAGCACGAGGATGATCACTGCGGCGATTCGTCCACCCCCGACCATGAATCGACCAAAGGTATTCAAAGCCCCTGACTTTCCAAGTTGCTTGGCGCCTTCATCTTCTTCGCCGACATCGACCGAATCCCAGTCGACGCTATCGGCGAGAAATTTGTTCGAGCGCAGCGCAGCCTTCGCCCGCTCCAAGTCTTCGGCTCGAACTTGCACAGGAATGCCGCCGAGCATTCGATTGCCGGTTCCATCGAGTCCAAAGGCTTGAATTGCGGCGCTAAAAACAGCGACATCAATTTCTCGATCGCGCAGAATTGCTGCAACGGTTTGCGCTTCAAAGTCGCTGGTCGCCAGATGGACAGTGACCAATCTTGTCTCTTCTTGTGAGGGATTCAAGGATGGACCTTTGGTGGCGATGAATCTCCATCCACTTCTCGCACACGATCGACGGCAATCAGCAACGCATCAACATCATCTGGGTCAAAAATCTCTCCGCCAATCTCCACACGCCAATCAGTGACTGCCGAAGTTTGAATTGTCAGATGAGCACCTGGATCGAGATCTGGGCGCGTGATCGGACGATCAACCACCGTGATAGTCAAAGACTCGTGATCGATTCGTTCCACCGCAAACCACGACTGTTCAATGCGCGGCTCGCCTGAACCAGGGACAGGTGTCTGCACTGTAAATCCGGTGCGTGCAATTTTCTGCCACTCTTGGTTGCCGGTTCGAGTCAAGCTTGCGAATGCGGTTGCAAACAATCCCCAAGTTGATCGTGCGCGCCGTTCCGTGGATCGAACGCTGTGCTGGGTCATATAAAGAACCGCGCTGCCAGCAGCGATGCTTTCGACAACTTCTCGAGGCCAAACCCAAAGTGGACGAAAGCGTCCTACAGGTTGAAGTGCGCAAATCACTGCACGAACAAGAGAAAATTCGCTTAATCCATGCGCACGAGCTTGCACTCGCCAAGGCTCTGATCCTGCCGAGGCTTCGCCGATAAATTCCGAAACCTGATCAACAGGTTGCAGCACGACTATCAACTCATCGCCAACTTCGATCGACTCACCAGGATCTGGCATATCGTTTTCCAGCAATAATCCAGCCAATGTGTGCAGCAGAACAGCGGCAGATTCTGCCAGTTCGCTGGGGACTTCGGCGATTTCAAGTTCTGGAATGCCGCAACGAGCAAGTCCATGCGTACCAAGCAAAACTAAATTGGAATCGCCATCGGGAAGAGCCTCGTACCGCCCAAGTCGCCAGAGCAATCGTTCGATCGGGCCTGCATCCTCCGCAAGAAAATCTCGGTCGATTCTTTGACGTGGATAGACCTCGCCTGTGATGACATCCAGAATTGCGACGATATCGGGCAGAGCGCCGCCGAGCATTCCGACACTCATAAAATATTCTTCAGCGGGTTCCTCGACGGAGAGAATTGTCTGCATTCGAATCACCCAAGGACAGCGTGATGCCTCATCGCCAATTTGACTTCGGTCCCGATCGGATAATTCTCGTGCGGGTTCGCACCAAATCACAAAACCAGATTCGATTCCCGGAATTTGCACCCCGAATGCCCAAACTGCATCGTCGTCTGTCTCGATTGGTTCGATCGGAGCCTTCGAACCAACCCACGCCGTGACAGCCGTCGAGAATTCAGCACCAGATAATGCCTCTGCATGCGGCCAGAATGCGACAAAACCGCTCTCCTGCGGTTCGACATCCCAGCCACCAACCGAATCTGTATCGGAATCTTCTTCAGCCATCGGCACTACGCTAGTGTCAAGAGTACGCAAATCCAATGAGCCAAACAAATAGACCAACCATCTTTTCGACTGCCCTCTTTTCCCCTGCTCCGCATTACTGGCGTGGAATCAATCCGACTTCTGCGGGGGCAACAAATGGCTCATTTGTAGGCAGAATGATCGGATGGACTTTGCTGTTGACGCTCTTCATCTGGTTCGGAGGACTTGTGCATCTTGATGCAGAGGGCGTTCGCCTTTCTTGGTCAGAAATTTCCTCCACGCGCATCGGCGCTGTTGGTGAGCATGTCATTGCGACGATCGGCGAAAAGGAAATCAGCATCGGACCATATACAAGTGAACCGCTCACAGTTGCAAGATGCATCGCTTCCGTTCTTGCCGTTGCAGGATCGATCTTGTTGATGCGCTTCTTGATCTTGCCGATGACATGGGATCGCAAAGCAGATCCGCGAATCAACAACCTTCGGCGTGCCGCGGCAAATTTGTTGTGCGGGCAAATTATGGCGGCGCAAGTGCTTTGGTGGATCGCACTCGCAACGATTCTTTTTCTTGCTGCAATGATTGCGCCCGCTTCGATGCTGACTCTTGCGCGCATCTTTGGCAGAGGAATGATTGGTGTGATCGTGCTGCTTGGCCCAGCATCATTGATGATTCCACACTTTGACCCAATGGCATCGTTGACTGACCAAGGTGCGATTATCCACAGTTCTTGGGTCGCCGCGCTTGTGCAATTTCTTGTTGGCG